>NZ_JBQRUM010000019.1:0-91961 GCF_053485795.1 Thalassotalea ganghwensis
CTCGTAAAAACGGCTCACCTTGAGCATTGGGGTATTGATTGAGTCGGCTATTTCCTAAACGCTTACTAGTTCGACGAAAGCTGCGCTTTAATTCACTTAACGCTTGTTCATCTATGTCTGTGCTAGAAACGCCAAGCGGTCCGTTGTATTCAGAATGAATCGCAAAGCTCTGTTCAACGCTCGAAACCTTACTGATAAATTGCACAATTTGTGGCGTTCGATGTTGGCTTTTATGAACCGAAACGTAATACCCCGCTTGAGGGCGAGCATGAATCCATCCTTGTGATTCCAGCTCCTGGTAACAGCTGACTGCCGTAGACATGCTTACTGACTGCTGTTTTGAAAGCTGTCTAAGTGAGGGCATACGACTACCTTGTGGCAACTTACCCGACTCTATTTCATGAACAAATTGGCTCGCCATCTTTCTGTACATACTCATAAGCGAAACTGTACTTCTTTTTAAATCAAAAATTGTATCTGTACTGATGACTGTACACGAGTAATACTATTTTGCAACAATTAAGGAGTACAGTTATGAAACGAAACGATTTATTTATAGTGGTGCTAGTGATGGCCATCTGGGGTTTCAACTTCTCGATGATTAAGATGGGCATCACCGAGGTTCACCCACTATTAGCAACGGCAGCAAGGTTCTCACTCGCTGTATTACCAGCGATCTTCTTTATTCGCAGACCAAACGTGGATTGGCGCTACCTCATTAGCTATGGCATAGTATTTGGGGTGGGCATTTGGGGCATGGCTTCTTGGTCAATAACAGCTGGCCTTTCATCAGGTATGTCATCGGTTTTGCTTTCATCCAATGCCTTAATCAGCATGGCGGTAGGGGTTTTCATTCAGAAAGAGATGGCATCAAAACGTAAGGTCACAGGTGCAATTACAGCACTGGCAGCGCTATTGATTTTGGTTTCCGCCACCAATGGCAATATAACTCTTCAAGGCCTAGTTTTCATTATGATTGCCGCAACGTGTTGGACGATCATGGGTATGATCGTGAAAGCATCCAAAACTATTCAAGCTTTTGCCTTTAATGTTTGGGGCATGTTATTTGCGCCAATTCCGTTGGTACTGTTTGCGGTCAGTCTGCATGGCCCGAGTATCGTAACCCATGCCTTTGAAGCTTGGGATACCAGCACAACCATCGCCGTTGTCTTTCAAGCTTACCCAACCACGCTGTTTGGTTACTGGGTATGGAACCGTATGCTGATCCGCTACCCTCTTAGCATGACAGCACCACTGACTTTACTTGTTCCTGTATTTGCGCTGATATCAGGCTACTTCATGTATGACGAAATGCTAAGCCTTGCTCAAATAATTGCTTGTGTGTTGTTTCTGATTGGTATTGGCTTAATCGTGAAACCAGTTCAACCAAAGAGCTCGGTGAACGCTAAGCCAGTAACTCAAAGTTAACATTGCCTCGTAGGTGCCGAAGCTGTAAACAAGAAAGGTGGGGGCAGGTCTTTCCTTTTGCCCTACCTAGTCTTATCCTAAAGCTAGTCAACTCCGAGAAATCGTAACAAGTTTTTGTCCGGAAATGACTTGACTGAGCGTCCGATATTTTACTTTGTTTTATAGTCTTAATTTGAAGTCGAACGGCTCTAGTTGGCACATCTGAGACCATCAGCTCTGATTGAACCCTATTAAAGAACCTGCCAGATAACCTTAGCGCTTATTCATTTAGCCTGATTAGCTGTTTTCACTTCGTCTTTTAGACAAAGCGTTTAATTGTTTTTGTTGCTGCATTATTAACAGGGACCTAGCATAGAGAAGCAAGTGCTACCAAACTCAGATTTAAAAAAACTCTTTGGAATTATGCATATGTAATCGAACTCTTTTAATTTTTCGAATAACAACTCGTTTCTGTGAAACTTTTGATGTAACAAATTTTTTGTTCATGCGTTGTTATAGGAATTTTTCTATCAAACCTCTTGTCATGAAATGACTATGTGGATCCACTTTATAGTTTGCGAATGGTTCACAATAAGCGAAACCAAACTTTTCATATAGGTTTCGGGCTGGCCGAAAGAAGTCTTGAGTTCCTGTTTCTAGACTCACTTTCTGATAACCTCGCTTAATAGCAACATTGAGAGCGTGGGATAAAAGCTTGGTAGCAACGCCAGATTGGCGAGCCGAACTCGTCGTTCTCATCGATTTTAATTCTATATGATCAGGGGTTAATTCTTTTATAGCAACACAACCTAATAGCTCACTCCCAATCCAACCGCTAAAAAATGTAATATCTGGTGACTTCAGTGCATCAATATCTAAAGCATGAACGCTCTCTTTTGGTGACGTTGCGTACATATCAGCCAAGTGCTCTTGGAGCAATTTGATCACCTCACCACCCGATAAATCGTCTAACTTGATTTCCATACTCTTTCATCCTCTTTAATAAACGTTAGGTTGCACAACAGCTGCGTGCGCAGTCATAAAAACATAAGTATAAAATACCCCTTTCATGATATTATTTCCCTTTATCATTTAGCTATTTTTCTATCGCTTCTTATCGATACAGTTATTGCTGACCTTTACGTAGCTTTATTATTCTTTTAATTGACTCCATCGCAGGGTCAACACCTGAAAAATACACTTTGGACGTTAGTACTGCAGGTAAGCTTGGTGCTAACCAAATACGATGGTCTTCGGCACTGCCTTTTTGATGAAACTGAGAAGAAATGATTCCTATTTGGCCGCTATATGGCAGATGAAACCATCCCGCCTCACCTATTGTATTAGGGCGAGTACCTGAGGGCTCACCAACCACAATGGCATTAGTCATCTTAACGACATCCATCAATAGGTCATGACCTGCGGAAAAAGTATTCCTTCCTACAATGACAAACGTAGATCCCGTTGGGTTTATTGCCTCAAATAGCACCAGTGTTTTAAGCATTGGTGGGGTAATTGAACCGTTACCGCCACTGTTATGACGAAGATCGAGCACTAAAGCTTTAGATTGGCTGTCTTTAATTTCACTCTGAAGTTGTTCATTAAATTTATCAAAAGGCTGTGAACGCTTATTCCGGACGTCATTAAATTGCACATACAAGATACCTTCATTTTCCAACCATTCTCGCCAGTACTCATTATTATTTTGTTTTAAATAAAGCGGATTTGATTTCGAACCAGCCACTGCTGGCAACTTTGGGAAACCATTAAAACTCATAGAAACCGGTTTAAGTGTTGTCTCAAACAGCTTTTCTTGACTATCCAATAATGTCAATGTGACGGTATCTGAATTATCTATTGCACCAATACCCTCAAGCACCTCAGGAAGGCTTAAATAATAAGGTCCCAACCAGAGCCTTTGCATATTGTTATCTCTAGGGTTCACTTTATCGGTGAGCCTCAATGCCACATTGGTGTCCATCTCGTTGAATTTTAAAACTCTAGCGCCAACAAGATGTTGGTATTCGTCAGATGCATTGACTACATATAACCCGTCCGAAAATTGATAAAATTGAACAGGTAGTTGCTGAAAATTACCTTTTTTCCCCCATGCAGGAATAATAAAATTATGACCATTTCCAATGTTACCTAAGAGCTCCATTAAGCCAAATACAATTTGATCGTCGCTAAGATTTGGAATTTTGTCGTATAACTGCTTCGCCTTTGCTGTTAGTTCAGTTTCTGAAATTGAGTGGTAAGGTGCTACATGTAGGCGTTTAATTTCAGAGAGTAGATAGTTGAGGTCTAGGCGCCAACCTTCCACTCTGTTATCAGGGATATCAGTGATGCCAGACAATGACTTATACCAGTCTCTTTCATAATACGGTTTGAAATATGGGTTTTTACCTTTCTGAAATAAGCTATGCCCAGATAGCTTTGGCTTATCATCCCACCGATATTCTAGTGCTTTAGCTAACCAATACTGAGTTAATTTCTCGTTATTTGCCTGAGCATACACTTCAGCAATAATCACCATTAAGTCGTTTGGATTGCTTGCGCTATTTGGAATGCCTCGTAGTTTTGTTCCCAATTTAAGTGCGGAAACAAAAGCATTCGCTGCAGCCTCATAATTTCCGGCTTGGCGATAGGCGTTCCCTAACAAATACCAATTATCCCCATCTGCATGAAATTGTTGAGTCAACCTTGTTAACAATGGCAAAGCATCATTACAAACTCCTGATTTGCACAATCGCAACGCTTCTTGCTTATTCTGAAAGTAAAGTACTGAATTAAGCTCAGATACTTCTCCTATCGAAACATCATGAGCATTATTGCTCATTTGCAGCACTTTGTTTGATTTTTCAGCCTCTGCTGCAAAAGAGAACAAAAATAAGCTGACCCAAATGCAACGATATATTTTAAAACTATTCATATATGTTCTGGTTCCGTATACTTGTGTAAGACACGAAGATAAACTTTTGGCTTAGATTAAGCGTCCCGAATTAGGATTCTGCACCTTAATTTCGATATTAATTATCTTTTAGCACCGGAAAATACACTGAAACTAACATAAAACTAACCATGAATAACTTCATCTTCCTTTCCCCCGCGAATATTCTACAGGGACTTTTTATTTTCTTAGGTTTGCTCAGTTTCGCTTTACTTTATGACCGGCAGCGATATAGAGGTGTGATGTTAATAATAGTGTATTTTTCAGTGTTGATGACCTTTAATATCATGGAAGAACTTAATATCACCAAGCCTTATTTCTTTATTACCCCAGCATTCACTTTATTAATGGGACCAATCTTTTATTATGCTTCGCAAAACTTAGTTTCCAACCGTGTACTTCCCAATCAGCGCATAGCATTACATTGCTTACCTGCAGTAGCGTCTCTACCTTTTACACAATACGTTGAGTTAATCATTGTGCTTGGCTCGCTAAGTCAAATCATATATTTGTTTCACTCCTATAAATTACTTCGTCGCTACGAAAACGCCGCATTGAATTCCCGTTCAGACGAATTATCAATCCGGCTGCGCTGGGTTGAAAATAGCGGTATTATAATCGTAATATTCTTACTCATTGATATGTTTCGACTTAACAGCAAGAGTATTATTAGTAGAGAAATTTATTATCAATGGTATGTTTTTGATTTAGCTTTGCTATTAGTTATTTGTACTTACCTGCTTGTAAAATCACTCAACCAAGCTGAATTGTTCACCGGTTTTAAGGTGGAGAATGATCCTAACGACGAGCTAAAGCCTAAATACAATAATAATATGTCGACCGTTGAAGATTATTCATTAGCTCAGACACTCTTTGACTCAATTAATTCAAAAGTACAAACGTTGCAACTATTTAAAATATCCAAATTGACTGTACAGCAGGTGGCAGAAGAAACAGGGTTAAATATAAAAGACACCTCGTGGGCAATAAATGTTACAACAGGAAAGAATTTTAATGACTACATCAACGGCTTGAGAGTGAATGCGGTGAAAGCACAACTGATTGCCAATAATGAAAAACGCGGAGCAATTCTTGACGTGGCACTAGAATGTGGCTTCAATTCAAAGTCAGCATTTAATTACGCATTTAAAAAGTTTGAAAATATGACCCCAACCCAATTTTTAAATGATAATTTTGAGCATTCATGAATTAGTAAAGGTTTTACACCAGACTTGCAAATTAAGTTAGCTCATTTTTGTTCATACCCTAGCCGCAAAGATCAGCGATCTATTCTCATAGTGACTTTTAGTAACTACGAAACTATAGCTTAGTAACAATGCGATAGGCGTGAAACGCTCTTTCAAACATGAAGAAGTTTGGCATATTCGCACGGCAATGGAAATTAAAAATAACTTAATGCAGTTAGCGTTACTTACTTTGGCTATAGATAGGAAATTAAGGTCATGTGATTTACTGTCCTTAAAAGTTCGAGATGTAGCTAGCCGAGATCAAGTTTTTGCTAGGGTTCAAGAAGTTACATTGCAAGCTAGTAATTATTTGTTTCGGAGTTTACGTCGCGCTAATCAACCAATCCGCTATTCATATAACAGGTCTATCATAAGGAGTTGGGTTGAGCAGTTAGGGCTTGATTCTGACCTATATGGAACCTACTCAATGCAAAGAACCAAAGCGACTTTGATTTATGCTTAAACTAAAAATATAAGGGTTGTTCAACTACTACTTGGTTATACAAAAATTGATAACACCATCAGATACTTAGGAATTGAGATTTAAGCTGCTATTAAAAGATCGACAGAAACTGATTGATGATTTAACGTAGGCAGCAATTTTATGGTGCATTTGCCCCTTTTCAAGTTAGCGCAATAGTATCCAGTTGCGCGAAAGTGAAAATTAGCCTTTGTGGAATTTTTGCATTAGGGTAAGGCTGTAATGAGCTGTAAGATCAACCCTATTAAAGAACCTGCCAGATAACCTTAGAGCTTATTCATTAAGCCTGATTAGCTGTTTTCATTTCGCCTTTTAGATAAAGCGTTTAATTGTTTTTGTTGCTGATGCAAAGTGCACCGTACCAGCAATTCGCGATCATCATCTCGGATATGATGAAACAAGACTTTTCCGATAAAATGCTCATCTTCTTGTGCTATTTCGATAACCTCACCATGACAATAGATATTGCAATTGTCCTGTTCGATAAAAAGTTTTACTTCAACGAGTGTATTAACAGCTAGCGCTTGTTGAGATTTAAACTTTACCCCACTACCACCAAAACCAATGCCTTGATAGCGATGCTCCTCTTCATCTTGTTGACTGACGATGTAATGCATTAACAAGTCAACTTTTTGTGCTTGTAAATTAAGGTAACGCATTAATTGTGTGGCAACGCCTTTAACGGTTTGCAACGGTTCAATGGCGATTTGATCAAGGGTCGCCACTTGGGTGGCCAATTTAAAAGGTGTTGGAATTTGTTCAATAAATTCCGAGTAGCTACATAACTCTTGTGAAGATAAGGGTTTAAGGTTGAGGTTAAAGAGATGCTCTATTGAAAAATACTCACTGAATTGCTCTAGTTTGTCACTATCTTGCGTATGTTTCATATCCAGCTTTCCATTTAATCCAGTGTGCTAAACATTATCAGTTAAAAATCAGCAATATACAATACGAGGTATGGCTAGCTATACTAAGATAAAGCCCCTAATTGTTTGAAAAACCTGTAAAAAGGTTAAATGCACAGTCACACATTTCATCAATGTTGGTATTTTTTGTATAGATACCATCGAGCACAAGAGTGGCGATACCATGCAATGTACCCCAGATGACTTGCGCTAATCTCAAACTATTTTCTTGTGCCGGTAAGACGCCAATCGACTGCCAGTATTGGGTCATTTTTACTTGTTGCTCAAAACTTGGATAAGCAACATTGTTTAATTGTTCGGTATTGTGTTGATGCTTCCATAGGGTTTCTCCAAACATTAATGAATAAATGTGAGGATGCTCGATCGCAAAATGAATGTAACCTTGAAAAAACGCTTTAAAACGTTGCTTTGCGGTTAGTTTCTCATTACCAAAAATGGCTTCAACTTGATGCTGCCATGCTTCAAACCCTTCACTGGCAACGGCACTTAGTAGTTCGTGTTTATTGGCAAAATGATGATAAGCAGCAGTGCGTGATACGCCAACTTGCTCCGCTATTTTTCTTAAAGACAGCGCTTGTATGCCATCGTTTTCCAACATTTGCTTAGCGGTTTTGATCATCGACGCTTTAAGGTCGCCATGATGATAGTGAGATTTTTCGATACTCATTGAATAGCTATTAGCGTTAGTGATTATAACAATTTGCGTGGTGGCAAGGCGACGTTTGCGAATAGTAAGCCTGCGACCAGCGACATAAAGATCAAAAAGGCTTTAGAGCCAATATCGGTTTCATTGAGCATGTGCTGTCCGAGTATGGCGCTATTTAACCCCATGTAAACTTTACTCCCTGGCACCAAAACGACTAAACCTAGAAGTTTAGCGATACTGGAGGGAAGGTTCATTAGCCGAGAGAATAAGTTGCCATAAATACCCAAAGCAAAAGCGCCAACAAATGCGCCTAAGGCAACGCCTAAAACACCCGAGCCCCAAAGCGCTGCTCCATAGGCGACATAGCCTGATATGATCCCCCAAGGTGCATCTTTTAATCGCACTTTAAATAAAATAACCAAACTAATCGATAGGGTGGTGACTGCCACCCAAGACACCCACTCAGGTGTCGGCATTGGCTCAATAAATTCACCTGTTCCCCAGAAGATATTACCCAAAGCCATACCAAGTACGGCGCCAAAATAGAGCTTAAATAACACCATGATCGCATCCATGATCCTCGCGGTGCCCGCAATTAAATTACGCGCGGCAAGTTCTGCTAAGCCAAGTGTTAACGCTAGACCGGGTATAAAGGCTATGATACTCGACAGGATCACCAGCGGCATATTGATGCTTTGATCAAATAAGGTAATTGCAGAGGCGAGCAAGGCCGTGACTAATGCTGACATCGGCTCTAGCATTTCGGTTACACGTTTAGAACGCTCTGCCCAAAAGACAAATAAGCATACTAATAGCCCAAGTGCGGTAGACCAGAGCACATCATTCCAACTCGTACGAATAAGCATTGCAAAAGCGCCTGACGAAGCGCCAAAGGCGAAAAAGGTTAATAAACGACCGTAAGGGTGAGGCTTATTAACGATTTCATCAAGACGTTCGGTGGCTTCTTCCAGTGTGCGTTGACCAGATGCAAGTTCATCAACGAGCTCATCGGTGCGTGCCAGTGAGCCTAAATCAAGATCGCCAGGCATAACGCGAACAATATGGTTGTACTCTTGGTGATATGGGGTATCAACGTTATCAGATAATACAAAAGTTAGTGAAGTTGGCGTGATCACAAAATTACCGTCAATACCTAGCGAGCGAGCCACATTTTGTAAGTGCGTTTCTAAACGATAGGCTGGTGTGCCGAATTTGTGTAAAGCCTTCCCAAGGCGAATAATAAATTGTCGTTTGTCATTGAAATCTGCGTATTGTGCCATCGGGAAGATCCAAGCTATCTGCACACGATAGTGCATATGTTAAGTAACTGATTTGTCTATTTGATATATTATGTTAACTTGAGATTTTAGCAACTAAAGATGTAAATAATGACTCTGATAATTATACTGGCGGTGGTTTTTGCAGCCGTCGCTTTAATGGTTGTATTGGGTGAGAAGTATGGCAAGCCGATGGAAGTCGAGCAGCAACAAAAATATGCCAAGGTGACACGTATTTTGGTGTTTGTCTTGCTAATAGCCGCTATCATTAAGATGGCGGTTAGCTAATTGCAATGCTGCAGTGGTGTTAATTGGGTTTAACTTATAGCAATTATCACTAATGCTTCGCTTTTACTTCATTAAGTGATTCAGTAAAATTTACCAATATAATAGCTATATGAGAGCATGTACCAGTGTCCATGTTATCGGTATGGCAAGGATTTTAAATGTTTGAACTACCAAAACTTAATTTAAAGGATAGTGTTTCTGCTGCTGAATGGCAGACCCGTGTTGATTTAGCTGCTTGTTATCGTTTGGTGGCAATGCATGGTTGGGATGATTTAATTTACACCCATATTTCAGCGCGTATTCCGGGTACAGAGCATATCCTCATCAACGCTTTTGGTTTGGCGTTTGATGAAATTACTGCCTCTAATTTGGTTAAAATTGATATTGACGGCAATATTATTGATCCCGATTGTCCGTTTGAAATTAATCCCGCAGGTTTTACTATCCACAGTGCTATCCATGAGGTACGTCACGACGCGCAGTGTGTCTTGCACTTACATACCAATGAAACCATTTCAGTCGCCAGCATGGAAGAGGGGTTATTGCCTATCAGCCAGTATGCCATGTTTGCACTTGCTTCGATGAGTTATCATGACTACGAAGGGTTGGCGGTCAATGCTGA
Organism: Thalassotalea ganghwensis; assembly: GCF_053485795.1. Taxonomy (NCBI): domain Bacteria; kingdom Pseudomonadati; phylum Pseudomonadota; class Gammaproteobacteria; order Alteromonadales; family Colwelliaceae; genus Thalassotalea; species Thalassotalea ganghwensis. The sequence goes on from NZ_JBQRUM010000019.1 coordinate 9,845, forward strand.
AGAGAAAAAGCGTTTACAAGACGATTTAGGCAACGCTAACTTTATGTTGCTTCGTAACCATGGTGGTTTAACGCTTGGGCAAACTATCGGTGATGCGTTTATGCATATGTATGACTTAACGCGAGCTTGTCAGGTTCAAATTCAAACCTTATCCATGGGTAAGCCGGTTGTGATGGTGCCCCAAGCAATTGTTGATGGAATAAAAGCACAGGCTAATGTTGTGCACTCTGGTGCGACTGGTGGTCAAAAATCATGGCCAGCAATGCTTAGAAAAGTGTATCGCAATGATCCAAGTTTTGCCGAATAAGTAACCCGCTAATTCATTTATGTAGAGACCTTTATGAAAATTACCCAAGTAGAAATTTTTGATATAGAGTGCCCGGAAAGACCCCCTTGGAACCCCGTGTTCGTTCGTATTTATACCGATGAAGGTATCGTTGGGGTTGGCGAAGCTGGCTTAGCTTATGATTGGGGGCATAGTGCTGCTGCGGCGATGATCAAAGAAATTGCTGAAGCAGTACTCATTGGCTTTAACCCAATGCAAACTGAACTGTTATGGTCGAGAATGTTGCGAGAAAGTTTCTGGGGATTAGGTGGCGGCCCTGTGCTTTACGCGGCGATGAGCGCGATTGATACCGCGCTTTGGGACATAAAAGGTAAAGCGTTCGGCGTACCTGTTTATCAGTTACTTGGTGGTAAAACTAACGAAAAGCTCCGTACTTACGCCAGCCAACTGCAATTTGATTGGGATAAAGAATGCCGCAAGTTGATTGAGCCAAGTGAGTATGCTGAAGCCGCGTTAAAAGCGGTTGCGGAAGGTTACGATGCCGTTAAGGTTGATCCGATTGTTTATAATCAAGATGGCAGCTCTTCATTTGATCGCACCAAGCTTTTTACGCCGAAACAAATGCGCTTGTTTGGTGATCGTCTTCGTGCAATTCGACAAGCGGTTGGCGAAGATGTCGATATAATTTTTGAATCTCATTCGTTAATGGGGGCGGCTTCTGCGATACAAATGGGGGCGATCGTTGAAGAGGTTGGCTGCATGATGTATGAAGAGCCTGTTAATTATTTGAATGCTAAAGTGCATAAAAAAGTTTCTGACGGGGTTAATGTTCCGATTGCTGGCGGTGAGCGCCTTTACCATCGTTGGGACGTGCGCCAATATTTTGAAGATCAAAGTATTGATGTTCTACAACCTGATGTTGGCTTATGCGGCGGATTTACCGAAGCGAAAAAAGTATGCGACTATGCTGATGTGTATGATATTCGTATTCAAGCGCATGTTTGTGGTGGCCCAGTGGCGACAGCGGCATCATTGCATTTGGAAACTGCCATCCCGAACTTCTTAATACATGAACATCATACCTATGCGATAAAGTCGTGGAATCGAGAACTTTGTATCCAAGACCCGCAACCTGTCAATGGGTTTTTCGAAGTCAGTGAAACCCCAGGTATTGGCATTGATTTGAATGATGAAGTGGTTAAGCGCTCTCCCCATGTGATGGTGACATCGCTTAAGTAAGGTTTTAATAGCCATTTGATCAAGCATTAATTTACTCATTAAAGAAGAAGGCGCTTGCCTTCTTTTTTGTTGTTGGTTAGCTTATCGGAGTTATCGTCATCATAGGTTAAGATCATGTCTTCTGATAAGTATGGCACCAGTGCCAATTATAAACGCCTTGAGCAAGGTTACCGTGACCAAGCACTTAAACTCTATCCATGGGTTTGTGGTCGGTGTGCACGGGAGTTTGTTTACTCCAACTTAAAAGAGCTAACGGTTCATCATATTGATCATGACCACACTAATAATCCTAGCGATGGCAGTAACTGGGAATTGTTGTGTTTATATTGTCATGACAATGAGCATGCTAAATATACCGACTACGCTCAATATCAGACCGAAGTTAAGGCAGGTGAGCCGCTGCAAGATACAGCGACTTACAACCCATTTGCCGATTTAAAATCGATGATGAAAAAATAACGGTAAGCGGACTAGGCTATTTCATTATTTAACCTCAGGTTTGTATAAGAAATAGCACGAAAACAATAAAATCAAACGCTTAAGCTTACAACTACTTTAGGGATTACGATCCTGAATTGGGTAGATACATTCAGTCCGATCCGTTTGGTCTGAGAGGAGGGATTAATACCTTTGGCTATGTTTCAGGAAACCCAATTAACCGTTTTGACTCTACAGGATTGCTTGAAGAATTCACATACAAGCTGAATTTCTCAAATACCTCAACTTTACAATGTGAATGCGGAGACTCTTTTTCTGCTTTTTCTGGTGCTGAAGGTGCATACAATAACTCTACTTTAACTGATCGTAAAAATTATGGACCAATACCGAAAGGTAAGTATTATATTGTGCGACGAGAAAGCGGTGGTCGTTTAGGTGGCCTATATGACTTTTTTTCTGGCGCAGATAGTTGGTTTTCGCTTTATAGAGATGATGGGAAAATAGATGATTTTACAAAAGTTAACGATGTTAACAGAGGTCAATTTAGGATGCATCCGGGAGGAAGAAGCGCAGGGTATATAACTCTTTCAGATAAGAATGAATTTGAGAAGTTAAGTAAACTATTGAAAAATACAGAGACTGCGTTAATTCCCGGAACAGATATTGTTTATTATGGGACAGTGAAGGTTTATTAATGAATAATTTACTAAAAGCTTTGGGACTATTATTAATTGGATTACTCCTGACGATAATTTCTGGCGGCATATGGTGGAAATTATGGATGGATCACAATTGGGTGGGTACTCCTAAGATAATCCATTCTATTTTTAACTTAGACGGAGAAGCCACTTATAAAGCAACTATGATAGAAATGATGATTATTATGGCAGTGATATATTTTTCATCAATTTTTATCTATGTGTTAAAAAAAGATAATTGAAGTTGTTTTTTGCAACTATTATGGCTGGAATGAATGGTTCTATGGCAGGAGCAGCAGATACTGCTAGTAGCGTGATGAGTTGTAGTGATTGTGGCTGTCAATAACATGAAGTCTAGGATTTATAGGATTACTGGTTTAAATGGTGATCCTATAATCTTAATCTCATTTTTCTGGTACATCTTTAATGTGGTTATACATATTAATCATGGCTTGTCATTAGATAAAAACTCTAAAAGCTTTAGCGGATTTGATAGCATTGAAGGATTTATGTTTTCAGCAGTAGTATTTACTTTTTTGCCTCACTTGTTGTGCATTGAAAAAGGTAAACATGATTTTTTAGGTCATAAGTTTATAAATAACGCCATAATTATTATTCCTGCATTCCTACTTCATTATGTTTTTTCTGGAGTAATTCTAAGATAGAAACCATATTAAGGTGATGTTTAACAAATTAATTATGAAAATTTGTAGTTATATAGAAGGCAAAGAAGAGTTTAAAGATCTGCAAGAAGTCTCATTTGTGGCAAGCACTGAAGAACTTAAGCAGGTTATTAAATTATTCGAAAAAGCAATAGAAATAAAAGAATCTAAAGGGGGAGTAGATCACATCCACCTACAAGATATATGGGAAGAGTGGAATGATGAGCTTCCTGATATCGTCGTTACCACTGATTAATTTTTATTTTGAATCCAAAGCCTCGCTAGCCGGGGCTTTTAAATAAAAAGGAGTTTATTTGAAAACTAAGCAAATTATTGAAGAGCTTATAGGAGAAGAAAAGCCTTTTAACATTATTAGCGCTACTTATGATAATAAAATTCAAAAATAGACGTTAGAAATGCATTTCTTATGCAGAGCTTAGGTTATTTAGGGGCAATATAGTCTACCGGTAGGGCGGTCGTGTATTTCATTTCTTCCATGGCAAAACTTGAACTAATGTCAGCAAAGCTCGCTTTATCAATGAGCTTTTTATAAAACTCGTCATACGCTTTCATATCTGGCACAACCACTTTTAGTAAATAGTCGACTTCGCCACTCATTCGATAGAATTCGATAATTTCTTGAAACTCATCCGCTATTTTGCCAAAGTCAGCCAGCCATGCAGGGTTATGTTGATTGGTTTTTATCATCACAAAAACGGTTAAACCAACATTTAATTTTTCGGCATCGGTTAAGGCCACGCGGCCACGAATGACTCCTGACTTTTCCATTGCTTGAATGCGTCGCCAACAAGGCGTTGTTGATAAGCCAACTTGTGCTGCGACATCACTGACCGAAGCGGTGCAGTCTTGCTGAAGAATTTTCAATATCTGCTGATCAAATTTGTCCATAACGCGTGTTTATTCAAAGTCATAATTGAAATATCATACTAAGTTATGGGGGGATTTTAAATCAATTAGATAGAAAACTTTAAACTGTCGGAAATTTGTACCATTGTTTAGCGTTTTTAAAGCAAAGGTTTTCTAATAAATCGTTGGTGTTTTGCTGCGGCAGCTGTTCAATGACCTTGAGCCAGTAAGCTTGATAAGAGCAATTAAATAAAGTTAACGGAAAGTTACTCGCCAACATAACGCGATCGGCGCCAAATATCGCGATACATTGACCAATAACCTCTCTAAGGGTTTGACTGGTGTATTGGCGATTAAGCATTTCCCACCCTGAACATTTAATCGCTACGTTTGGAAATTGCGCAAGTTTGACCAAGTTTAGTCGCCACTGCTCTGATGCTTGAGATGTGCTGGTAACATTTGGCGGATAACCGCCATGATTGATAATAAAAGACATCTGAGGGCAATCGGCAATGACCTCAATAAGTTTATTTACCGATTTGTCATCCGCAATTGGCATTTGCACATCAAAGCTTAGTAAGTTGTCATTTAAATGCTTGATATTTTCACAAACACGTGGCGAAGTAAGCAGGCTAAACGCATCTTCATCTAGGATATGTCTGACACCAGTTACTGAATGATAGCCTTTAAGCTTTTTTATTTGCTTAATGAACTGCGAGGGCGGTAGGGTTAAATCGATACTGGCAACCGAGCGAAATGGCAATTGGCAAGTCGCTTCTAGCCACTCAACTTCACGCCAAGGTTTTTCGTTGTCAAATCCTGCTTCAATATGAACAAAACCGCTTAACGTCAGTGGCGAATGTAAACGGATGCTGTCTTCTGAAAAACTCTTAGCGATTATATTTTTATCAGGCCAAAAAGGCGGTTTATCAGCTGATAGCCAATGATAATGACCTTGGCTAAGGTTAAACAAATGTAGGTGAGGATCGATGATTTCCATAAGGATTATTGCGCAGTATAGCCGCCATCAATCACTTGTAAGCTTCCGGTGATAAACTTTGCCTTGTCGGACGCTAAAAAATACACCAATTCAGCGACTTCTTCAGGTGCACCTAAGCGATTAAGGGGCTGAAGTGCCTGTTCTTCTTGATGTACTTTCGCTTTATCTTCGCCAGATTGCTGGCAATATCGATCAATTGCTTGATGGTAAAGCGGTGTTTCTATTGTGCCTGGGCAAACCGCATTAGCACGAATGTTGTATTGTGCATAATCCAACGCTGTCGTTTTTGCCATGGACGCGAGCGCAGTTTTTGAAAGGTTATAAATAAATGAATTGCGTTTAGCAATAAGTGCTTGGTCTGATGAAACCAAAATGATGGCACCTTGTTGTTGCTGCTTCATAAAAGGTAATACGGCCTTAACGGCAGAGTAGGCGCCTTTGACGTTAATGTTGATGACTCGGTCAAAGTCTTGCTCAGTGGTCTCTTCAATGGTTGCAGAAAAATGGATACCAGCATTGGACACGAGTGCGTCAATGGGTTGTTGAGCACCAATGTTATTGATGGCATTGGTGACCGCTTGATGGTCAGTTATATCACAATGAACAAACTCACCAAGGGCACTTTCTTGAATATCGAGATTAAAGACCTGGTAATGGTTCGCTAAAAAAAGTTTGACGATACTTAAGCCAATACCTGAGCTACCGCCAGTGACAATGCAAGTTTTTGTCATGTTCATACGTTATTGAAGTATTTGATAAAATGATACCAGCAGCGCTGCCATTGTTCTAACGATATTTTTTGCAGATAGACGAGTAACAAAGCGCTCAACAGAGCGCTTTGAAGAGCAGAGTTTAACGTGTTAATTCAACTAATGCAGCGGTATACATTTGTAGGTTTAGGACAAATTGTTCCACCGTGATAAATTCGTGCTCAGAGTGGCCTGTGTATGTTTTACCTGGCATCGATGGACCAAATGCAATTGCATTTGGGAATAAGCGCGAGTTGGTGCCACCGCCAATCGAGATCGGTTTTGCATCTTGGATCCCCGTGTATTTTCTAAAGACATTGAGTAGCACCTCAGTATGTGGAGCTTTAGTTTGCACAAAGGGTTGACCGATGTAGTGACCTAATTCGGTAATATCAGCAAGGTTGTTAAGCTTCCATTTAGCAACGGTGGAGGTGATCTCTGATTGTAATTGCTCGCTTGACTTCCCACGTGGGCGGCGAATATTAATATTAAGTTCAATATTATCATCGTGTTGCTTTATTACCGTTGGCGATACCGTCATTGGCCCCATAAAATCGTCGCTATAAGCTATATCTCCAAATTTTTTACCATAAAGACCTAAGCCGATATTATCGTTAATAAAATTCACTAACGTACCCGCGCCATTGTTTGGCCAGCGTCGCTCGCTTAACAAATCAGCTAAAAAAGTAATCGCATTCATTCCACCTTCAGGCTCAGATGAATGAGCTGAAACACCGAGTGCTTCAATCGTTAACGTTTGGCCAGCTAAATTAAAATCAAAATTTACACCTTGAGGATAGCTTTGCGCTTTTATCATCAACTGTTGTAATAGCGCAGCATCGGCGTTTTCAATGACAGCTTTGGCATCTTCAGGAATTTGACTGCCGAAATAGCCACCTTCAAAGTGTTTGATATTGGTTTCAAGTAACGAAGCTTTTTCACGACCAAAAGCGAATTTTAATGTGCCATAGCCTTTTTCAGCAGTGACAACAGGATAAGAGGCATCAATAGTAATATTGGTTTGTGGCAAGTCATTATTTTTTACATACTCTTGCAATGGCCCCCAATCGGATTCCTCGGCCATATAAACGTATAGCTCGATGCGTTTATTTAAGGGGAGGTTCTTATCTTTAATCGCTTTCATTGCATATAGCGCGGTAGAAATAGGGCCTTTATCATCTTCGGTGCCGCGCGCAATTAACTTACCAGGCTCTGATGTCCGATCAAGTTCATAAGGAGATTTTGCCCATTTGCTTGGCGTAGCAGGTTGAACATCACCATGAGTAATAATACCGAGGCGCTCTGTGCTGTCGCCTAAACTGATGATGACAAGATAGCCTTGATCGTTATATTCAAGTCCTAACGCTTTGGCTTGTGCGGCCAGTTCTTGTTTAAAAGCAATGTGGACGGGATTTTCTGTCGACGGAACACCTTTTTTGGCAACGGTGTTGTGCTTTACTAACTCCGCTAAACTATCAATCATCGCTTCTTTATAAGTTGCAACCGCATAATCTGCTGTATCTTGGGCGACTTGACTGAGGGAATTAGCAAAAGTTTGACCTGAGAAAAATGAAAGGGCAGTGGCGACTGCAAGCGCTTGAGCTTTAAACAAAATGTGATCCTTACGTCGTGCTTTACAAAGAAAAATTTAAAGGCAAACTATAAAGGAGAACACCAAGAAAAAATAGTGAAAAATTGTAAGCAAACAAATGAAATTCATCATAATTTTTTACTCTAGCGTCGTTAAACAGAAGATAAACTTACTGTTGTCTAATTATTAACATTTAAACGAAAAAACAGGAGCAAAAACATGGATGCACTAACGATTCGACATGCAACCAGTAATGATTGCGCTACGATATTACATTTCATCAAAGAGTTAGCTATTTACGAAAAAGCAGAGCATGAGGTACTCGCCACGGTTGAAACGATTAAAGCAACCATGTTTGCCGAACATAGTGGTGTTTATGGTTTAATTTGTCAGCAAGGAAACCAAGCTATCGGTTTTGCGGTTTATTTCTTTAATTATTCTACTTGGCTTGCTAAACCGGGATTATATTTAGAAGATCTTTATGTTTCACCTGAATTTCGTGGTCGAGGAGCGGGTGTTGGCTTATTGAAAGCATTAGCCAAAATTGCACTAGAAAAAGGCTGCGGACGTTTTGAATGGAGCTGTTTAGATTGGAATACGCCATCAAGGGAGTTTTATGAAAGCTTAGGTGCTGTCCCCCAAACGGAGTGGATCGGCTATCGAATGTCTGGTGACACATTGTCTAACTTTGCTAAAAGTGAGTCATAGGTGATTCGTTTAGTTGCTTGTTAAATAGAAAGCTTGTCTATACTAAAGTTCAAAGCGAATGATACATAGTCAGTATCTCCATGATCGATATTGAATAAAGAAGTGAGGTAAAATGGCTCCCAAAGAAATGAAAATATTGTCACAAGAGGATCTGGACGAATTGTTGCGTATTAACGAGTTTATTGAGCAGGATGATGAAAACTCGTTGGTCAGTGAATTAAAAAGAGCCATTTTGGATTCCGGCAAGCTTGAGTTAAGTCAGTGGCAGCAACTGCGTGATCACATCAGAGAAATTGAAGAGCTCATTCCGCATATCGATTTAATTATCAAGTTAAAAAAAGAGAGTAAATAATCCTGTTTCCGTCATTCAAGTTACGTATAATACTCGCGATCAAATAGAGAGGAAAATCATGAAAGTTTGTGGTGTAGAGTTAAAAGGTAACGATGCTATCTTGTGTGTCATGAATAGAGAGAATGGCTTGTATGACATTCCCCACATTCGCGTGCCAAAAATTTCAATTGATAATGCCGGTGATGCTGAGCAAATGAAGAAATTTCAGTTTACCTTCGCCAAGCTATTAAGCGATTACAAAATAGAGCAAGTGGTGATAAAAGGGCGAGCGTTAAAAGGAAAGTTTGCTGGCGGACCTGTAGGTTTTAAACTGGAAGCTGCTATTCAGTTGATTGACGGCATTGATGTCGAAATTATGGCTGGTAGTGCAATTAAGACTGCCTTAGCTAAAACACAAGTGGTCATTGATTTTAGAGATACCGGATTGAAGAAATTTCAAGAAGATGCTTTTAAAACGGTTTTTGCCTATTTAGAAACACACTAAAAGCAAAAATGTATGTATGCTAGATGCTATCAAGTATATAGCGCCCTAGCAAACACATTTTTAGCTAAATCATCCTTTGCTGGCCCGAATGGCTTTAATTTTTAAGTTGTTCGGGTTTTCTCCAAATCCTGTAAAGCGAAAGCAAAAATATCAGCATGAGCAATATGCTGAATGCGGTTAAGTTTTCGATACCAAGCTGTTCAAACCACTCTCCAAATAGATATCCGCCGCCAACGAGAATCATCGTCCAAATGGCAGCTGAACTTGCGTTTAAAATGGTGAATGTAGACCAGCTGATATCGGTTAAGCCAATCGGGATCGCGCCTATGGTTCTTAGGCCTTTAGGGTAGCGATAAAAAAAGATGTAGCGAATGCCATATTGAGAGGCTAAATGCTTAGCTTTTTCTAACAACTTACCAATTGTTGTTGCGCTTTTTATCCAAGTAACCCCATAGCGCCTTGCTACGTAAAACCTCAGTTCATCTCCTAGGTAGCCACCCAAAAAGGTTACCATGACAACATACCCTAGACTCAGTAATTCTGAGTAGGCTGCATAGCCAGCGAAGAGCGGTAACCAACCACTTTTTAGTGCGCAGTAGATCAAAATAAGGGCGTAAAAAATCTCACCATAGTTTCTTAATAGCTCAGTGATGCTATCCATAATGCCTATCGTTTGCCGTGATTGACTAACAGGTACGAAATAAATTAATAAACGGATTCGTGCTGGTGAAAACGTTAATCAATCACAATGTCTCTGATAGATAAAGCCGTGCAACTTTTTGCCATGATGATCATAGTGGTTTGGCAAGCATAGATTGAGATTAAAGTTATTTTTTTTCAGCACGTGTTCTGATGCTTTGTTGTTGTCCATTACGAATGCATTAAGTAAAGCAATGGAAAGTGTTGATGCTTCGTTTATTAAGTGATTAACACATAAGGTTGCAATGCCTTTGCCACTGGCCTGCTGAGCAACTCGATAGCCAATTTCTGCCTGTGAATTTACAATCTCTTTGAGATTGGCTCTGGCAATAATTTCACCTTGTGAAAGCAAAATAAAAGCGCGCTGGTTGTTGGTGTTTGCTAACTGGTCAATGTGCTGAGAAATTCCATGTGTGGTATAGAAACCTTGCTCTCGTGCAGCGATAAATGCTTCGAAATACGCTTTGTTTTTTAGTTCAAATGTCAGTAATGCTGGCGCATGGTGTTGTCCTAACGATTCGAAATGCATAAGTGCTTACTTTCCGTAAAGCCAATCTAACCCCTGAATTAGCGTGGTCGGAAACGCCGTTGCATGTCGAGCATCATCGATGACCTTAAACGTTAAGTTTACATTTTTACCATACACTGCATTGATCTTTTGCTTGAGCTGCTGTGCCCCTGCAACCATGTCATGCTGTTGACCGAACTCAGGACGCTCCATATCACCGACAGCTAAATAAACGTTAATGCGCTTGCTAATAGGCTGATGAGAGCTATTGAGAATTTCATTGTCATTAAACCATACAGATGGACTGCCAATGATATAGCTCGTGAATGTTTCTGGTTGGTTAAATAGTAAATAGGCGCCTAATAAGCCCCCTAAAGAATTACCAACAAATGTTCTTTGGTCATTGGTGCGATAATGACGATTGATAAATGGAATTAATGTATCTCTAATGAATTGACTGTGGCCACTGGCATTGCCAGTTTCAAAGCGCCAGCTTTTATCGGTACTTGGTGTGTAATCCCTTATCCTGCTTGATGGGCCTTTTGAGCCTTTTTCATAAGAAATGCCCACTAAAATAGCTTCAGCCATTTTTCCTGAATTCATCGGAAATCGTGTTGCGCCAGAGGCGATTTGAAAGCTGTACCAAGCATCGGTTAAGTAAATGACTGGGTATTGTTTTTGCTTTTTTTTATCGTAGGAGGCAGGGGTTTTAACAAAGATTGGATAGATTCGCTTGGTGTTGGGCTCTGCCAATTCTATCACTTGAGTTCTTGGAACTTGCAATGCTTCTGTCGCCAATAGCGTTGAGCTAGATACCAGTAGCAACACGAATAAAAAGGTTTTCAACAATCGTCCCTTACAAGCTAAAACACAGTGCATTATTGTAGAGGTTTTATACTATAAAACAATGTATTAGATAATTTTACTGACTAGATTATATCTATTGATGGGCTGGTGTTAGCCCTCACTGATATTTACCGTAACCAATGCAACAAGTAATCAAGCCCATTTACATTGATCGCGCAGTCTGCTTGTTTTAGGACAATTGGTTTTGCATGGAAGGCCACGCCCAGTTGGGCAGCGTTCATCATGAGTAAGTCATTGGCGCCATCACCCATAGCAACAAATTGTGATGGTGAAATACCATATTTTAGACCGAGTTCTGCTAGCGTATCAGCTTTTGCTTGTGCATCAACGATACTACCAATGACTTCACCGGTTAGCATTCCATTCTCAATTGCTAAAACGTTAGCTTTTGCATCATCAAGTGCTAAGGATGCTTTAAGATGATCAGCGAAGTAGGTAAAACCACCTGAAGCAATTGCTATACGCCATTTGTGCTGTTTTAACTCGGCGATTAGCGTCTTCAAGCCTTTCATTAACGGAATATTTCGGGCAACCTCTGCGAGAATTGACTCGGGGGCATTTTTTAACGTTGCTACCCGTTGAATCAAGCTTTGGGCGAAATCTAATTCACCTTGCATGGCTTGCTCGGTAACTTTTGCGACCTGCTCGCCAACACCTGCCAATGCAGCGATTTCATCAATACACTCAATTTCAATAGTGGTGGAGTCCATATCCATGACCAGCAAACCTGGTTCATTTAGGCGCGGTGCATTGACAACTAATGCTGCTTCAATGTTGGCGCCTAATGCATAGCTGGCGAGGTCTTCTCGGGCTTTAGAAACATCACCGCAATGCACCGTAAAGCGATAACTGAATTGATTCAAACGCTGATTAATTGTCGTTAAGGTGATGTCTTGTAAAAATAACGTATTGGCGAGTTGATGTAACTGCTCAACATTGATATCTCCTAATACAACCAATTCAATGATATCTTGATCGCCAGTATTACCGAGCGCACTTGTCGCTATCTCAAAGCGATCTGATTTTACAGTGAATTTTAATGGCAATTGCTCACCAAAAGCTGCTTTGGGTAACAAACTTTGCAGGCTGGACTGATTAATTTCGAATGTAGTTGTTTGAAGAGCAGACATAAAAAATAACGTTACCTTTGAGTCGGGACAATAAAATAACTTTGCTGACAGGTTTATCTTCTGGTTAGAAAACTCTATAGTGTTAGCTAAGCAAATATTGATAAAACACGAAGTTATGCAGCAATCTGAATTGCCTTTATACCCTAAATTGTCATCGATTTATAATAAAATAATGCAATTAGCTATAGCGATTGTTTGCATTATTGTACTGATGGAAGTATGGATATATACCAGTCGTTCAATGGATAACTCGATACTTGCTAACTTTACTCAAACGAGTCGTGATTATGTGAGACAAGTTAATCATGGGCTCAGTGCGTTGCTTGTTAGTAAGGATAAGCAACGTATACAGGCGTATATTGACCAATCAGCAACGCCAACGTGGATAAAAGATATTACCTACTATGATGTTACCGGCAGGTTATTAATGTCTTCATCAGGGTATGAACCGATTAATGATTTGTACGGCATAAATGTTTATCAAGTTGATGTCAGCGATCGGTATATCCCTTTTGTTCAAGAAGTTCGTACAGAGCAATTAAAAGGGTACTTGCGGGTCACGCTCGAGCGTGATTATTTTACTAAAAGTCTCACTAAAGCCAATTATGAACATTATGAGCTACTGCGTATTATGATGATGGTCGCAGGTCTTGTTGGCTTTTTATTAACTCGCGGATTAAATCGTTTTAGTCGTCAAGGCTATCGTTTGCATATCAAATCAGACAAACCAATGCATTAGTGCTGAATAAGCGTGTTGATATTATTTTCTATGGCTTGTGCAATCGCTTCTTTTGATTCGCTTCGTATTTGGCAAAGTTGCTCAAAGACGTCAATCAATCTCATTGGTGAGTTTATTTGACCTTGAAAGCCCGCTAACGGCATAGCAGGTGCATCGGTTTCCAGTACTATGCTATCAAGTGGCAGCTTTTTCACGGTATTAATGGTTTTTTTGGCTCGCTCATAGGTGATTGTGCCACCAATACCGAGTTTAAATCCTTTGTCGAGGTAATCTTTTGCTTGCTGGTAGCTCCCTGAAAAAGCATGGATAATACCGCTAGCGGGGAAATCAAAAGGCTTCAGTTGGGCAACAATTTCACGGTGAGATTTTCGGTGGTGAATGATCAGCGGCAGTTTCAGCTCTCTTGCCAAAGCAATATGGTGCTGAAAAAAATGGATTTGCTTGTTGAGGTTATTTTGCTGCTCCGCAATTTTGCCATCAATACCCGTTTCACCAATCGCCGTGATGGTATCTTGATGTATTGTTGCATACGCGGTTAGTTCGCTGAGGTGTGCTTGTGTTAAATTGTGTAAATACCACGGATGTATACCAACACAAGCGTATAATTTTACTGGGCTGTTAATCAATTCAGTTAATTGTCGAACTTTTTCCCAGTTATCTGGCGCAACCGCTGGAATGATGATTTGACCTATACCCAACGCTTCACATTGATCGAGCAGCGCTTCTCGGTTTGCATCAAACTCTTTAAAATCTAGATGGCAATGACTGTCAGTGAAGGGTAACTTTGCCATTATCATGCTGTTAACTCGCTTTTAGTTGTTTAGCTTGACCAGCGAACTTTTCCAAGTAAGGAAGTAGGTTAAAGTGTTTTAGAAACTGTTGATGTGGTTCACGTTCGTTTAATAAGCAATTGGCCAAATACAAGGCTTGTGAACTGCCAAAATCGCTTGTTAGTAATTGTTTGGGCGTATGGTGATACAAAATAAGGCTAATGACCTCGTAAGGAAAATTCCAACAATGCAATAAGTACCCCCCTACTTGACAGTGATCAGTGCCAAATACTTGCCGTTCTAATGCAAGGTTGTCGCTCGAATTTGATCGATGATTAAAGTAGGTTTGCGTTAGTTGTTCATCCATCTCGTAAAGTACAACTTTACCAATATCGTGCAACAAACTCGCTAGTAAGGTAATTTGCCTTAATTCTGGTTTGACCATTGAAGCGGCAAGTTTTGCGGTGGCTAAACTATGCAGTTGCTCACCGATAATACTATATTGCGGAATATTTGGTTGATAAGAGAAAAGCTCTGCGGTCATTACCACACAGCTGAGCAGTTCTAAACCCATTTTGGCAACCGCTTCAGCGATACAAGTTAACGGTTTACCTTTGTTGATTGTTGAGCCGTTACTGATCTGTAAAACTTTGGCACTTAACGCGGGATCTTGAGCGATGATACCAGCAATTTTCTTGGCGTCGGTGGTATCTTTGTTTAATAACGCGTTCAATTGTAAATAGATTTTGGGTGGGCTTGGTAAGTTTTTTACTTCTGCCACCGACTTTACGATTATTTCTCGGGTGATCTTTTTTTGATTCTCAGCAATAGCAAGCAACTTATCAACAATTTCTACAGGCGCAGTGTCGGCTCCATATAGGTAATGGCATTGGGCCTTTAGTGTTAACGGTACTGTTGCCAAGCTTTGCACACCAATACGGATCACCTGAGGATATTTTAGTGACAATACTTTAAATAGTTCGGTACCAGTAGTAGACCCTAAACTATCAAGTGAAATGATAGCGTCAAATTTTATCGTGGAAAGCTTTTTCAGTGCTATTAAAACATCGTCAAAATAGGCCACGGTGCATTGTTTACTGTTAAAGGCGAGCGAAAGTGGAGTTAACTCTCGCTCGCTGTTATCAACAATGACGACTCTCATGCGAATTACTACATCCGTTCCATGACATCGATGCCAAGTAGCGATAAGCCTTGTTTTAATGTCCTACTAATTTGTTGGCATAGTGCAAGTCTGGATAATTTAACTTGCTCATCAATACCTTCTTTTAGGATTGGACATGCCTCGTAAAAGCTCATATATAAACTCGCCAGTTCATATAAGTAATTACATAATAGATTGGGTGTGCATTCAGTGACAACCGCATCAATAGTATCTTCTAATTGAAGTAACTTTAACGCTAACGCTTTTTCTTGTGGTTCGTTGATAATGATTTCAGCATTAAAGGTATTCACATCGACACCCGCTTTGCCAAAGATACTTTGAATACGCGAATAGGCATATTGTAAATACGGTGCTGTCGCTCCTTCAAAACTCAACATGGTTTTCCAGTTAAAAATATAGTCACTGGTTCTGTTCTTCGATAAATCGGCAAACTTAACCGCGCCAATACCCACTTTTTGCGCAATCTCTACTAGTGTTTGCTCGTCATAGTCAGGATTCTTTTCAGCGATAACTTCTTTTGCTCTAGTGACTGCTTCATCAAGTAATTCAGCCAATTTAATGGTACCACCTGTACGTGTTTTGAAAGGTTTTCCATCATCTCCCATCATCATACCAAATGGACAGTGATCATAACCAACATGGTCTGGTAAAAATCCGGCTTTACGTGCAACAAGTTCTACTTGTTTAAAGTGTAGAGACTGGCGAGCGTCGGTGAAAATAATAATGCGGTCTGCATTAAGTTCATTAGTGCGATAACGACATGCCGATAAATCTGTCGTTGCATAAAGGTATCCACCGCCAGACTTTTGGACGATAAATACTGAAGGTTCACCGTCTTTGTTGGCCATTTCTTCAATAAATACCACTTTAGCACCTTGGTCTTCAACCGCGATGCCTTGGCGAGTAAGTTCTTCAATCACTTTCGGTAAATCATCATTATAAGCGCTTTCGCCCATGATATCGTCACGAGTGAGTGTTACGTTCAATTTATCGTAAATTTCTTCGCTGTGGGTAATGGAAATATCGATAAATCGCTGCCAAAGCTGAGCACATTGTTTGTCACCGCCTTGAAGCTTAACCACATACTCACGAGCGCGGTCGGCAAAGCCTTCTTCATTATCGAATCGTACTTTAGCTTCACGATAAAAGTTTTCTAAATCAGCTAAGGCTGTTTCTGCCACTTCATTGGCGGCAAGTTTATCACTGAGGTGGGCAAGCAACATACCAAACTGTGTGCCCCAATCTCCCATATGATTTTGTCTGATGACGTTATCACCTCGAAACTCAATGGCACGAACAACAGCATCACCGATAATGGTCGAACGTAAGTGACCAACGTGCATTTCTTTGGCTAGATTAGGTGCTGAGTAATCAACAACAACCGTTTGAGGTGTCGAGCGCTGACTAACGCCAAGGTGATTATCTTGGGCAACAATTTGTAACTGTTTAGCTAACCAGTTTTGTTCTAAATGAATATTAATAAAACCAGGACCTGCTAATTCAACCTTCGCGGCTATTCCAGTTAAATCTAAGTGTTCAACAACTTTACTAGCAAGTTCGCGTGGGTTCGTTTTTAGCTTTTTAGCAGCGCCCATCACACCATTTGCTTGGTAATCACCAAAATTAGCGCGATTAGATAGGCTAACGGCAGGGTTGGTATCTTCAGGTAAACCAGCGGCAATCATCGCGGTTAACACTTTATCGCTAAGTAGTTGTTTAATATTCATTTAATCAGTTATCTTTCGTCTACGAGTTTAAATAATTCATTCAGTTAATTCGCTTAACTGCAATCCGACTTTTATCGCGCCATTATGATTAATGTTCACGCGTTTTGAAAAAGGTTACTTCTGGGTAACGTTCTTCAGCCAAGCTTAAATTTACCATGGTTGGTGCAATATAGGTTAAATTATCACCACCATCTAATGCGAGATTGTCACTGGCTTTCTTTTTAAATTGCTCAAATGCTTTAACATCGTCACTGTGAACCCAGCGCGCGGTGGCGACACTGATAGGCTCGTATATCGCATCTACGTTATATTCTGTTTTAAGACGATGAACAACCACTTCAAATTGCAGTACACCAACAGCTCCGACAATCATATCGTTATTGTTTAATGGCCTAAACACTTGCACAGCGCCTTCTTCAGATAATTGGATCAGGCCTTTTTGCAGTTGTTTCGCTTTTAGTGGGTCACGTAAACGGATACGACGAAACATTTCAGGTGCAAAGTTAGGGATGCCACTAAATTTCATCATTTCACCTTCGGTGAAGGTATCGCCGATTTGAATGCTACCGTGATTGTGTAATCCGATAATATCGCCGGCATAGGCCTGTTCAACGTTAGCACGATCACCAGCCATAAATGTAACGGCATCAGCTATTCTAACATCTTTATTGATGCGTACCTGACGCATCTTCATCCCTTTTTCATAACGACCTGAACAAATACGCATAAAAGCGATACGGTCACGGTGTTTGGGATCCATGTTGGCTTGAATTTTAAATATGAAACCTGAAAACTTCTCTTCTTCAGCGTTAACTTCACGCGTATCAGTTTGTCTTGGTAGTGGTTTAGGCGCCCATGCGGTTAAACCATCAAGCATATGGTCTACACCAAAATTACCAAGCGCAGTACCAAAGTAAACAGGGGTTAATTCACCACGTAAAAACTCTTCTAAATTAAACTCATGTGAAGCGCCAACAACCAACTCTAATTCTTCTCTCAAATCGTCAGCATAGCTGCCAATCGCTTGGTCTAGTTCTGGATTATCGATACCTTTAATGACGCGCTTTTCTTGAATCGTGTGACCTTGACCTGATTGATACAAGATAGTTTCGTCATCTAAAATGTTATACACCCCTTTAAACCCTTTACCCATGCCAATTGGCCAAGTAATTGGAGCACATTTAATTTTTAAAATATCTTCTACTTCATCCATAACTTCCATTGGATCACGAACATCTCGGTCCATTTTGTTCATAAATGTGATAATTGGCGTATCTCTTAGACGGGTAACTTCCATTAATTTAATGGTTCTATCCTCTACACCTTTGGCGGTATCAATTACCATCAAACAGCTATCAACTGCTGTGAGCGTGCGATAAGTATCTTCGGAGAAATCTTCGTGACCCGGTGTATCCAATAAGTTGACTAGACAATTATTGTAAGGAAATTGCATCACTGAGGTGGTAATAGAAATACCACGGTCTTTTTCCATTTCCATCCAGTCTGACTTTGCATGTTGACCCGATTTTTTACCTTTTACTGTTCCTGCTTTTTGGAGCGCTTGACCAAAAAGTAAAACTTTCTCAGTAATGGTTGTTTTACCTGCGTCAGGGTGAGAAATAATAGCAAATGTGCGACGTAAGTCGACTTCTTGCTGCTGTACCGACATGCGTGTTACCTGTATGAAATAAGAAGACTAAAAGTTAAGCGCGACATTATAACCAAAACATTGCTGTTAGGCAGTAATATTCTCCAATCCAATCAAAAAAATCTTTGTTGACTTTTTTGATTACAAGTGTAATCCTAGTTTTGACTACAGTTGTAATCTTTTTGATAATTGAGGTGAATAGCAAGATGGCAGAAATAAGCGATACAGAATTTGAGGTACTTGATGCGCTTTGGCAAGGTTACCCTGCGCCTGCAAATGAAATTATTTCACGATTGAATGAAACAAAACCATGGCACGAAAAGACGGTGAAGACATTATTAAGCCGGTTGGTAAAGAAACAAGCCATTAGTTACGAAAAGCAAGAGAGACGCTACATTTATACACCGCTTATCTCACGCGATTCTTATGTTCAACATCAAAGTCAAAACTTAATTGAGCGATTATTTAGCGGAAGATTATCACCGTTGGTGGCAGGCTTCGCTAAAAATAAACATTTGCAACAGGATGATATTGAACAACTTAAAACCATTATTGCTGACTGGGAGGCCGAGCAAGCGTTAACTGCTGAGCACTCAAACAAAAAAACAGGGGCTAAATAATGTCATTTGTCTTTTCATTACTCATACCGTTAACCGTTACTACGCTTTTTTTGCTGATATTTCATTCGCAAATTACCAGAACCTTAGGTGTTGTATGGACATATCGTTTGTGGGCACTCGTCCCTCTAAGCTGCTTAGCCTTTATCATTCCTTGGCCGGAGCAAACCGTTAAGATATTGGGAGAGCCCACGGTAAAATACTTCGTCGTTACTTCCGCGGAGCAGTTGACTCAACTCCGTTCAGCTCCTCAGATGTTTTTTGATACCACCATTGCTTGGTTATTGGTGACGATGACTCTTATTGGTTACTTTGCGTTAAGCCATTATCAATTTGTTAAAAACCTCGCTTTGCTTAACCTAACTAGCACCCAAGTGTCTGCACTTCAAGGGAGTACACAAATTCCCAAAAGTTTGGACGTTTGTCAAAGCAGGCAAGCCCATAGTCCGATGCTAGTCGGGTTATTTAAACTCAAGTTAGTCTTACCTATAGATTTTCAGAAAAGCTATAACCAAGAGCAGCGAGCGCTGATCTTACAACACGAAATTTGTCATTTTGATCGCAATGACATTTACTGGAACCTTTTCGCTTTCCTGATAGTGGCAGTGTTTTGGTTTCATCCCTTGATCTGGTTAGCGTATTTCCGCTTTCGTCGAGATCAAGAACTTTCTTGCGACTCGCTTGTTTTGGCGCGCAAACAAGTAAGGAGCAGGGTGAACTACAGCAAAGCGTTATTAGTGACGGCAGAACAAGCTCCGCTAATCGCATTTGCTCAATTATCCTTTAAAAAATATGGAGATAAAACCATTATGTTTGAGCGTATAAACCAAATAAAACTGAACACCCAGGCGACCATGAAAAGCGCAGTAGCGATGTCATTAGTGGTGGTTACAATGTTATCTGCCGTGAGTTATGCAGGTAGTGGCAGTATGTCAATGGAACAACAAAAATTTCGCACCCCACCAGCTGCTAAAGAAAAACTAGCGCCGATTGTCAGAGTTGACCCTCAATATCCAATGAAAGCTTTTGAAGAGCAGATTGAAGGTGCTGTTTTGTTAAAATTTGACGTTGATATTACCGGTGAAGTGATGAATGTCGAAGTGATGAATGGTGAGCCCGCTTATGTTTTCGATCGTGCTGCAATTGTGGCGCTGAAGCAATGGAAATATAAAGAACTCGCCAATGTTTCACGCAATAATTTGGTGCAATTAGATTTTATTTTAAGCGAGAATTCTAGCTTTGAAAGCCCTGCGTTAATTGAAAAGATCAAAGTGGCACAATAAGCTTGAAAGCGTTAACTGACTTAATTGGTTAACGCTTTTTTCATGACTATGCCATCTTCATAGCCTACTGCACTCGGATAGTAGCCAGTTCGTCGGTTAATTTCGATAAAGCCTTGATTGATATAAAGCATTAACGCACTCAAGTTACTGACTCTTACCTCTAAAAATAGTGTTGTTGCGCCGCGTTGCTTAGCACTCTCGATAAAATGCTCAAGGAGTTGTTTGCCATAGCCTTTACCTTGGCTTTCTGGCGCTACGCAAATATCCATTAGAGTCGCTTCTTCTGCAATGTATTCGCCAATATAAAAGCCAATAGCTTTTGTATCCTTACTTGCTAGGTAACCAAAGTAACGACCGCCAATACAGCTTTTCATCGTTTTTACCGACCAAGGATGCGAGTGACATGCATTTTCAATTGTCATTAACTGTTCTAATTGTTCCGAGCAAGTCGGTGCATAGGAGAGTGTCATGAAAGGTTCCGTTAGTGAAATATGTTAGCGATAAGTTGCCACAACTGTTTTTTTAAAGCAGGACTTAGCTTTAGTTGCTCTATATTCGGGGTCGTTAGGGTATTTCCTTGATAAATTACGCTTTCACTGTGAGCAAATTGCCAGTTAAATAACTCGAGATCTAACTGTTTATCTCCCGTTTGCTTAACCTGATCAAAGGTAATCGAAAGGCTACGCAAAATATCTTTAAATAATGGCTGTTCAGCTAATTGTGCCAAATTGATTGATTGCAAGTCAGCAATCATGGTTTGGCTGTCGTTGTCATGGCGCATTTTTTGTTGCCAAACATCTATGCCCATGGCTTTTAAGTAGGTAAGTTGTCTGGCATTATTGACCATAAGCTTTACGCAGTGCACCGTTGATATAACTAAGGTTGATATAACTAAGAAGGGTAAGCTTACTCAACTGCGCTTTGATTTTCCACCACCAATTTTTCTATCTCGGCTAAAGGCAATGGTTTGCTGTAAAAATACCCTTGGTACTCTTGGCAATCCATGGCTGATAATAAACTCAAGTGCTCCTGTATTTCTACCCCTTCACATATCACGGTTAAATTGAGGGTTTTAGCGAGGGAGATAATGGTTTCGATGATCTTTCTATCAATGAGGTTATTGTGCATATCCATAATAAAAGATCGATCAATTTTGAGTATATCAATAGGAAACTGTTTTAAATAATTTAGCGAAGAGTAGCCTGTACCAAAATCATCGAGGGCAATAATAAAACCTAACTGTTTTAACTCGTGCATGGTTTCGATAGCTTCCGTGACATTTTTTAAAATCGTTCCTTCAGTTATTTCTAACTTAATTAATCCAGCAGGAATACCGTACTGAGCAAGCTTTTCCTGTAAAAAGCGAATAAATAACGTCGACTGACTAAACATTTGTGCCGAAATATTGATGGCAATGGGCCCAAATAAGCAACCCTGAGCTTGCCATGTTGAAACTTGTTTGAACACTTTATCTATGGTGATTTTATCTATTTGATCAATAAACCTCGCTTGCTCAGCAATTGGAATAAATTGGTCAGGATAGATGATTTGTTGCTCGTTACTAACACCTCTTATCAGCGCTTCAGCGCCAGAAATTTTGCCTGATTTTAGATCGACAATCGGTTGGTAATGATATTCAAATGATTGATTATTAATCGCATTAAGTAATAGCTGCTCTTTTTCTAATAGCTCATTCAGGGCAAGGTTCATGTGCTGCTCAAAGAAACGATAGTGCTGAGTCTTATCACCTTTTACATCCATTAACGCCATGGTGGACTTTCTTAAGAGCTCCTCAGCATTATCGCCATCGTCGGGGTAGACCGTAATGCCAATAGCAATATTCAGATTAAATAAATTTGCATCAACCACAAAAGGCTGCTCAAAACACGAAAGTATTTTTTGCGCCACACGATTTGCAGAGTTTTTCGGATCAGAAAGTTCCACTAAAATAGCAAATTCAGCCCCTGATAATCTGGCGATAATGTCTTTGTTAAATAAATTGTCACGCAAACGAGTACCTATCTCACGAATAATTTGATCGCCGGTGCCGTGGCCAAAACTTTCATTGATTTTCTTAAAACCATTGACATCAAGCACCAGTAACGTCGGCAAACGCCTTGAATATTTAGCTTGAATACATGATTGTGAGATCAGTTCCATCAACAGGGTACGATTCGGTAAATTGGTGAGTTCATCATGAGTTGCCAAGCGCGAAAGCTGCTCTTGTGAGCGACGCTTTTCGGTTATGTCTCTAAAAATACCTAAATAATTGATGACTTCATCGTTGTCGTTTTTAATGGCTTCAACTTCTAACTCAACAGGGTAAACTTCACCGGTAGCTCGCTCATCGTACAACTCGCCTTGCCAGCTGCCTTCAAGTTTCGCCTGCAACATGATGCGATTCGCTAAAGTTTCATCTTGCCCTTTTACTTGGGCAAATTGCACTTTTTGGCCAATCATTGACATTTTATTGCGATGGGTGTGGGTGACAAAGGCGTTGTTAACCGCCTCAATTTCAAAATTCTCGTTGGTGATCCACACCGCATCTGATGTATTTTTAAAAGCGTTTGACAATAATAGCAGCTGTTTTTCACGCGAAGCGATTTCAGCATTATGACGTTTTAACCGGTGCGCTTCTTTAACACTGTAGTAACGGGAAATTAGCAGTACGATAATAGTGAAAATGGAAAAGCTAATAGTCATTAGCAATAAACGTTGACTGTCGTTCGACGCCAAGCGTACTTCATTTAATTGGTTTTCTTGCTTAAGTAGGGCAATTTGTTTATTTTTATTATCGTCTTCGTACTTCGCTCTTAAGCTCGCTAAAGAAGACTGCTGGGTTTTTTCAAGTAGTTCAACCCGAGCTTGATGAAACTGTTCGTAATACTGAAGCGCTAGAGCATACTGTCCTTGGTATTTATATAAATCACTTTTAGATTTGAAGATATCTAACTCTAATTGCACTAAGCCCGCTTCACGATAATACTTACCGACATTGTCGTATAAGCGAAGTGCTTGCTGGTACTCACCTTGTAAAACAAGCAGGTCAGCCAATGCCATACGCGCATTAGCCGTTTCCATCGACATTTTTCGTCCTACCGCGGTTAATAACGCTTGTTGAATATGCATTTCAGCTTTTTCCAAATTACCTAAGGTCATTAACACTCGGCCAAATTCAAGGTTTGCGATAATAACCAGGTTTGGGTAATCGTTTATTTGCTCAGAAGATAACGCCTTATTGAAACTACTAACGGCATTATCAAATTGATCTAAGTGTCGATAATAGATGCCTAAATTAACTAGGTTTAAAATATAGGTGCGAAAGTTTTTCGTTTCTCGGGCCAAGTCGATTGCTTTATTCATGTAGCGCAGTGCATCTTCTGGTATCTGCATTTCCCAACTAATAAGCGATAAATTGTTGTAAATCAGTGAAATACCTTTTCGGTTATTGGATTGCTCAAAGTAACCTAGGGCTTTGATAAAAAGACTGTCAGCTTCTTCAAATTGAGATAAGTTATAGTTGATAATGCCATAGATATTGTAAAAGTTACCGATATTGTTAAAGGACAAGGCCAATTTACCGTTGATAATATTTAGATCAGTGATAGCACGCTCATCGCTAATAAATGGGTATACGTTTTTGGCATAGTCTAGTGCTTCGTTATACTGGCCGCTATAGAAAAGCTTGGTGAGTTTTACATATTCAATAATGAAATTAACCACATACTGCTCGTCAGTTTCAACCGATTGCTTTGATAATGCCTTGATCCATTGTTCTGTTGCTTCTTCATCTGACAATTGAGCACTCAGTTGAACAAGCTCCATCAAGATGATGGTTTTAATCCTTGGGTTTTCATTATTTAGCTCAGTGTTGAGTAGCGTTAAATATTTGTCGCGTTTTTCTTGGCGGCTGCTTGAATCATCTTTTTGTAAGCTGACAATTTGTTGATAAATACTTGAACTTTGAAGATCAGCATACACGGGGGATAGCCATAGCAAGGACACTATGGAAAAAAGAAGACCAATGTATGGTGATAAATATTGTCTATACATAACTGAAAATCTTGCCTTCACTGATAAATGCAATAGCGCTGCACACGCAATTTAATCGTCAGACTATTATGAGGACAATTGGATAAAAGAGGTACCCTATTTATGTATCACAATTGTTTCAAGGATTAGAATGCTAGAAAATAGTTTAAAATACAATAGATTAAATGATTATAGAGAAAAAAATAAGGAAAGATGGCAGGGGTAGAGAGATTCGAACTCCCAACCGTCGGTTTTGGAGACCGCTGTTCTACCAATTGGAACTATACCCCTGCAACGGAGGAGAATTATACTCAAGCAAAGGCAAAGGTAAAGTGATAAATGAACTATTTTTGTCTGTTTGATTAAAAAATACGCTTTAGGGGCATTGTTTAGCTAAATCGTAGCCTTTTGGGGTAAGGGTAAACGCTGGCATATTCTCCTTTTGCGACTTGTCTTTGGCAGTTTTGCCAATAGTGTGCATCAAGTAGTTCAGCATGATGGTTCAGAAATGCTTGTCGGTAAATTGGATTCGCTAACGCAAAGGTCGCTAATTCTTCTGGAAACACATCACCAGGGGCAACAGAGTACCAAGGCTCTGCTGCATAAATTTGTTCTTCGGTAACGGGCTCTGGCTTAATGCGAAAATTAACCTCGTTCATATAGGTGATTTCGTCATAATCATAAAAAATCACTCTACCATGGCGAGTTACGCCGAAGTTCTTTAATAACATATCGCCAGGAAAGATATTGGCAGCGATAAGTTGCTTAATGGCTTTGCCGTAACCGTACATGGCTTTATCGATTTGTTTTTCTGTCGCTGTGGCTAAATATAAGTTTAAAGGGGTCATTTTTCGTTCAATATAAACATGTTTGATGATAACAAGATCGTCTTCAAAGCGAATAATTGATGAGGCAACCGCTTGCAACTCTTCAAGCAGTTCTTTGGCGAAGCGCGCTTTCGGTAGGGCAACCTCTGAATATTCCATGGTATCCGCCATGCGCCCGACGCGGTCATGTAATTTCACCAGTCGATACTTTCTTTTAACGTCTTGACGTGTCATTTGTTTTGTCGGTGAAAACTTATCTTTAATAATTTTAAATACATAAGAAAATGAAGGAAGTGTGAATACTGACATCACCATACCTTTAATACCTGGCGCTAGTTCAAATTGGTCGTCGCTATGACTAAGGTGCTCTAGTAAATCACGATAAAATTGTGTTTTTCCTTGTTTATGAAAACCGATACTGGCGTATAGATCTGCTCGAGTCTTATGTGGTATCAACGTTTTTAGAAAATTTATCAATGCATGCGGGTGTTGACAGTCGACAAAAAAGTAAGCGCGTGCAAAACCAAAAACGACCGCCATCGTTTTTGCATCGGTAACTAAGGCATCAATTTCTAACCCGTGTTCTTTTTCATGGATGATTGGCACAATAAATGGAGTACTGCCACTAGGGGATAGTACTCGACCAATAATATAGGCCCCCTTATTTCGATAAAAGATAAAGTTGAGGATATCAATGCTGATATCCTCAAGTTGAAACTCGTTAAGTTTGGTTTGCTGTGAAAATGCTTGAATGAGTAGGCTAACACGCTTCTTTAACTGGTAAAACGGCACCGAAAAATTAGCGCTATTGATGATTTCATGAATAGTTTGCAGTAGTCCTAATTTCGCTGGTTTGTAGCGAGTAAAAATGATATCGCTGGCTTGTTGTTCGGTAAAATTGACTGCTGATTCTACAAAGATAAAGTTATTATGGTAGTACTTTCGTTCAAACAAATGACAGAAAACGGAATTGTAAAAACTCTCTGCAAGTTCAGCCTGTTGATGATGGCGCAATAAGTCGACATAGGTCTCTTTAACTTGTTGCCAAAGTATTTTATCGAGACGGGTAATTTGAAAATCATTAGCAATAGTATTTAAGGTTTCTGCAACACGTTGATCATAAAAATCTGTTCTGGCCTTAGCTGCGTCTTGAACGGCTTGCCACTGCTTTAATTCAAAACGCTGTTTTGCACTTCGAGTGATATCAAAAAATAAATAAATGTGTCTTTCGAAGCCATTAAGGATGGTTTTGGCGATAGCGATAGCTAAATTATTCATTATTAAGCTTTTAACCTTTTTATATTCTAACATTGCACATTTATTAAGTTAACCTCAGCTCTGCATAAGGAATGCATTTTTAACGCCTATTTTTACTTACTTCTGCGTTATATTGTGGTGAAATAGCTGGCTATTCCTACAACAATACGCCTTGAATTAAGTAAAAAGTAGCCAGCTAGAAAATGACAGTGAGCTTAAGCGTTTGATTTTATTGTTTTCGTGCTATTTCTTATACAAACCTGAGGTTAAGTTATCTTTGTTTAGCTTACGACAAAATTTTTAACAAAGTGAAAGTTTACTGCAAAATGATCAATATAATTTTCAGTGATATGGGCGTTTTACCATGCGTTAAACCGCAATATCCGTTTTGCTTTGCTTGCTATTGTCATGTCGTGGATTTAAAATTGGCCGCTTTTTTATAACCATTTTGACAGTAAATGCATGAGAGTTTCTGATTTTTCATTTGAGTTACCTGAAGAACTTATCGCTCGCTATCCTAAAGCAGAGCGGAGCGCCAGCCGTTTAATGTATTTAAATGGCAATAGTGGTGAAGTTGTTGATCAGCAGTTTACCGACGTAATCGACCATTTGGCAGCGGGTGATTTATTGATTTTTAATAACACTCGAGTGATACCTGCACGTTTGTTTGGTCAAAAAGCCAGTGGTGGCAAGGTTGAAGTGCTCATTGAGCGGATGCTTGATGAACACAGTGTTTTGGCGCACATTAGGGCGAGTAAGTCTCCTAAAGAAGGTACAGAAATTCACTTTATTGATGACCAAGACACTATTATTGCCAGCGCGACCATGATTAAGCGCCACGATGCGTTGTTTGAATTGAAGTTTAATGGCACTGAAAAAGTACTCTCTATTATAGAAACCATCGGTCACATGCCATTACCTCCTTATATTGATCGCCCCGATGAGGATAGTGATAAAGAGCGTTATCAAACGGTTTATAATCAAAAACCTGGTGCCGTTGCAGCACCTACGGCAGGATTGCATTTTGATGAACCTCTGTTGGCTAAATTGAAAGAAAAAGGGGTCGAATTTGCTTTTGTGACCTTGCATGTTGGTGCAGGAACATTTCAGCCCGTGCGAGTCGATGAGATTAAAGATCACAAAATGCATGCAGAATATATTGAAGTATCCGAAGAGGTCGTTGAACAAATAAAGCAAGCCAAAGCTCGTGGCAGTCGAGTTGTTGGTGTCGGCACCACCTCAATGCGATCTATTGAGAGCGCCGCAATGTTTGCTCAGTCATCAGGAGAGCTAATTTGTGAATATTACGGTGATACCGATATTTTCATCACTCCGGGGTTTGAGTTTAAAGTGATTGATGCATTAATCACCAATTTTCACCTATCAGAGTCTACGTTGTTAATGTTAGTGAGTGCATTTGCTGGGTATAACAATATAATGGCTGCTTATCAGCATGCTATTGAACAAAAATATCGCTTTTTCAGTTATGGTGACGCGATGTTTTTAGAAAAACAAACCAACTAAGCTTGGTTAGAAACGCTACTGGCCTGTTTCGCTGGTGGGCAGAGGAAAATTATGACAAAAGCAATGAACTTTGAGTTAATCAACACTGATGGTAAAGCCAGACGTGGGCGATTAACCTTTGCACGGGGCACGGTAGAAACACCGGCCTTTATGCCTGTCGGTACTTACGGTACTGTCAAAGGAATGAAATCTGAAGAGATCAAGGAAATAGGCGCTGAAATTATATTGGGTAATACCTTTCACTTAATGCTTCGTCCAGGTACTGACATTATTGAGCAGCATGGTGATTTGCATGATTTTATCCATTGGGACAAGCCAATTTTAACAGATTCTGGTGGTTTTCAAGTTTTTAGCTTAGGGGCGATGCGAAAAATCACAGAAGAAGGCGTTAAATTTAGTTCACCAGTTAATGGCGAAAAAATTATGTTAACGCCGGAGCGCTCAATGGAAGTGCAACGAAAACTGGGCTCTGATATCGTGATGATTTTCGATGAATGCACACCATATCCTGCAACGCATCAACAAGCGAAAGAGTCTATGGAATTATCATTACGGTGGGCACAACGTTCAAAAGATGCTCACGGTGATAATCCGAATGCGCTATTTGGTATCGTCCAAGGCGGCATGTATGAAGATTTACGAGAAGTGTCAATTAACGGTTTACAAGCGATAGAGTTTGACGGTTATGCTATCGGTGGATTGTCGGTTGGTGAGCCAAAAGAAGATATGATCCGAATTTTAGATCATACCGCCCCCTTGATACCTGAAAATAAGCCCCGATATCTGATGGGAGTAGGGAAGCCTGAAGACCTTGTCGAAGGTGTTCGCCGCGGTATCGATATGTTTGATTGCGTTATGCCAACACGAAACGCGCGCAATGGTCATTTGTTTGTGACTAATGGGGTAATTAAAATTCGTAATGCTCGTCATAAGACCGATACTGGACCACTTGATGAGCACTGTGATTGTTATACCTGTAAAAATTATTCAAGAGCTTATTTACATCACTTGGATAAGTGTAATGAAATACTAGGAGCGCAATTAAATACCATACATAACCTGCGCTTTTATCAGCGTGTTATGCAAGGGTTGCGAGATGCAATCGCGCAAAATAAGCTCGATGAATTTGTTGAAGAATTTTATGCATTACGTGATTTACCAGTGCCGCCATTAAAAAAGAGTGCTGAATAAATCGCAGAGTTTTACGTTTAAAAATAAGAAAGATAAGAGGAAGATATGAGTTTATTTATCAGTCAAGCACATGCAGCAACAGGTGCCGCCCCTCAAGGTGGTGGTATGGAAATGATCATTATGTTGTTGGTTTTTGCTTTAGTTTTTTATTTCATGATTTACCGCCCGCAAGCGAAACGTGTTAAAGAGCATAAAAGTTTGATGTCAGCGTTAAGTAAAGGTGATGAAGTACTTACTCAAGGTGGCATTGTCGGTAAAATCACTAAAGTTGCTGATGACAAAGATTTTATCGTTATCAGTGTAGCTGAAGGCATCGAAGTGACAGTGCAAAAAGGCGCGGTTAATGCCGTACTACCGAAAGGCACGATGAAATCGTTGTAAAATTATTCCGAAACAGGTGAGCATAATCTCACCTGTTTCGTTTTGTGGATACTAAATAAAATAGATAGGATTAAATTGTGTTAAACCAATCTCCATTGTGGAAAACACTTCTCGTTATCTTTGTTGTCGCGATAGGTGCTTTATATGCATCACCTAACCTTTATGGTGAAGATCCTGCAGTACAGATATCGGGATTGCGTGGTGTAGAAACAACCGAAGCTACAGCTAACGCTGTGAAAACAGCATTAGAACAAAGCAGCATCGCCTATAGCAGTATTGTGTTAGAAGATGGCCAAGTGTTAATTCGTTTTGCCGCCGCTGAAAATCAACTAAAAGCGCGAGATTTGCTCGATGAGCAACTGGGCGATAATTATTCGGTGGCGTTGAACTTGACCCCTGCGACACCTGAATGGTTAGCTTCACTTGGTGGTTCACCAATGAAGTTTGGTCTTGATTTGAGGGGGGGCGTTAGCTTTACCATGGAAGTCAACATGGATGAAGCAGTAAACAAAGCACAAGAAGGTATGGTAGGTGATTTTCGAAGCGATTTACGTAATGAAAAAATTCGTTATCGGACGGTACGTGAAGCAGGTGACGCTATTGAGATAGTGTTACGAAACGCTGAAGACCTTGCTCAAGCAGAATCCTACTTAGAAAAGCGTTATCGTGATTTTCTATTTGTTGATGATACCGATACCTTAACCTTAACCGCTAAGATGACTGAGCAAAAGCTCAAAGAAATCCGAGAGTATGCCTTGCAACAAAACATCACCATTATCCGTAATCGTGTTAATGAGTTAGGTGTTGCTGAGCCGCTTGTTCAACGGCAAGGTCAAAAAAATATTATTATTGAATTGCCGGGTGTTCAAGATACGGCAAAGGCCAAAGAAATTCTCAATGCGACGGCAACAATCGAGTTTCGTATGGTTGATACCGAGAATGATTTGGCCACGGCATTAAATGGTCGAGTACCGGCAAGTTCTCAATTGTTATATGAGCGCGATGGCAAGCCTGTTTTGCTGAAAAAACGCATTATGTTAACCGGTGATCATATCGTTGATGCAAGCTCTAGTTTCAGTGAATACTCACAACCGCAAGTTAATATTACCCTAGACTCACCGGGGGGAAGTAAATTCTCTAATGCCACTAAAAATAATGTCGGTAAACCAATGGCAACGGTGTTTATTGAGTACAAACCGACAGATCGTGTCGATGCGAAAGGCAATACTATCTTTGAGAAAAAAGAAGAAGTGATTAGTGTGGCAACCATACAAGCCCGCTTAGGTAAAAACTTTCGAATCACGGGTGCTGGCTCGGCAACAGAAGCGCATAACTTAGCATTATTATTACGCGCAGGGGCGTTAATTGCGCCTATTCAGATCGTTGAAGAACGCACAGTTGGACCAACGTTAGGCGCTGAAAACGTGGAATTAGGCTTCCAAGCGATTATGGGTGGTTTTGCTCTAGTATTTTTATTCATGCTCATTTACTACCGTGCCTTTGGCATTGTGGCGAACTTAGCGCTAATGGCAAACTTAGTGTTAATTGTTGGCGTAATGTCGATGATCCCAGGGGCAACATTAACCTTGCCGGGTATGGCGGGTATTGTACTAACCGTAGGTATGGCCGTTGACGCCAATGTACTAATATTTGAGCGGATCCGAGAAGAGCTTCGCGAAGGTAAGTCGGTACAGCAATCAATTCATCAAGGGTATGACGCAGCGTTCTCAACTATCTTAGATGCAAACATCACAACCTTGATTGCGGCTATTATTTTATTTGCTGTTGGCACAGGCCCAATTAAAGGATTTGCGGTTACCTTATCTATTGGTATTGTCACTTCGATGTTTACCGCAATCATTGGTACGCGAACAATTGTCAATGCAGTTTGGGGTGGTAAACGCCTCGATAAATTATCGATATAGGTGACTCAGATGCAGATTTTTAAGATAAAAGAAACGATCAACTTTATGGGCTATCGAAAGATAGCGATGATTTTTAGTGCCTTATTGATGCTTGCTTCTATTGGTTCACTGTTTGTCAATAAGCTTAATTTTGGCTTAGACTTTACCGGTGGTACCTTGATTGAAGTAGGTTTTGAACAGCCAGCCGATCTCAATCAAATTCGACAAGTTTTAGAAGGTGGTGGCTATGATGATGCTGTTGTGCAGCTCTATGGTAGCAGTCGTGATGTGGTTATTCGTTTAGCGCAACGTGAAGGCGTGCAAGCGGAAATGCTTGGTAACCAAGTTCTATCATTGTTAAATGAGGGCACAGGACAACAATTAGCCATGCGCCGGATAGAGTTTGTTGGTGCAAGTGTAGGTGATGAATTAACTGAGCAAGGTGGTTTAGCAATGTTAACCGCCTTGATTTGTATTTTGGTTTACGTTGCGTTTCGTTTTGAGTGGCGCTTTGCTTTAGGTTCTGTATTCGCGCTATTCCACGATGTCTTGCTAACCTTAGGCTTATTTTCTGTGCTTCAATTAGAGTTCGATTTAACCATACTGGCAGCAATTTTAGCGGTTATTGGTTACTCTCTAAATGATACCATTGTTGTTTCTGATCGTATTCGAGAAAACTTTAGGAAAGTGCGAGATGAGACGGCTGAGGAAATTATCAATATTTCACTAACGCAGACGTTAAGCCGTACCTTCATTACCTCAATTACCACGTTATTGGTTTTATTTGCGCTATTTTATCAAGGAGGGGCACTCATCCACGGTTTTGCTACTGCATTATTGTTAGGGGTGTTTGTTGGTACTTACTCGTCAGTTTACGTTGCAAGTTCAATTGCCTTGGTATTAGGTATATCTAAAGAAGATTTAATTCCTGAAGTAGTCGAGAAAGAAGGCGCAGATCAGGAGCAAATGCTACCTTAATGTTTGTAGTGCACTTTAGTTAATAACGATTTTAGAAAACCTCGGCAATTAATTGGCGAGGTTTTTTTATCTATGTATTCTTTTTGTCGCTTTAAGGTTGATTTGTATATAGTTCAGCTAAACAGTTGCTTTGTTAATAATAATTCGCTATTTGTAAAATAGCTGTTATTAATTCGAAATTAGAATGTTTTTTACTCGAAATGTTCAAAAAATACGCAAAAAAAGCTTGATCTTAATATAAAGCTCTCTATAATGCGCGCCAGCTAGAAACGGCAAGGTACTTGAAAGAGTATTACGCAAAACCACCGGTCTAAGGGGATACCTATGACAGCGGAGTTACCTCAGCATAGACAACGCTAATTATTGCAGGCGTTAGAGGTTTTTTGTGACCGTTTCTTATCAATTTCTTTAATTTGATTTAAATAGGGTTTACAAAAACATGAAAAAATTAGCAGTTGTTTTATCTTCAATCTTAGTTGCCACTTCAGCTCAAGCATCTACTTCGAGCGCAACGTTTTATGCAAATGACAATTCAGTCGAAACAAGCATTTGTATCGTTGCCGCTAATAATGGCTATTCTGCTGCGCGTTTAGAAGCGAAAAAGCAAGGTATTCAATATCAATCACTTAATTTTGCTTGCAATGGCTTATCGGTTAAAGAGTTTGCAAAAACTTATTATGTAAAACCTCAAGAAACTGAAAAAGAAGTTGTTCTTGTTCCTGCAAATGATTCATTAGAAAGTCAGCTTTGTATTAAAGCTGCAAACCAAGGAATTAACGCTATTGGAACTATGGCGAAGAAATTAATCTGTAATGGTGATGAAGTTGCTCGCTTTGTACGTAAAGTAAAGAATTCGTAATTGTTTTTCTTTGTAGTCTCTCTGTTTAGCCCAATCTTTTGATTGGGCTTTTTTGTTTCTAAAAGACCGTAATTTCTATCGATAAAGCTCTTTTAGTCATTAATCAATTTGAAAATTGCACGCTCAGGCATGTTCGACAAGTTTTCTTATCTGTTACTTTTAGTTTAGGTGTTAAAGTTTTATTACAATCTAACGCTTAAAGTTAACTGATCAAGTCTTTAATCAGTTTTTGCATGTTGATATTGTAATCATCAGCTTTGATCGCACTAACAATTTCAATGGTTTCTTTGGTTAAATCTACCACTTTTGCTTTGATATACTGGCTGGTGTCGGTGTTATAAAAAATATGAACCACTGGTTTTAATGGTTCTTCTCTATTGCCTTGAATGATAAGGGCAAGTCGTTGGTTTGATAGTTGAACAATAGAGCCTACAGGATGCACTCCTAAAAATTTGATAAACTGTTGAACGATTTGAATATCAAACTTTTCTTTATTGGTCATTAAAAAGCGTAATGCTTCTATCGGTTGTTGCGCTTTTTGGTATGGCCTATCACCAGTCATTGCATCATAAACATCGATGATAGCTGTCATTCTTGCTAATTTTGATATCTTGTCTTTTTTGAGTCCCCGAGGGTAACCAGAGCCATCTAGTCGTTCATGATGATTGAGTACCATGTCTTTAATAATTCCGTTGGCTAGCCCTTGCTCTTTGCACATTTTTATCCCTTCAATAGGGTGCTTCTTAATCGCATTCATCTCGCCATGGGTAAGTTTGTCAGGCTTAATTAAAATACCTTCGGGAATTTTAGCATTGCCTACATCATGTAACAGTGCCCCTAAGGTAACTTGATTAACGACTTCCGGTTTGAGCCCCAAAAATAAAGAAAAACCACATAATAACACCGCAGTGTTGATGGCATGTTCCCATTGATATGTAGAATGATGACGAATGCGGGTTAAAATCGCCATGGCATATTCGTTGCGAACCACTGAGCGAGTAATATCTGCTGCAAGGTCAGCCATGCCATCAGTGGTTAACTTTTTCCCTTGTCTTGCATGGATAAAAATATCTTCTAATCGCTTATTCGCTTCTTCATAGAGCTGGCATGATGTTGCCAACTCATCTAGGCATTCGCTTGCTTTTTCCGTTGAGGCTATTTCAACTTCAGCTGCAGAGTTTGCATTGCTATCTATATGGGGAGGGGGGGCTGTTTCGCTACTATCTTTACTTGCATCATGCTGAGGAGCTTGTTTAGTTAAGTCGACAACAACTTTTGCAACCCCTTGTTTTTTTAATAAAGCAATGGTGCGTTGTGAATTTACCACACCTTGGTTTTTTACTTTGTGCGTACTGTTTTTTAATATGATGTCGATGACATACATCCCCACTTGCAATTGGTCAATGGTGAGGGTTTTTAATTCGGCCATAGCGTCACTAGTAAACGTTCATTGCTTATATATTTGCTTATTTTTAGCGATTTAACAATGAATTGCGGTAAAAATAACCAGAATTTACTTATTTTTGTTTTTAGGTTGTCATCTTGTTGTAAGAATTAAGAAATAAAAATTACATATTTCTAAAACATATCTGTCATTTTTCCCCCGTAGGATAGCCGCAACTTTTAATCAAGTTGGTTGAGTGAAGTTTTTATGATGTCTCAGTGACAAAGCTTCAATTGAACTGCTTGTAAATTTATTAATCCTCGGAGCAAAAAGAAATGCAATTGAAATCTTTATTTAAAGTAAGTGCCATCGCTTGTGCTTTAACACTTGTTGGTTGTGGCGGTGACATTGAAATTACCCCTACAGTAAATGACAACAGCTCGACAACAGATAACAGTGTTAATAACTCAAATAACAACACGGGCAATACAAAAACGGTTGAATGCGCAAGCTATGAAACTGAGGCTGGAAAAGTTGAAGGCACTTATGATGGTTTAGATTGTTTATATAATGATTCTTTTGCAAGTAAGAATGTATCCATTACTTCAAACTTAACTTTTGAAGAGTTACCAGAAGGTGGCGTTCATGTATTTGAAGATGCCTTATTGATTGGTGAAGATGGTCGCACAGATGAAGGTTTTACAATCCCTGCTAATGGCCCAACTATGACGGTTAAGCCTGGTGCTACCTTAGCGTTTAAATCTGGTGAAGCGATTATTCGTATCGCTCGTGGTGCAAAAATTCAAGCGGTTGGTACAGCTGACAAGCCGGTAACGTTTACTTCAGCATTTGCCTTTGATCGTCACGATTTAGAAGGTAAGGGCGCTCAATACGCCGATTGGGGTGGCATCATCATCAATGGTAATGGTTTAACTAACCAATGTACTAACGCTCAACGTGCAGCACAAACATGTAACGTAGCATCTGAAGGTATCACTAGCTACTTTGGTGGAAACGATAACGCAGACAGCAGCGGTAACATTAAATGGGCTAAAATTTGGTACGCAGGTTCAGGTCCTCGTGTTGGTGGTGAAGGTGACGATTTGAACTCGTTAACACTTAACGCGGTTGGCTCTGGTTCATCTTTTGATTACATCCACATTCACCAAGGTTTTGATGACGGTATCGAATTCTTCGGTGGCGCTTCAAATATTAAGCATATCGTTGTAACAGATACGCAAGATGACGCGATTGATATCGACGCGGGTTGGCAAGGTAATGCGCAGTTCTTATTTATTCAACATGGCACTGTAACTACTCGTGATGGCAATATTGCTTACATGGGTAACAACGGTTTTGAAACGGATGGTGAAAAGAACGGTGGTGAAGAATACAACGAAGCACCAGCGTCTTTCCCAACCATCGCTAACGTTACTGTTATTACGACTGACGGTGCTTCAGTACGTGATGAAGACCCTTCTCAAGCGCACAAGTTTGATGATGCAATTAAAACAAACTACTACAACGCTTTAGCTATTAAAACTGATGCGACAAACGGCACTGAGTGTATCGAATTTAAATCTGACGGTTTAGAAAATGCGGCAGAAATCACTTTTAATAACTCAGTCATGGCATGTGTTGCCGAGTTTAAAGACCCAACGCAGATGCCTGCAGGTATGAGTGTCGAACAATGGTATGACAACAACGGCTCAAACCAACGTGTTGGTGGTGATGCAGATGTACTTTCTGCAGATGGTTTTTCAACAAACACGGCTTCAACTGCGATTACGATTTCAGCAAACGACCTTTCTGGCTTAGACGGTAGCTTCTTCGATACTGTCGATTACATTGGTGCGGTTTCTGATAAAGATACAAGTTCAGCTTGGTATAAGTGGGTAGAAGCGGCAGTTACTGCAGCGAATAACGACTAATTACAGAACAAGTTAGTCGATAAGGCGCCGCGTCATTTTATACGGGCGCCTTTTTATTGAACACTGAATTAGGAATACAAAATGACAAATCAACATAAACTCCAAAAGCTAGCGATTGCTGTGGGGCTAGGTTTGTTCAGCTACACCCATGCTGCTTTGGCTGAAGAAGAGCAAGTGATGGAAGAAGTAGTTGCCAAAGCAACGCGTTTACAAGGAAGTGCTGCAGCAGTTGTAGCAGAGCGCAAAAATCAAGCGTTTGTAGCCGATATCTTAGGATCTGAACAGATGTCGCGCACCGGCGACAGCGATGCTGCTTCTGCGTTGA
Organism: Thalassotalea ganghwensis; assembly: GCF_053485795.1. NCBI lineage: Bacteria > Pseudomonadati > Pseudomonadota > Gammaproteobacteria > Alteromonadales > Colwelliaceae > Thalassotalea > Thalassotalea ganghwensis. Next base: position 46,683 of record NZ_JBQRUM010000019.1, read on the forward strand.
AGCGTGTAACCGGTTTAACACTAGTCGATGGAAAATTTATTTACGTACGAGGCCTTGGTGAGCGTTATTCAAGTGCTCGCTTGAACGGTGCCCAAATTCCCAGTCCAGATTTAACACGAAACGTTGTTCCTCTGGACATTTTCCCTTCAAGCATTATCGAAAGTATGGCGGTACAAAAGGCATTCTCTGCAAATATGCCTGCAGCTTTTGGTGGTGGTGCTATTGATATTCGCACTAAATCAGTACCAAGTGAATTTACTTCAGGCATTGAATTAGGGGTTGCTCATGATTCAAGTGCCAACGATGGCTTCAGCTATGACAGACCAAGTGGTGATATATCTCCTGAACTGAAAACGGCGATAGTTCAGTATCGTGGTCGTTTTACTATTGACAATATCATCAAACGTTCAGGTTTAGAAGATACCGAAACACAAACGGTTTCTGAACAAGCGATCGCGATTAATAATAACTTGTTAAAGACTTTACCACGCGATTTAGTTATTTCAGAGCAATCGATTGATCCTGCTTATAACATTAAAGCGCATATTGGCAATAGCTTTGAAGAAGACTATTTTGGTGGCACTATCGGTTTTCTAGCATCAGTTGGTTATGAAAATAAATGGGATTCTGCAAAGAAATCTACTAAGGTTATTTCACAAAATATTGAATCAGATTGTTCGACATCATTAGCAACGGCAGAAGATGTGGCTAACTCATGTTTTAATACCGTTAAGGACTCAACGGTTACTACAGAAAGTGAACGTTTAAGTGGTGTTTTTAACTTAGGGTATAAGGTAGGTAGTCACTCTGTTTCGATAAATAACTTATATTTAGCCGACAACGAAGATGAAGTTGAAGTGGCTAATCTACAGAGCCCTGCTGGAAGCACGGTTTACACGATTACCACCGACGATCGCGCCAATCGTGTTCATGAGTTTGACTATGAAGAAAGGACATTGCAAGTTACCCAGCTACTTGGTCAGCATACCTTGACAGATTATTGGGGACTTGGGTTTGATTGGCAGTATACACGGTCAAAAGCGTTAACTGAGATCCCATTCCAGGCAAAATATAATTTTAGAGATAACTTCAATAGCGGCAGCTATATTGGCTCTAATATTACCGGTGACGATAACCGAGCTGTTTATTCTTACACTGATATGGAAGACCGAGTTAATTCCTATGGTGGTAATGTAACCTTGCCTATTTACGGGGAAGGTTATGAACTTGAGTTTAAAGCGGGATACGATTTTTCTGATAGAGGTCGTAACTATACCACTTCAAGCTTTGCTGTTCACAACAAATCAGGTTCTGGAATAGACATTAACGATGGCAGTCAATCACCGTTATCTAATAGCGGTTACTTAACGGATGACTTTATCGATGGACAACGTATTTTAGTTGACTTTAACGAGCCAACGGCGCCAGATGCCGACGACTATATTGCCGCGCAGAAAATTGATGCGGCTTACGGTGCATTTGATCTTATTTACAATAAGTACCGCGTAAGTGGTGGTTTACGATATGAAGAATTTAAACAATCCTCAATTGGTACTTCAAGTTTAATTTTTGGCGCAGAAGAGCTAAATATTTTTTGGGCACCTGATAAAATTGAGGCCGGTAGTATTAGCCAAGACGATGTTTTTCCTTCATTAGCATTTACTTACTTGGGTAGCGATCAGTATCAAGTAAGGGCAAGTTACGGTGAAACTGTGGTTCGTCCTGACCTTCGTGAAGTTGTACCTGTTGCGTACTATGACCCATTAACGGATATTCGTACGTTTGGTCGTATTGGTTTACAAAGTAGCCCAATTCAAAACTATGATCTACGATACGAATACTATGCTGACAATGGCGATAACTATTCGATTGCCGCTTTTTATAAAGATATTCAATCCCCGATTGAAACCATTTTACAAGTAGGTGATGAAGATTATTCTGCGACGTTTGTTAACGGAGAAAAAGCAACGGTTGCTGGGGTTGAGTTTGAGTGGATGCATGACTTGGTTTACCTTGCTGAGGGATTTTTTACCTCAGGTAATATTACTTATAGTGATTCTGAAGTTGAAATTGATCCGGGGCTTGCGGGGAACTTAACCAACCCAACAAAGCGAATGAGCGGTCACTCTGAATATGTCTTTAATTTACAGTTAAACTATGATTCGGCCGATGGTAATCATTCTGGTTCATTAGTTTACAATGTTTTTGGTGAGCGAATCATCGCATCAGGAGTGGGTGGTCGTGAAGATGCTATGGAACAACCATTTCACTCTTTAGACCTTGTTTATACCTATTACCCTGACTTTAACTCCCAGATTAAGCTAAAAGTGAAGAACTTACTTGATGAATCTACAGAGGTCACTCAATCTGGTATCACGGTTCGAGAAAAAGAAATTGGTACAGCGATTAGTCTTAGCTACAACTATGATTTTTAACTGCTAGAGCCACTATTGAAAAACTCAGCTTCGGCTGAGTTTTTTATTATAAAATTTAAGAAGGTTTATATTCCAGGTTATATAAAAATCTAAACCTGCTTTATTAAGTAAGCTAAGTCTGATGCTTTACCATTTTTCGTAGAGCTGATTTTTGCTTGATGGGTGATGTCTTTCCAAGCAGTGACTTTGCCACCAATGTTTAAGTGAGCAAATTGACCATAAGGGTCTTCTTTGTCGACAAATCGACATAACGCTTGGTAACTTTTATCTTCGCTGATATCGATAGTCAGCAGCTGACTCTTTTTGTTTTTAAAATAATGTTGTGTCCTAGCAAAATGTTTACGATAGCAATTAATGAGAAAGTCATCCTGATTAATATTGTCGAGTGTAAACGGTGAAAAGGTCGCTAAGTAACAACGTTTTATATGGGGGTTAAAGCCACCATCATCGCAAAGCAGGTTTTTGCTCATGCGATTGAGTAGTTGCTTAATCGAGGGTAACCATAGCGATAAATCTCGGGTTAGCAGGATAAATTTGCTGTTAGGGTAGTATTGATCAAGAAGCTCAAAATCATGAAAAATTGGCGTGTCTGCAAGCACTTGTGCGTTATTAAAAGTTTGCTGGGTATAAGCGGTATGAGCAACGCTAAAGCCTAACTTTAACATGGCCTCACAGATACTGGTTGTGCCTGTTCTTGGTAAACCGATAATAAAGATTTTATTTTTATTTAACGCAGTCATTAGCTGAAAGATGTTTTGTGGTAACTTAGTAAGTTAAAAAGGGAGAAGTATCGTTAAAGCGATTTTACAGCAAGGTCAAGCTCTTTGACACCAAATACTTGTGCTCTGGCGTTATCTATCAGCTGGGCTAATTCGCCAGAGTTAGTCATCTCTTTTATCACCTTATCTACTTTCGGCACCAACGCCTGATGCTTTTTGTGTAGGTAATGATATAACGACCACTTTGCTAAGAACTCTGGGTGGGCGTAGATATTACTTAAGCTTGGATGATTTGCTATTACCCATTGACCGTCAATGTAGTCTGCGAGTGCAACGTCAATAATACCTTTATCAAGTAATTTAAACATATTAGCTGTTGAGTTTGCTTCAACAACGTTAGGCATATCTTCTGTGATATTGTCGGTATGCTTTATGCCTCTAACACGGCCGAGTCGATATTTAGCAAGATCTGCCTTGCTGTATATTTCTACTTGAGTATCTTTTCTGATAAAAGCGGTAGTTACCAAATAATAATAGGGCGTCGGTACCCTAACTAAACTCGGATTTTGGTCACCATATGTCCATATGCGCATAATTTCTCCATCCTTTATCCCTTTGCTAGCGTCATGCTCAGCTCGCTTTCCAGGATAGGAGCTAATCTCAATATCATAGCCAAGCTTTTTATAAACAGCAGTGATAATTATCTTACCAACTTCTTGCTCTGCTAAATGTTCTATTGCGGCAAAATGATAGCTTGTTGCCCATGCAGTCATGGTAAAAAAATTAAATAAGATTGCCGTTATCAGTGGTTTCATCATCAGCTTGTTTTAGTATATTTGTTCGATAGTAATCACGGTAGCACTATCTTAGTAAACTAAAAGTAGTTGTATTAACGATACATTTTACCGAGTTGCTTTACCAGTAATAACAATCGAAACATACATAAATACCATTACTCTCTAACTATAGTAAACGTAAGAAAATTGTCACTTTTTTGTCATTTAATAAAGTTGCAATATTAGTGAAACTTCATTGTCACATTTCATATTTAAAATTAGCCACAAGTTTAATCGCTGGAAAACTTAATAATTATCCAGCATCAATGCTGATGTTCAGCATAAATTAATAAGGTTTAACTATGAAACAATTGGTAAGTTCAATGTTACCAGTAGCCAAATGTGCTGCGGTTTTGACATTATCGACAATGTTAACGATCTCGAGTGTAAATGCTCAAGAACTTGATCAGGTGGTTGAAGCGGGTAAAAAAATCAATACCTCAGCAAATAAATCACAACAAAAAATTGACAAGATCACTGATCAAATTCAAACAAAACTTCAACAATTTAAAGTGGTTAATAAAGAGCTTGATGGCTTAAATGTCTATAACCAGCAAATGCAAGCTCAGTTAGATAATCAGCAAAAAGAACTCAATCAAATTGCCCAATCGATGGAGCAAGTCAGCATAATTGAACGTCAAGTTTCGCCGTTAATGGCACGAATGATTGATACTTTGGCGGAATTTGTTTCTTTAGATATCCCGTTCTTACCTGAAGAGCGTAGCAAGCGTATTAATGATTTAAAAGATTTACTGACGCGTGCAGACGTTGCTGTTTCTGAGAAATTTCGTCGTGTATTAGAAGCTTACCAAGTAGAAGTTGATTACGGCCGCACCATTGAAGCTTATACCGGTTTGCAAACTATTGATGGTCAGGAAGTCGACGTCGATTTCTTACGCATAGGCCGTGTAAGCCTGATTTATCAAACTCGCGATGGTCAACAAATGGGGCGTTGGAATGCAGAAAGTAGTCAATGGGAGCCTTTAGATGCAAGTTATCGAGCCGACATCAAAAAAGGCCTTCGCATTGCACGTAAGCAACTTGCTCCTGATTTGTTAATCGTTCCTGTTGCTCAAAATGCAACGCTTTAATCGCCTGTTACACGTATTTTAAGGAAACTCACATGAAACATTTTTACATTGCAGGCATCGTAGCGATGTTGATGATGATCTCAACCATGGTGTTGGCACAACCTGCTAATGAGCTTGATAAGTTATTAGATAAGTTAGCGCAAGGTCAAATCGCACAAAGTAAGCAAAATGCAGAACGAGAAGCGCAATTTATCGCACGTAAAGATCAGCAAGACGAGCTGTTAAATGACGCTAAAGCTGAAAGAGATCGTGCCATCGCTTTGTCAACGGAATTAGAAACGCAATTTCAACGTAACGAAGTTGATATTGCCAATGCGAGTGACGCCCTGAATAAACGTATGGGTGAGCTAAAAGAATTATTTGGTGTACTTCAACAAGTGGCTGGAGATACGCAAAGTAAATTTCAAACATCGGTTGTTTCTGCTCAATTACCTAATCGCGGCCAATTCTTAGAAGAGTTTGCTCAAAGTATGGCATCTAGCTCTAAGCTTGCTTCGATAGAAGAAATTGAACGCCTTTGGTTTGCGCTGCAACAAGAGATGACAGAATCAGGTAAAGTCGTGCGTTTTAGTCGTGAAGTTGTCGCCGCTGATGGCAGTAAAAGCCAAGAACAAGTGTTGAGAGTTGGTGGTTTTAACTTAGTTGCTAATGGAAAATATTTGGAATATATCGATGAAACGGGCTCTGTTGCAGAGTTGATCCGTCAACCTTCAAGCCGTTACTTATCTACTGCCAAAGATTTAACGCAATCTCAAGGTGAAGTTGTTCCATTTGCATTAGACCCAACAGGTGGTTCGATCGTTGGATTGCTGGTACAAGCCCCGAACACGCAAGAGCGTGTTGAACAAGGCGGCTCTGTTGGTTACGTCATTTTAGCGATTGGTTTAGTCGGATTACTGATTGCGTTAGAGCGTTTTGTCACCTTGTACTTAATTGGCGGTAAAGTTAATCGTCAATTGAAAAGTGATGTTGCTGATGCCAACAACCCCCTTGGCCGAGTGATGCAAGTTAAAGATGAAAACAAAGATGCTGATGTTGAAACCTTAGAATTGAAGTTATCCGAACGAATTTTGCAAGAAGTTCCGGTACTAACAACGCGTTTAACATTGATTAAAATTATTTCAGTCGTTGCTCCGTTAATCGGTCTTCTCGGTACGGTAACGGGGATGATTAACACTTTCCAAGCCATCACGCTATTTGGTACAGGTGACCCTAAGTTAATGGCTGGCGGCATTTCACAAGCTCTTGTTACCACCGTACTTGGCTTGGTTGTTGCGATTCCAATGGTGTTTATTTCTACGCTACTCAATAGTCGTAGCCGCAATATCATCAATATCTTGCAACAGCAAAGTGCGGGCATTATTGCTGAACGTGCGGAAAAAGGAGCGTAAACCATGGTTATGTTCATCGAAATGATGAATAGCATCAGGGAGTTTATGGACACAGGCGGTCAGGTGCTGACCGTCATTGCCGGCGTCATTTTTGTGATGTGGTTGCTGATCTTCGAGCGTCTGTATTTTTTCTTAGCAAGCTATAAGAAAGTCAAGCAAGACATTATCGAACAATGGCAACAACGCCAAGACAAGCACTCTTGGAATGCCGAGCAAATCCGTCAAGCGCAGGTGTCTAGAGCTTATGAGTTGTTAAATAAGAATGTCGCTCTCATTCAATGTTTGGTGGTGTTATGTCCATTGCTTGGACTGATGGGCACGGTAACAGGAATGATTGAAGTATTTGATGTTATGGCAATCTCAGGCAGTGGTAATGCGCGCTCAATGGCTTCAGGTGTTTCTAAAGCCACCATTCCAACCATGGCGGGTATGGTGGGTTCTCTCTCTGGGGTATTTATTGTTACCTGGTTACAACGAAAAATTAAACGTAGAACAGAGCAAATGGAAGATAGCCTTCCAATGGTCTATTCACACAGTTAAATAAGGATAAGTGAGATGCGATCTCAATTAGCAAAAATGTTACAAGAACAAGAGGAAGCGGAAGAAATTAACATGACGCCTATGTTGGACGTTGTCTTTATTCTTTTGATTTTCTTTATCGTTACCGCAACCTTTGTTAAACAAGCGGGTATCGAGGTAAATCGTCCTGAAGCCGCAACGGCGGTGAAAAAAGAGCGAGCGAATATCCTAGTAGCCATCAGTGATAAAGGCGATATTTGGATCAACAAACGTAAGATTGATGTTCGTGCTGTACAAGCCAATATCGAACGCTTAAAAGCTGAAAACCCGCAAGGGACAGTAGTTATCCAAGCTGATAAGAAGGCGACAACTGATATTTTGATCAAAGTGATGGATTCAGCCAGAGCGGCAGGTGTGTTTGACGTTTCAATTGCCGCACAAGAGGTTTAAGTCATGCAGCAACAGTTGAAACGTTATTCACTTGCCCTCGTATTAGCGGCGTTAACAACGTTTGTTTTAATGTTTAGCATGCAGTCGCTAATTTCTGGTGGCGATGGCGTGTTAACAGAGCCTGCACGAGGTAAGGTGCTTGACTTCATTCGTTTGAAACAAGACGAAGCGGTGGTAAAAAAAGAGCGTAAACCTCAAAAGCCACCGAAGCCGAAAGAGCCACCACCTCAGTTGCAACCACCACAAATGGAACAAAGCCAATCAACGAATGCACTGGCATCAACTAACTTTACTGCGGATGTTGCGGTAGATTCAGGCCTTAGTGGTGGATTAAGTCTAGATGCTAGTGATGGCGATTATTTGCCTATCGTGAAAGTTGCCCCTATCTATCCGCGTCGAGCACAGTCAAGAGGTATTGAAGGTTACGTTATCGTAGAGTTTGTCGTCACCAAAACTGGCGCGGTTAGAGATCCCGTTGTTGTAAAAGCAGAGCCTGAAGGTATCTTCGACCGAGCGGCATTAGATGCCGCATTAAAGTTTAAATATAAACCGCGCGTTGTTGATGGTGAAGCGATGGAAGTAGCGGGCGTTCAAAATAAAATATCGTTTGAAATAGACGGTTAACAGGAGAGACAAATGAAAACTATAAAATTATCTGCTACGTTATTTCTCGTTGTATTGATTTCGTCTGATGTCTTAACTAATCACTGCTTGGCTTTTGGTGGAGAGCCAACAGCTGAAAGCAACACGAAAGAAAGTGTTCGTGTTCCTGCGATGCGTAATCGAGTGTATACGCAACTTGCACGAGCACAACAAGTCGCTGATGCCGGTGATAAGGCCGGTGGGTTAGCTATTCTTGATGAAGTAAAAGATAAAATCGATAGTCTCAATAGTTATGAAGTTGCCATGCTATGGAATTTCTATGGTTTTATGCATTATGGTAATGAGAATCTCGATGGTGCAATTAACAGCTTTGAAAATGTCGTTGCTCAGCAAGCAATTCCGAGTTCATTGCGCTTAGCAACGTTATATTCATTATCGCAACTGTCGATGCAGCAACAAAACTTTAAGCAATCATTAGCTTACCTAGAGCAGTGGCAAGCGATAAATTCAAAACCGCTAAATGCTGATCAACACATCACTTTCGCCCAGATCTATTATCAAGATAAGCAATTTCAACAGTCGTTAACTTCTGTTAAACAAGCGATAGCATTAAAAGAACAACAAGGCGAAATAGCTAAGGAAAACTGGCTAACATTACTTCGTGCTAATTTTTATGAGCTCAAACAGCCTGTGGAAGTTACAGAGGTGATGGAACAGCTGGTTAAGCATTATCCTAAGCCAGAATACTGGTTACAACTAGCAGCGATGTACGGTGAAATAGGTAAAGAAGATAAGCAATTAGCGGTGATGGAAACTGCATATCAAGCAGGTTATATCGAGAAATCGCAAGATATTCTTGCACTTGCACAATTGTATCGATACCACCAAGTACCCTATAAAGCGGCAGTTTTACTAGAAAAAGCTATCGATAGTGGGCAGGTTGTTGCAAACGAACGTAACTTGGAAAGCTTAGCGCTCGCCTATATTTCTGCTAAAGATGATAAAAAGGCAATTCCAGTGTTACAACAAGCAGCGAAAATTGCCGAAACCGGTAAGTTTGATGTTATGTTAGCGCAATCATTTTTAAATTTAGAAATGTGGCAAGAAGCAATAGACTCGGCAGATAATGCGTTAGAACGCGGCGGCATTAAGCGCGAAGGTGATATGCATTTAGTGCTTGGCATGAGCTATTTTAATATTGGAAATTTTGAGCAGTCGTTGATTGCCTTTAATCAAGCTCAAGATATTGCTTCCTCGGAGAAAACCGCCAAACAATGGTACAAGTATGTTGAGCGTGAACAAGGCCAACAACAACGTCTCGCGATGTTGCGCCAATAATCGATGTCAATAAGCGGTTAAAAAAGGCTTTCCTATGAAAGCCTTTTTTATTATCTATTTTTTAATAGGTGATAAGTAACCGAGATTAGTTAATTGCTTTTCATCAAAGGTTTCAACAACGCCACCAATAATGATGAGGCTTGGTGGTTTAACTTGGTGTTTTTCAACGAGCTCCGGCAGGCTAATTAGACAGCCGCGATAAAGTTTTTGTTCAGGCGTTGTTCCTTTATATATTACCGCAGCCGGGGTATTTTTGTCTCGACCAGCTGCGATAAGCTGTTCACATATGGTTGGCAAACTCTTTACCCCCATATAAAAAACAACAGTTTGTTTAGGATCGCTTAGCGTATGCCAAGGCAAGTCTAACTCACCACAATCTTTAACGTGTCCGGTGACTAAACTTGCACTTCGGGCAACTTCTCTATGGGTTAATGGAATACCGACATAGCTAGAGCAAGCCGAAGCGGCAGTCATTCCTGGAACAATGTGGCATGCAATACCGTTTTTCAAAGCATACTGAGCTTCTTCAGAGCCTCGACCAAAAACAAAGGGATCGCCACCTTTAAGTCTGACCACTTTTTTACCTAGCTTTGCATGATCAACCAATAACTGATTGATGCCATCTTGTGGAATTTTATGTTTCGCTTGTTTTTTACCGACGTATATTTTTTCACAAAATTCAGGCACCAACGCCATAATTTCTGGACTGACTAAGCGATCAAATATGACAATGTCAGCTTGTTTAATAAAGTTAAATGCCTGAATAGTTAATAGCTCAGGATCGCCAGGGCCTGTGCCAACTAAGGCGACTTCGCCGTGTTTAAACGCTTGTTTATGAAGACTGCTTGGAAATGACATAGCTAAGATAACAATAGAAACTTTGCGATAGTTTACTCGTTAATATAAGGTTGATCTATGTAAACTTGTCGATCTGGATCACTCGTAGTAAAAATGAAGGCAGACACATTAATCTACGAGTTACGCAATTTTAAAGCGCAAAGCTCTGTCTGATAATAAGTCTTGAAAGGAAACCTTATGGCTAGTCTTGTAAAACCTTACTTAAAAAGAGCTTCAATTGTAGCTGGTGCCACCATTTTAATGGGGTTGGTTTTATCAGTCATCGTATTTAACTCGTCTGATCAAGTAAAGGTTAATACGGAGGAGTTAGTGGAGCAGCGTTTGCCTGTGCTCATTAGTATTAAAGAGTTAATGGCCGATTTGGTTGAACAAGAGCGCATTATTTATGAGTATTACAGCGATCAAAACCACGAGGTATTTTTAAGTAAATCTGCTGAAGTAAATCAAAACTTCAATATGCATTTAGGCGCTATTAGAGCGAGTCAGAAATTTCCTCTGCAACTGACCACTATCTTGTCGAGCCAGCAAACAATATCCGAATTATTTGAGCAGTTTCATCAGCTAATGTTAATTCAGGATGATAACTGGGACGAAATGCGCGATGTTTTGAGCCAAATATCGCAAACTAGGCGAGAGTTAATGCCGACGTTGCTGTTTATTGAACAGGAAACGCAGACCAAAACACAACAAACCTATCAGTCGACAATTGATAAAGTAATGACAACCCACTGGTTGGTGGGGGTATTCGCATTAGTGCTGTTAATTGTTGCAGCAATTGTTTCTTGGTATGTTCGTCAGTACATACTAACGCAGGCAAAAACTACGCGATTAGCAATGTTCTCTCATGCCAATCCAAACCCTATCATTAGTGTAAGTAATACTGGTGAGGTTGTCTTTCATAACCCCGCCAGTGAAAAGATGGCGCAGCGCTTGGGCTTTGAAAAAACGGCGGTAAACAACTTGTTACCGTCAAATTTTACTGATCTGCGCCAAAAAATAGGGCGTAGCAAAAGTCAAAGTATCCGGTTAGAGCAGACCATTGGTAAAACCATCCTTCAATCCAATATTTATTGGCATCAGTCATTAGATGCTTACGATATTCATATTCACGACATTACTCAGCAAAAGCTTGCGGAGCAAGAAGTGCTCAACCTAGCATTTACCCATCAAGAAACACAATTGGCCAATAACTACCAGTTCAAACTCGATGTCGAAAACTTGCTAGCGCAGTCTAAATCGCTAGCAATAGGGATCATTGAAATTAGGCAATTTAATGAAACGTTAAGCACCCTTGGCTTGGATGCGGCGACGAGTTTGATGCGCAGTGTCGCAAAACTGATGGATAAATGCTTGCCACCTAAGGTAAAACTTTATCACTTGAACCAGCAACAATTTGCTGTGGTATTAACCAGTCAAATCGAACATTTAGCTTTACAGAAGTTAACCAAAGACATAACGATGGCAACTCAGCGTCCACTGGTTACCAGTCACGGGGAGTTTTTTGCCGAGCTAGACTTTGGTTTTGCTCGTTTTCCCGAACATGGCAATAATGCCAATGAATTGATTAAAAATGCTCATACTGCTTTGTCTTTGCTAGGCCAACAAGATCATGAAAATTTTATGTTATTTGATGCAGAGCAAGCCCAGCATTTAGATAAGAATCAACAACTACTGGCGAGATTGCGCAACGCAGTGGCGTTGGATGAGCTCTATCTCACTTTCCAGCCACAACTGAGTTTGCAAACTAACCAAGTCGTTGGTGTAGAGACACTCGTGCGTTGGGAGCATCAAGGTCAAGTGATATCACCAGTAGATTTTATTCCGTTAGCTGAACAATCTGGATTGATTGTAGAGATAGGCCATTGGATTTTAGTCAATGCTTGCCTACTTGCAAAACAGTTAATTGACGAAGGATTAATAGACATCGTTGTCGCGGTAAATATTTCGGCGCGGCAGTTTTCCCATCCACAGTTTTGTCATAGTGTCAGTCAAGCATTAGCAAACGCACAGCTACCCGCAAAAAATTTAGAATTAGAAATTACTGAAGGAGTATTCCTTCATAATGAACAAAATACCATTGAGGTATTGAACCATCTTAAAAAAATGGGGTTATCTTTATCCATTGATGATTTTGGTACAGGCTATTCATCACTATCTTATTTAAAACAGTTTCCTGTGGATAAATTAAAAATCGATCAGAGTTTTATTCGGGAAAGCCATACCAATGATGAGGATAAAGCGATCGTCAACACTATTATTAGCCTCGGTAAAAACTTGGGTTTAACGCTTATCGCTGAAGGTGTAGAAGAGCAGGTTCATGTCGACTTTTTAAAAAAGCATTGTTGTGATGAAATACAAGGATACTGGTTCAGTAAACCGCTGCGAGAAAAAGAACTGATGAAGTTTCTGCAAGAGCGTATACCACAGCAAAGTCAAACTCATTTAGGCTAATTGCGGACAGAAGCTAGATAAAAAAAGAGCCAAAGGCACAAAGATTACCTCTGACTCTCTTTAAGTGAATTTGTTCGATCAACTGCCAGCGTTATTTGCGAAGCGCGTCATTTAGCAGTGGACGAATATCTTGAACGATCTCTTTTAATAATCTTGGGCTACTTGCAACAATATTTCCAGATGTTCCGTGATTATGACCACCAGTAAAGTCGGTTACTAAACCACCAGCTTCGACCACAAGCAATTCACCAGCAGCTGTATCCCAAGGTTTTAAGCCTAACTCAAAGAAGCCATCTACGCGACCAGCGGCCACATAAGCTAAATCTAGTGCTGCTGAGCCAGCTCTGCGCATATCAGAAGTTTTCGTAAACAGTGTTTTGAAAATATCAAGATAGGCATTCATGTGTTGTTTTTGCTTAAATGGAAAACCCGTCGCTAAAACAGCACCGGTTAACTCTTTTGGTTGTTTAACGCGGATTCTAAACCCGTTAAGTTGCGCACCTTTACCACGGCTAGCAGTAAATAATTCACCACGAATAGGATCATAGACAACCGCTTGGTCTAATTTACCTTTAACTTTTAAGGCAATTGATACGGCAAAGTGTGGAATGCCTTTAACGAAGTTTGTGGTGCCATCAATCGGATCAATTATCCACTGATAATCATCGTCTTTACCTTCAATTAAACCACATTCTTCACCAATTATCGTGTGAGTAGGGTAGGCTTTAAGAATACTGTCAACAATAGTTTTTTCAGCAGTGATATCAATGTTTGAAACAAAGTCATTGGTGCCTTTGGATTCGACTTCAACACGGTCTTCTTGTTCAAAAGCACGAACAATTACATTTCCAGCGGCACGAGCAGAGCGTACAGCAATATTTAGCATAGGATGCATATCATCACCTTAAAATTAGTTAACAGCATTGTAAAAGAACGTCCTTAATTTCACATTCGAAATTAAGCGGCGCGGATTATAGCAGTTATTGATGGTATAAGCGATTATTTTTAGCTTTCGAATATTTTTGTAATGATTTCATAGCTTTTTATTTGATGATGTCACAAGAAACCACTTTGATTGTTTTTAAACGATCTCAGGTGGGAAGCATAATTGATTAAAAAGTTACTACAGTCGTTAACAAGTATCCCTCAAACACAACGCAAACTTAACGAGATGAGATTGATTACGACAAGCCATTTTTCAATTATTCATTTGTGTAAGGTAACCTCACTCTCAACATCAGGCGTCCTTAGTAAGGTCTTGACAGCGATAATTCGAAATAGTTGCTAGTACAAATAAGCACAGTAAAGAGTACAAAGCTCTAACTACATGAGTCAAAGAATGATTTTTTTCAGTACAACTTTGCCCTTCTATGTTACTATTGCCGAAATTTTTAGCCATCTAGATAGTTATCTGTGTAGTGGCGTTTAATGTAATTCATTTATTATTAAGTAAAAGATACGTCATGTTAGATTCAGTAAAAATAGTCTTGGTTAATACCAGTGACTGCCGCAACATTGGCTCCGCGGCGAGAGCGATGAAAACGATGGGGCTGAGCCAGTTGATTTTAGTTGATCCCATAGAGATGCCTAATGGACAAGCACAAGCCTTGGCTGCTGGGGCTACAGATGTGTTGGCAAACGTGAAAGTGGTTAAAACGTTAGAAGAAGCAATCAGTGATTGTGGATTAGTCGTTGGCACAAGCGCTCGTTCTCGGACCTTACCTTGGCCGATGCTTGAACCACGAGAGTGTGGTGAAAAGCTGATAGAAGAAGTAAAGGATTATCCGGTTGCATTAGTTTTTGGTAGAGAAAGCAGTGGCTTAACTAATGAAGAGCTACAACTTTGCCATTTTCATGTACAAATTCCAGCTAACCCTGAATATAGCTCACTTAATTTAGCGATGGCGGTACAAACATTAAGCTATGAAGTACGCATGGCTTACCTTGAGGTTACAAAACAGCAGGCATTAGAAAAAGCGAATCCTGATAGAAGCGACGAGGAAGAAGTGTATCCAGTCGTTGATGAAACTGAACGTATGTTTGAGCATTTTGAAAGTGCTTTAAAAGCAACAGGTTTTATCATCCCAAGTCATCCAGGATTAGTGATGACCAAACTGAGACGATTTATTAATCGTGCGCGCCCAGATATGAAAGAAGTCAAAATGTGGCGTGGAATTTTGTCGTCTATTGAAAAAGCGGCGAAGAAAAAGTCAATATAGAAAAGGAATAGGTCGAATATGTTTAGTCGCATCAAAGAAGATATCAATAGTGTCTTTGATAGAGATCCCGCAGCACGGAACTGGTTTGAGGTTTTAACCAACTATCCAGGTATGCATGCTATTTGGATCCACCGGTTGAGTAATAAGCTGTGGCGACATAATTTTAAATTGTTGGCGAGGTTGCTTTCGACTTTTTCAAGATGGTTAACAGGGGTAGAAATTCATCCCGGCGCTACCTTAGGAAGACGTGTTTTTATTGATCATGGCATGGGTATTGTTATTGGGGAGACAGCCGAAATCGGCGATGATGTGACGCTTTATCATGGTGTAACGCTAGGTGGTACCAGTTGGAATGCGGGTAAACGCCACCCAACATT
Organism: Thalassotalea ganghwensis; assembly: GCF_053485795.1. Lineage (NCBI taxonomy): Bacteria > Pseudomonadati > Pseudomonadota > Gammaproteobacteria > Alteromonadales > Colwelliaceae > Thalassotalea > Thalassotalea ganghwensis. The sequence goes on from NZ_JBQRUM010000019.1 coordinate 61,970, forward strand.
AGGTAATAAAGTGGTCATTGGCGCAGGCGCTCAAGTACTTGGCCCTATAACGATAGGCGCTGGCGGTAAAGTTGGTTCAAACTCTGTCGTGGTTAAAGATGTGCCGGAAAACGCGACAGCGGTTGGTATACCTGCTCGTATTGTTAATGATAAAAATGGCCAAAGTGAAAAAGTTAAACGAGAACAAGCTGCTCGCCGCTTTGGTTTCGATGCTTACGCTGTCTCTGCCGATAATCCCGATCCTGTTGCTAAAGCGATAGGGCGGTTGCTTGATCATGTTCATTTAATGGACCATAAAGTCGCCGATCTTTGTAAAGAAGTTAACAAATTGGGTGGTGAGGTTTGCCAAGATGCTTTACCTGAATTAAGAGTCGGTGAATTTGATGAAGATGAGAAAGCAGCAGCATCTCGCCGACAAGCGCAAGTCGAATCTTTTGATCCTGAAATATAGCCCTAAAGGCAATACCTGACTAAATTTGTCAAGTATTGCTTGACCTTGTTCAGCTATCCGTTAAAATACCTGAGTAATACAGTCAGGTATTAACTTGACTAATTTATATGGTTATGTAAAATGCGCGGCAAATCTTAAGGGGTGTGTAATGAAATTAACGTCAAAAGGACGCTACGCGGTAACAGCTATGTTAGATGTTGCGATTCACGCTGCGTCTGGCCCCGTTCCATTAGCCGATATTTCTGAACGTCAAGGCATTTCCTTGTCTTATCTAGAACAATTATTTTCGCGTTTGAGAAAGCATGGTCTTGTTCACAGTGTAAGAGGTCCAGGTGGTGGTTATCGTTTAGGTAAGTGCTCGGCAGAAATTGCCATCGCTGATGTTATCAGTGCCGTAGACGAAAGTGTCAATGCAACTAAATGCGGAGGCAAGGGAGATTGTCAATCAGGCAAGCAGTGTCTAACCCATACACTTTGGGAAGATTTAAGTAACCGAATTGAAGAATTTTTACAGAGTATTTCTTTGTCAGAGCTCGTAGAACAAAGAAATGTGCAATTAATATCTGAGCGACAAGATAATTCGCAAAGCAAGAAGCAACCTAAAGGCTCTCTTGAGACATTAATTGCCACAACCAATATTTTGCATGACTGTTAGGCAGTCAATTTAAGCGTTGGAGTATTATAGCCCATGAAGCTACCGATTTATTTTGATTATTCAGCGACAACCCCTGCTGACAAGCGTGTTGCTGAAAAAATGATGCAATACATGACAACCGATGGGATTTATGGAAATCCTGCGTCTCGTTCGCATAAGTTTGGTTGGCAGGCTGAAGAAGCCGTCGACATTGCACGTAATCAGGTGGCAGAGCTCATCAATGCTGATCCTCGTGAAATTGTATTTACCTCGGGCGCCACAGAGTCAGATAATTTAGCCATTAAAGGTGCTGCTAATTTCTACGGACGCAAAGGTAAACATATAATTACCTGTAAAACCGAGCATAAAGCCGTACTTGATACCTGCCGTGAAATGGAGCGCCAAGGTTTTGAAGTGACTTATTTAGAACCGGAATCAAACGGTTTATTGGACCTTGGTAAGCTGGTTGAAGCAATGCGTGATGATACGGTGTTAGTGTCAATTATGCATATTAATAACGAGATCGGTGTTATCCAAGATATTGCTGAGATCGGCGAGTTATGCCGAGCTCGTAAAATTGTCTTCCATGTCGATGCTGCGCAAAGCGTTGGTAAAATTCCAGTAGACATGCAAGCGTTGAAAGTGGATTTATTGTCAATTTCTGCGCATAAAATGTATGGACCGAAAGGTATCGGCGCGCTATATGTTCGTCGTAAGCCACGTATTCGTTTAGAAGCTCAAATGCATGGAGGTGGCCATGAACGTGGTATGCGTTCTGGCACGTTGGCTACTCATCAAATCGTTGGTATGGGCGAAGCATGCCGTATCGCTAAAGAAGAAATGGAACAAGATTTAGCGCACGTTACCAAAATGCGTGACCGTTTATGGGCAGGTATTAGCGATATGGAACAAGTGTTCATTAATGGTGATGTTGAGAAACGCTATCCAGGCAACTTAAACGTTAGTTTTGCGTTCGTTGAAGGTGAATCATTAATCATGGCGTTGAAAGATTTAGCGGTTTCATCAGGCTCTGCCTGTACTTCAGCAAGTCTTGAACCTTCATATGTATTAAGAGCGTTAGGCTTGAATGATGAAATGGCGCACAGCTCAATTCGTTTTAGCTTCGGCCGTTTTACTAGTGAAGAAGAAGTTGATTACGCTATTGACTTGATTAAGAAATCAATCGGTCATTTACGTGAAATGTCACCGCTTTGGGAAATGTTCCAAGAAGGTATAGATTTAGATTCTGTTGAATGGGTCGCTCACTAAGAGCAATCGGGAGAGATTATTATGGCGTACAGTGAAAAAGTTATCGATCATTACGAAAATCCAAGAAACGTAGGTTCTATGGATAAAAATGACCCACAAGTTGCAACAGGTATGGTAGGTGCCCCAGCTTGTGGCGACGTTATGAAACTACAACTCAAGATTAATGACTTAGGTATCATTGAAGATGCGAAGTTTAAAACCTATGGTTGTGGTTCAGCTATCGCGTCTAGTTCTTTAGTAACCGAGTGGGTAAAAGGTAAATCGATTGATGAAGCCGCTGAAATTAAAAACACAGCGATTGCAGAAGAATTAGCGTTACCACCAGTTAAAATTCACTGCTCAATATTAGCAGAAGATGCAATAAAAGCGGCGATTGAAGATTATAAAAGTAAACACACTAGTTAGGCAGTAAGGAGTAACCATGAGTGTTACTATGACGCCAGCAGCGTCAGAGCGTGTTAGAACATTTATTGCAAACCGAGGCAAAGGCCTTGGTTTGCGTTTAGGTATCAAAACAACAGGGTGTTCAGGGTTAGCTTATGTCCTTGAATTTGTTGATGAACTGAACGAAGATGATAGTTTATTTGAAGTTGACGATGTCAATATCATTATCGATGCAAAAAGTTTAGTTTATTTGGATGGTATCGAACTTGATTTTGTTAAAGAAGGTTTAAACGAAGGCTTTAAGTTTACCAACCCAAATGCTAAAGGCGAGTGTGGTTGCGGCGAAAGCTTCAACGTTTAATAGTAAATAACTGCAGTACTTCGGAGCGCTTGTGAATTACTTTGAAATTTTTGGTCTACCAGAAGTTTTTAATATTGATACAACGGCACTAACAGAGCGTTATCAGTCGATCCAAAAAAGTGTTCACCCAGATAAGTTTGCGCATGCTTCGAGCCAAGACAGAAATTTGGCCGTTAAGAAATCAACGTTAGTTAATGATGCTTTTCAAACGTTAAAGAACCCTTTGAAAAGAGCGCAATACATGCTTGAGTTGCGCGGTGTAGAATTGCCTAATGAACAAGCTTCATTTAGTGATAATATGTTTTTGATGCGCCAAATGGAGCTAAGGGAAATGTTGGATGATGTTAAGCATTCCGATGATCCGGATACCGCTATTTTTGAAGCAACTCAAGTACTTGACTCCGAATATCAAGAAATTTTTATCGCAATGCAAGCGTGCTTGAATGAACGTACCGAACAAGCAAATAAGCAAGCTTCTCAACACCTTCGTAAACTAACGTTTTATCATAAGCTGCAAGTAGAGTTAGATAAAATTGAAGATTTACTGTTTGATGACTAATCGTATTAATAAGTGATCAAATACCTCATTCATAAAAGAATTCATTGCAATTTTAAATGACAATAATGGGTCCACAATGGCTTTATTACAAATCGCAGAACCAGGACAAAGTACAACCCCGCACGAACATCGACTGGCGGCAGGTATTGATTTAGGCACAACTAACTCTTTAGTAGCAAGTGTCAAAAGTGGCTTAGCTGAGACGATACCTGATGAACAGGGCCGTGATATTTTGCCTTCAGTAGTCAGCTTCCAACAAGACCAGGTCCTGCTTGGCGATGAGGCAAAACTTAAAGCGGTGAGTGATCCTGAAAATACCATTGTATCTGCTAAACGTCTCATTGGTCGCTCACTCGCTGATATCAGAGCGAAGTATCCCTCATTACCTTACCAGTTTGTTGGTGATGAAAATCACCCTAATATTTTAACACGTACGGGGGAAGTAAACCCTGTGCAGGTTTCAGCGGAAATTTTAAAAGATTTAAGTAAACGTGCAGAGCAAGCCTTAGGTGGTGAGCTAACTGGGGTTGTGATTACTGTGCCGGCATATTTTGATGATGCACAACGTCAAAGCACTAAAGATGCTGCTAAACTTGCAGGTTTAAATGTTTTACGTTTACTTAACGAACCAACAGCAGCGGCAGTGGCCTATGGCTTGGACAGTGGGCAAGAAGGCCTAGTAGCAGTTTACGACTTAGGTGGTGGAACGTTTGATATTTCCATTCTTAGGCTAAACAAAGGGGTCTTTGAAGTGTTAGCAACCGGAGGTGATTCTGCTTTGGGTGGCGATGACTTTGATGTTGCCCTCGTTAATCACCTCGTTGAGCAAGCAAGTTTAGCAAGGCCATTATCAACTAGGTTAGAGCGCCAGTTGTTAGAACAAGCATGTCAAGCTAAAGAAGCCCTGACGGATGCAGAAAATCATACAGTGACGCTAACGTTAGACGATGGTAAAACATGGTCTTATGATATCACTCGTCATGGTTTTGAGACCATTATTCAGCCTTTGGTTGCTAAAACGATGCGAGCGTGTCGCAGAGCATTAAAAGATGCCGGCGTAAGTGCTGAAGACGTTAACGAAGTGATCATGGTGGGTGGCTCAACTAGAGTTCCCCTTGTTAGAGCGCAAGCTAATACGTTTTTCAAGAAAGAACCGTTAACTTCTATCGATCCAGACAAAGTTGTCGCTATTGGCGCTGCGATTCAAGCGGATATTCTTGCGGGTAACAAACCTGATAATGAAATGCTTTTACTCGACGTTATTCCTCTGTCGCTTGGATTGGAGACCATGGGGGGACTGGTAGAAAAAGTTATTCCAAGAAACACCACAATTCCGGTTGCAAAAGCCCAAGAATTTACCACTTTTAAAGACGGCCAAACAGCAATGGCTATCCATGTGTTGCAAGGTGAACGCGAGCTCGTTGATGATTGTCGTTCTTTAGCGCGTTTTGAATTACGTGGCATACCTGCAATGACAGCTGGTGCAGCGCACATCAGAGTAACCTTTAAGGTTGATGCTGACGGCTTACTGGAAGTTAGCGCGATGGAGAAGTCTACAGGCGTTGAATCCAGTATTACTGTCAAACCTTCCTTTGGACTTGAAGAAGACCAAATAGCTGATATGTTGAAGGCCTCTATGGCGAATGCCAAAGAGGACATTCAAGCACGTATGCTAAAAGAGCAGCAAGTTGAAGCCGCTCGTGTAATAGAGTCGGTGCAGGCTGCCTTAAGCGCTGATAGCAAATTATTAAATGAAAATGAAATAGCTCAAATTAACCAAGCCATTTCTTCATTGGCTCAAACGAGTCAAAAGGGAAGCGCGGACGATATCGAAGCCGCGATAGAAAAATTAAATCAGGCCACGGCAAATTTTGCTGAAAGACGTATGGACTCTTCGATTCGAGCTGCATTGTCTGGCCATTCAGTTGACGAGGTATAAGGGTATGCCACAAATTATATTTTTGCCTAATGACGAGCTATGCCCAGATGGCGCTGTAGTTCAAGCCGAAAAAGGTGAGAGCGTATTAAACGTTGCCTTAAAAAATGATATTGGTATTGAGCATGCCTGTGAAAAAGTGTGTGCTTGTACAACTTGTCATGTGATTATTCGTGAAGGTTTTGATTCGCTTGAAGAGAGTGACGAACTTGAAGAAGATATGCTTGATAAAGCCTGGGGGTTAGAGCCAGAATCACGCTTAGGGTGTCAGGCTATAGTCGCAGACGAAGATTTAGTGGTAGAAATTCCTAAATACACCGTGAATATGGTATCTGAAAATCATTAGTGTATTCGCTTTGTAAACTTCGAATAGAAAGGGTAATGACCATTAAGTGTTATTACCCTTTTTTGATCGGACACACTGTTCTAGACGATATTATTCATACGGCTCATCTTCGTTATTTTTGCAGTTCTCATCATCATTACCGGACTGCTGTCGCTTGAGCTCAGTCCTAAGTTGGAGCAAGGCTCGTAACGTTGCCTGTTTAGCATTATGATTTAGTAACCTTCTATTCAATATGACATCAACAGCATAATTTCATATTAGCAATTCGGCTAAAATCCTAAGATTGACTAATAAATTGGGTCAGGTATAAATTAAAATAAAGTGTACTTGACTCTAATTATTAAAATCACGCATCAAATGATTGGCAATAAGCGCGGTAGGTATCGGCATTATTTGCACGTTGCATCTCAGTAAGCTCCGAATATTGCGGCTGCCAAGTATAAGCATGATCGACCGTTCCACCTACACCATGTGATAATTCATGTAAAATAGTGCCTGTACCTGTACGTTGGTTTATTGCGTTTGGTATATATACGTTCCCTGTAAAGAATGCCGGCGCAATAAAAATGTCTAAAGGTTCTGCAGGCTCAACTCCTCTAGCGATAACAAAGGCTTCGACATTTGATAAAGCTACACCATCTGGTAAAGGTCCTATCGATAAGGCAGAAAATGCCAATTCGTCCGGCACGTAATGCATTTGTATAACTTGTTCCGTTACAATGCGGTCGTGCATACTGCGGATGATTCGTTGCACATGTGCTAATTGAGTAAGTCCAGCATCATTAAAATGTTCGATATAGGAACCTCTCGCTTCTTCATCTCTTTGAACTGCTTTTACTGAAAGATATGCTCGAGTAAGCATACGAGTTATTCTTTCTGCTGCACCTTGGGTTGTCATTAGCCTAGAATGTGTCCAAGAAGAATTCGTCCAGTTAAACGCCATAATTATTTTCCTTATTTCTGATTAAAACCTGACGTTTATCTATTGCTCAACTAAAAGTTTAGAGAAATAGTTATGACTACGTTATAATTAGCTGTGCTTCGTATAGCTAAACATCAGAATATGAAATTAAAAGCGCATAGCAAACTTCGCTATGCGCTGTTGTACTTGCTTAGTTAAGTACACCTTGCAATGCACCTTGACCTGCTTTTTTTAACAGATTTAATGCGCTTCCCCAGAACGCAGGGTTAATGCCCGCTGCTTTAGCTTCTGCAACACGGTTTGTACGGTCAACACTTTTTGCTTGAGTTGGTAATTTCATTGTGATTCTCCTTAAGAGACAGTAGTTAAATTTGGGGAATATCCCCGGTTATATACCGACAAGTATTTGTCAGTAATTCGGTTGGCGTTTACCGCCTAATATGCATGCCAGCTACGTAATGTACCTATGGTTACTGGCATTAAATCGCTGACGTCTATGGTGTAGCGGTATAATTTCCGCGCAGCAGTAAGACGTTCACTGGGATTAAAAAACTCTAATATGACGTCCCAACAGTCAGATTCAGGCCGACTTACAGGGCTTTCTGTCGCACTGATTTTGTTGAGGAAAAGGTTTTCTTTAAAGGCATCATCAAATATCTCTTTCATTTGATAGGCATTGGTTGCGGCATAGTTGATGGCGCGTTCGTGAGACGCTGCACCGCGATTACGTAGTTCGTAATAAATACGGTTAAGAAAGTTAGTGAGTTGCGCTGACTGAGGGGAGTTCGTTGCTGCTGTCCCCATGACTAACTGTGCTAATTCTTTTGACTTCCAATTAAACATGCCGCGCAATATAGGTGAAATCGTAGGAATGACATGACCATTAAAAAGCCGTGTTTCACCGGTGATAATCCCTGCTATTGATACGCGCTCTACGCCCGCGTTTTCTTGATCATTAAGAAACTCCACTAAACGGGCATATTGAAGTACAGCAAATTGATTATCGGGCTCTATTGCGTATACTGGAATGCCGTCAATTTTTAATGTCCAAATTAGCGCATTCGACTCTTCTGCGTTGTCACCTTCGTTTAAGTGGGAGGCCATTTGTACGGGATCAAAGGGGTGCCCTTTTTGATTGCCCATGACTTGGGTAAAATAATCAAGCCTTGCTTCGGTGCCAAAGTCGTAACCTATGGTGCCGATTAAAAATACTTTCTCGGCATATTTGGCATTTCTTGCATCCATTGCACTTTGTGGTGTTACTTTAGATTGCGTTATGTGCACATGGTTGTTTGCCGCAGGATCGCTAATTTGCGGTAAAGATAATGACGATGCCGATATCTGTTCAGGTTCGATAGGCGTGCTACTTGACGGTGAAAGTTCACTTTCAGGGATCTCCGCACATTCAATACTTGCTTCGCTTGGTACAATACTGGTTTCGCTATCTATAGCGGGCTCTGTTGTAGTCTTTGACATGGTATTAGTCCTTTTATTTATTTGTGGTGTTACGGTGAAAACATCCTGCTTAACTAATTCGAGTAAAGCGGGAATATTGAGTCGAAAAAAGCTATTGTTTTTTTCATACGCGGTACTCGCTATTTGCGTTGCGCTGTTGAAAAGTAACCTTTCCAGCGTTTCTATTGTTGGTAGTGCGTTGGTTTTTCGACGTAAAGTGGCAATTAAAAGTGCAGCTATTCCACTAACAATAGGGGTAGCAAAGCTACTGCCACTGACGATAGCGAGGTCACTTTCAGGAAACGCAACAGGCATATCTACACCTGATGCGAGTAACATTTTTTTTCGTAGTTTTGGCCCAACATTATTGAAGTTGGCAGGTTTTCCATTGGTATCACAAGCGCCAACAGCGAGCACATGGTGTAAAGAGGCTGGAATAGATTCGCTTTTTTGTCCGTCATTACCGACTGCGGCGATGATCAATACCTTATTGTGACAACAATGTCTTATAGCTTGACGCAGTTCATCGCTGCCTATGCCATTGAGTGACAATGAAGCACCGCTGATGTTAATAATGTTGCAACCTGCATTATTCGCTTGCGTAATTGCTTTTGCGAGCTGTCGCTCAGAGCAACCATGAATATGGCCATTAACATCTTCACTAAATACTGGGAAGCTGTGTATTTCTGCTTGTGGAGCGATTCCTATGCTTTTTCCGACGATTAAGCTACAAACCGAGGTACCATGTTTGGTGTGTTGAGCATCTAGGGGTTGGCTAATTTGCAAGTGGCTAAGTAAAGGGTGATTACAGTCAATACCACCGTCTACTACACCCACTTTGATGTCTTTTCCCAACGAGCCTAATTGTTGTAAACTTTCTAGAGCAATGGTGTTCGTGTTTACGAGCGCGTTGTTCTTAGCCATGAGGCAATTTCCTTATAGTTTAGCTCTTGGCAGAGCTATTGATTCCGTTCAACCTTGTTTGTTGTGATTATCTTAGGTGAAGTAAAAATAATTTTTGGTATCAATTTAGTATCACTTAACAAGCATTAGCTTTTTAAAAAGATAGATTTCTTCAAAAAACAGCCATCAAAAGCGATGTGAGAATATTTCGTTGATCTGCTTGTCGTCTTTATATTGTTGCAATATGCGATATAGGTCATTGCATAGGGTGGAGAGTTTTTCGTGTTCAGGCCGGTTTGATAATGTTGTCACTAATTGCCAGTTAATTGTTGTTTTTTTTAGTTGAAGCTCTTGAGTAAGATCGCTAATAAAGCCAGGTTTTTGTCTAATAAGCGAGTCAATGCTGACATTAAAAAATGTCGCAAATTTTTTGATGGTTGAATTTGAGAGAGGTTGGTTTAATTCTGCTCGTTTAACCGTTGCAATAGAGATATAGCAACGTTCTTGCAAACTTTTTTCGGACAAAGCCTCTTGGCTTAGCCCCTTTTTAACCTTAAGAATTTAAGATAAGTACTATTGAGATAATTTTTACTCTTGTTCATTCTACTTCCTTGATGTGAGTTACTCTTTTCCATATCATCTTGATAAATAAACCATTATTTATCGTGAGTTTAGCTATTACAACCTTACAGGAATAATTGCTTTATTGTAAGTATTTATTTTTATGTAAGTTTGAAGGGGCGATTGAGTTCTTACCTTCAAATTTACATATTTTAGAAGTGAGTAGCCACTTACCCTGAAAGTTATAATAAAATTCGTTATGGCATGAAAGTCACTAGGGGACTCTCCTTGTAATAGAGCTCGAAGTTCAGTTAGACGTTCAGTTTTGAGAGAAGACTTATAAGTCTCTTTTGCAGTCTAAATAGTCACCCATTTTCCATTGCTCCTTATAGACTTCCCAGGTCACTTTAAATTCGTTTTTATCAATAAATTCATAGGTAAATCGATTTTCGGCCCATAGTGGTTTAATAAAAGGTTTGGCGCTAATGGTGAGTTTATTTGCATTCCATTTATCACTGGCATACACATCATAATAGATATCTCCTTTTAAAAAATAATGCCGAGAAATAACCAAATTTTCTAAATTCTTACTATATGCCCATGAAGACACCAGTTTATTTGTGTGCCCTTTAGTACCTTGTTGTGTAAATTGATAGACGTTTTCACCATAGCCTTGTTCAAAGGTAATGGTGGCTGCGGTTTGTAAGCCTTTGGAAGATTCTCCAACACATTGCCACTTGCCTTCAAGATTTTGAAAAAAAATGTTTAGTGATTCAGGTGAATTCGCTGAACTAGCTAAAGCCAAGCTTGAGAAAAACAGGGGTAACATCAATGAACTTTTAATTGCCATATTCGAATCTTTATTTTTCATAATGCATTCCTTTTCACTTAAAAATAGTTAAAACTTTACCATTCAACTGACTAAATCAGTTACGAATGACTATAAAGTAAACAGTCGCAGATATGTCGCTTATTGTGTTACAGATTGTGAATGGGTTAGGTTAATACATGGCAATATATGAAACTCATTTTTTTTAAATGGCAATCAATTTACTTTTGTCCAATCAGCATACTGCCATCATCTAGAAATTGAAGTACTACTTGCTTTTTCGGGCGGTTTTTATCAAATAAATAACTATATTTTTCAACGATTCTTTTTCTATCGGCATTGGATCTCGCCGTTGCCATTTCGTCGCGAAATGGTTGTCGCTCCATAATTCCAGCATAATGGCTCGCTAAAGCAGCTGTAGTCGATAAGGCGTTTAACACAAGCGGGTTTTCATCTAAGGCTTTTTTTAATTCAGCGCTATGTTGATAGTTTGCAGGTAATACAAGGCGTCCTTCCTGATCAAACTCCATTGTTGCGGGATACTCAGGGATGCCATACTGTTCAAGCAGTGATTGCACTTTGTGCTGAGTGTATTTCGCCAGCGTATTAACATTATGCTCTGTAGGGAGTAGCAAAGGTATATCTAATAGGCTTTTTTTGCCGGGAGTAGGCGTAAGGTAATCATCTAAATCAAGTTCTATATTTCCTTTGCTGGTATGCATAGTAACCCCTTCGGCTGATTTATCCTTGATTTCAGGTGAGTAGAGGTTGCTCTCTTGCATTTCTATTAATTTTGCCGAGAACTGCGTACTCGGCTCAAATGTCTTAGTTGACAAGTTGGCTTGAAAATAATCAGTTGATTTAGGAACTGCTTTGGCAACTATCTGCATGAGAAATCTCCATTTTACATGATGTTTATTGCGAGTTTATGTTGTGCAAATGTGAAACAGCAAATTGTGCGCCAGAAGTTAAAGTTCCGTCAGTAGAGGGGAACTGGTTTAAACAAAGTTATGACGGCAAATAATTACCGCTAGCATAAACAAAAAGTAAGCAGTCTTACTCAAATTTTGTCAGTACCAATGACGACACCATCAGTAAATAAGACGTTTTGCCGTCGATGGAGCTATCGTGATTTGCGTTGCAAGGTTAGTCGTTAAATTTTGCTTGGTACGATAAAAAAAGCCCCCTAATTCCAGAGGGGGCTTTCGGTGCAAAAGATATGCTTAGAACGTATAGGTTGCACGGATATAATATTCGCGACCTGCTAATGAGAAAGGAAAGCTTGTCCAGCCATATTTAAAACCAAACTCTGTAAATGGGAATCCTTCTTCTCCCCACTCGTCTGGCATTTCATCGGTAACATTTAATATGCCTGCATTTAATGCCAACTGGTTTGTCACTTGCCATTGACCAGTGATATCAAATAACTGTTTTGAACCCCATGTATTGGCTGGTGTACCGTATGACGCAGTGGTAACTTCGCCATAATGTGTCATGCGGCCCGTTACAGACCAAGAATCTGCATTATACATTGCTGATAAGCTAAAGCGATTTTCTGGTTGCGCTTTTTCAACAAGTAACGCTTGAGATTCATTAAATACGACGTCGTTAGGCACGATACTAGATGATGTATTAATACCTTTGATTTCATTGGTATTGTAGCTATATGAAAATTCGTAGACTATTTCTCCACCAAATTCGACATCATGCTTGTACTGATTTACCCAATCTATACCGAAGGTCTCTGTATCAATGGCGTTTGTAAATAAGGAGACATTTTTAACACCATCTAATTGACCACCTGGAACTGCATATTTAGCAAAGAAAGCATCCACTTCGGCGTTAATTCCTGTACTGATATTACCTGAATAAATAATGCGATCCTCAATATCAATTTGATAGGTATCTAACGTCATTGAATATCCACCAGCATTATAGATAATACCGAACGATAAGCTGGTAGATGTTTCTTCAGTTAACTCCTCAAACCCAAGCTCTTGCGCTAAATCTTCGTGTGGACGTAAGGTAACCAGATCAGCTAATTCACCATTATCAAGAGAAATTGAACGTTGAGTAAAGTTAGCTTGTTGCATGCCTGGAGCGCGGTATCCTGTTGATGCTGAAGCTCTAATCGCTAAGTTATCATTTATTGAGTAATGAGTAGACAATTTACCAATTAACGTGTCACCAAAATCATCGTAATCTTCAAAACGCGCTGCGAAGCTTACTAGCCACTTGTCTGTAACTTGCGTTTCTGAGTCAGCATAGAAAGCAAAGCTGTCTCGTTCTGCATCAATTTCCATTGCAGGACTGTACCCCTGAAATCCTTGCATACCAGGTGCCGTGATGGCACCGTTACAGTCGGTTAATGTTGTACTACCATTAGGATTGACACTTTCAGCACATAAGGTATCGCCACGAGCGTAAGACACTGCATCGCCAGCTTGTTGTTCAAAGCCGTCTGTTCGATATTCAAAACCCAAGGCAATAGAGGTATCAAAGGCAAAACCCAAGTCAACGAATGTTACTGCGTCGAGGTTAAAAGTTGTCTGAGAAAATATCAAAGCACCATCATAAGCTGAAGTTGGGCTATCTGGTCCATAACTAGCGTTGACAGATTCTAAGTTTCGATATTCAAAACGGTTTTTACCCGTTACGATACTTCCGTCTAACTCCCACCCATTGACCTCTGTCCTTACACCTACGGCTAAAGAAGTATCTTCTGAGTCGGTTCCTAATTTAGGTGTCACCCCCTCAGGAAATAAATTTGACCAAACACGATCATCTGCTGCGCCGCGATAAAAACCTAGAGATTCACCTTCTTTTTGGGTAGTACCCCCAAACGCGTACAACTCAGTATCATCTGAGAGATAATAGCTAAAGTTCGCCCATAGACTCATCATCTCTGTTTCAGCTTCACCAACGAGTAATAACTGGCGCGGCTCTTCAATTGACCCAAACCACGTTGTTGGAGTAGCTCGGTTCATCATGCCATTATCAGCATGCTCAAATGTCAAGTTAAGAGTGCCTTTATTTCCTATCTGAAAACCATAATTTGCACCTAACTGAGTTTTTTCTCCATCACCTTCGGCTGTCTCGCCGTATTGTATCCAAGCATTGCCGCCAGTGGTATCTTTCAAAATAATATTGATAACGCCCGCTATGGCATCTGAACCATATTGAGCCGCAGCACCATCGCGAAGAATTTGGACACTTTTAATGGCGGTTAAGGGGATAGAACTTAAATCAGTTCCAGCACTGCCTCTGCCAACATTTTCTTGCACAGCCACTACTGATTGTTGATGTCGTCGTTTACCGTTAATGAGTACTAGAACTTGGTCAGGTCCTAAGCGACGCAAAGTAGCAGGTCTCATTAAATCCTGACCATCGGATGTAGTCGTGTTATTCATGTTAAATGAAGGAGCTAATGCGCGTAACATTTCTGGTGTACTCGTTACGCCGGAGCTTCGAATCGCCTCACCTGAGATAATATCAACAGGAGCAGGGCTATCAGTGACGGTTCTATTTGAAAGGCGAGTACCTACTGTAATGATACGCTCAATATCTTCTGCACTTTTTTCTTTCTCTTCGGCAACGGTTTGTGGTGCGTTTAATAACGCTAGCGATATAGCGAGTGTTAGACCACTTTTAGTGAAAGATTTCGACATGATTTTATTCCCTTTGTTGTAATGTGGTTGTTGTTTACTTTTTATTGTTATTTTTTAAACAGTTTTTCAAAAAAGCTTGAAATCATTGAAAGTTATAGATGAATGCTTGTTGATTTACAAGCATTAACCCTAAAAACATCATGTACTTTTTAATTTGGTTTAAATACGCCAATCGACTAGGGATGGTTATCAATTTGTTTAGCTAGTCAAATTTCATACATTAAGTGATTATTTTATGATAATACGCTAGATTAAAAGAGTATAAAGATGTCGTTAGGGGCACTGTTTAATTGAAGAAGTTACCTTGTGTTATTATCGTATTTATCAGTACCTTTTTGTTTTTCGTGGGAACGATTTCCTATGCTCAAAATATTCGATTAGGTTTCTACGACCAGTCTGATGGCTTGTCTCAGATGACGGTTCAGCATATCGTACAAGATAATAAAGGTTTTCTGTGGTTTGCTACCCAGGAAGGTTTAAATCGTTTCGATGGATATAAATTTAAAGTTTTTAGAAGCGATATTAATGATAGTGCTTCTATTTCAAGCAGTATTATCGAAAAATTACTTATTGATAGTTCAGGTACGATGTGGGTAGCAACAAGAAATGGTCTAAATAGGTACCACCCAGACACCGAAACATTTACCCGCTATATGCATGACTCAGCAGATGAAAGTAGCTTAAGTCATCCATGGGTAATGGCATTGTACGAAGATAAGCAAGGTATTTTATGGGTTGGAACATTAGGTGGTGGTCTTAATCGGTTTAATCATGAAGATGGTACTTTTAAACGCTATCAAGCTGATTCAACTACTAAAAGTAGTTTAAGCGATAATTTTATTTATGCCATTCATGAAGACAATCAAGGTGTCTTTTGGGTTGCTACGCGAAATGGTGGGCTCAATGTTTTTAATCGTATTGACGAGAGTTTTATTCAGTTTAGACATAACCCAAATGACGCAACGAGTTTGAGTCACGATAGAGTTTATTCGATTGTTGAAGATCGAGATGGGCAACTTTGGTTTGGCACTCGAGGAGGAGGTCTGAATCGTTTTATTCGGAAAAGTCAGCGTTTCGAAAGGTTTTTACATGATCCCGCTAATCCTTTCAGTTTGGGGAGTGATTTTATTAATGGCATGGTGTCAGATAAACAAGGAAATTTGTGGTTAACAACTTTTCATGCCGGACTTTGCCAACTCAATAAACAAAACATGATTTTTCATTGTTATAAAAATAATGAAGGAGACCCATTTAGTTTATCAGCGAATACGGCAGTTAGTGTTTATCTTGATAATAGTGACACTTTATGGATTGGGACTTTTGGAGGAGGAATTAACTTTTATAACCCAGCAGTAAATCGATTCAAGCACTACTACCATGTATCGAACCAAGAAAGCTCGCTTAGTGAGAATAGTATTTGGAGTGTTTACAAAGATAACCAGAATCAGATATGGGTCGGCACAGAAAACAATGGTGTTGATATAATTGATGTAAATAAGGAAAAAGTCTTAAATATTAAACATGATCCTAACAAAAAATTGAGTATTAGTAGTAATCACATTCGATCTATTTTTCAGGACCACCGCGGGGATTATTGGCTAGGCACCGAAGAAAATGGCTTAAATAGACTCGATAAGGATAAACAGTTTATTGCTCGGTACCAATATGAAGAAAACAATCAAAATAGTTTAAGTAGCAATGATCAAATCCTTGCTATCGCAGAAGATCAACGTCGTTATCTTTGGGTGGGTACCCGACATGGATTGAATCGCTTTAGTCCTGATCGTCAATCAATACAGCGATATTTAGTTTCTGACGGACGAGCTAATTCAATAAGAAATGATGTCATCACTGGGCTCTTAGTTGATAGTCGAGGACTAATATGGGTCGCAACGAACCAAGGCTTATATTATTTCAATTATGATGAAAACGGATTTACAAGTTATCTTAATGATCCCAATGATCGATTTTCAATTAATGATAAGTCAATACTGGCAATCGCAGAAGATGATCATGGTGATATTTGGTTGGGATACTCTCAATTGGGGCTTTCTAAGTTAGATTGGCAAACACAAAAATTTTCACATTTTAATCATGCTACCGAAAAACTACCTAGCGAAAGCATTTATGGTATTGAGAGTGACCATAATAATCATATTTGGTTTAGCACGAATAGAGGTATAGGTCGGCTAAATGTGATAACTGAAGAATATCACCTTTTTAGCCAAAGTGATGGCTTACAAGGAAATGAATTTAATCAAGGGGCTAGCTATCGTTCACCAGATAACACATTGTTATTTGGGGGGATTAATGGCGTTAGTGTTTTCAATCCTCAAGATATTACAATAAATGAGGTGGCGCCATCACCGATAATAACAGACTTTCATTTATTTAATCAGCCAATCAAGATAGAAGCTGCGAATAGTGCGGCGGTTTTGAACAAATCAATTACGGAAACTGACAAGCTTAGCTTGTCTTATCGAGAATCAATTTTTAGCTTTGACTTTTCGGCCTTAAATTATACCACTCCTGAGCAGGTTAGTTACGAATATATGCTAGATGGCTTTCATCAAGCGTGGATTCAAACCGATGCTGAAAATAGGCGAGCTACCTTCACCAATATTCCGCATGGGGTCTATCAATTTAGAGTTAGAGCGTTTAATAAATTTGGTGTAGGGGGGGATCAAGAGGCAAAACTGCAAATTGTTATAACTCCACCATGGTGGAAAACTTGGTGGGCCAAAATAATAATGTTGGCGTTGTCTATTTCATTGGCTTATACCTGGTATTACCAAAGGATGCGCAACTATGCGATCCAAGAAAAACGGTTAAAGACGAAAGTAGAGCAACGCACTGCGGAAGTTGTGAAACAAAAGGAAGCGCTTGAACAATCTTACCGCAACATTACTGTTATTAGTGATATAGGCAAAGAAATAACCAGCTCATTAAGTTTGGAGCAGGTATTGTTGATGGTTTATGAACACGTCAACTCTTTAATGAGTGCATCGATATTTGGAATCGGTATCTATGATGGTGAAAAAGAAGAAATTCGCTATGAATTAGCAATTAAAGGTGGTTATCATTACCGACCATACACTCGCCCGATGTCACAAAAAAATCAATTTCCAGTTTGGTGTATAGAGAATCAAAAAGAAATACTCATCAATGATATAGATAAGGAAGGTGAAAGCTATATTGCTCAGCATGAATATAGTCAACAACATTTTAAAGAATATCATGTTGAGAGGGAAGGAATAGACTCACAAGCCCCAAAATCTTTTATCTATGTACCTATGTTTACCAAAACTGGAGTACTAGGCGTAATGACGGTGCAAAGTAATCAATTGGGTAGCTATACCCATGTTCACGTTGATATGCTCAAAACTTTAGCCACTTATACAGCTAACGCTATTGAAAACGCTAGGGCACATCAAAAGCTGCAAGATGCTCAATCTCAACTTGTCGAATCTGCTAAGATTGCTTCGTTAGGTAGGCTCGTTTCTGGTGTAGCTCATGAGCTAAATACACCGCTTGGAGTCGCGATTACCTCAGCATCAGTTCTGGAATCCGAGAGCAAAAATATTTTTGATAAAATTAAAGTTCAGAAA
Organism: Thalassotalea ganghwensis; assembly: GCF_053485795.1. Taxonomy (NCBI): domain Bacteria; kingdom Pseudomonadati; phylum Pseudomonadota; class Gammaproteobacteria; order Alteromonadales; family Colwelliaceae; genus Thalassotalea; species Thalassotalea ganghwensis. The sequence goes on from NZ_JBQRUM010000019.1 coordinate 79,856, forward strand.
TTGACTAAGCAAGAGTTTAGGGGGTTTGAATCTACTTCGATTAACAGCCTGCGGTTACTCAATCAAAATTTAAAGCGAGCAAGCAATTTAGTCAATAATTTTAAAAAGATCGCCGTCGATAAATCAGAAGAGACAAAAAGTAGCTTTGACGTACAACAGCTAGTTGAAACGTTGTTATTATCAATTAACCCTCTGTTAAAAAACAAAGATATCAAGGTGATTTTGGAGATCCCCACGGAACTAATCGTTACAAGTTATGCCAATACTCTAACGCAAGTGTTTATTAACTTGATAATGAACTCAATAGATCACGGTTTAGAAAGCTCTTCTGGAACTATTACAATTAAGGTAAATTTGGATGAAAAAAAGCAATTAACAATAGATTATAGTGATAATGGAGCAGGCATGGATAAGGAAACACTTAAGAAACTTTTTGATCCTTTTTTTACCACCAAGGGTAGAGCAAAACACTTAGGGTTGGGAATGATCGTTGTTTATAATTACGTAACGCATATACTTCATGGCACTATCGATGTTACTAGCGCTTTAAACCAAGGCTTCAGTGCAAAGATCTGTTTCGCGGTTGATAACTAGCTACTAAACTAGCGAGGCGTTCAATATTCATTTATAAAATGATGATGTCGATACTCTGTTGGGCTTATCCCATAGTAACGTTTGAATACGTTAATCAAACGTTGCTCAGATTTAAAACCGCAATACAAAGCAATAACTTTGAGTCGATTTTGCTTATTTTGCAATAAGACCATGGCTTTTTCTATTCTTAGTTTTTCAAGAAATTGAGCGGGAGTTTCTTTGACTTCTTTTACAAATAGCCGATGAAAGTTACGTAGACTCATATGCCAGTGCTCAGCGACTTGCTCAATACTATGAATATCCTTTAAATTTTCTACCATCCAGTCAACAACGGCCGTCAATTTATTGATTGCTCCAAGTTGCTTAGATAAAAGTGCGCTAAACTGTTGTTGACCTCCCGGTCTGTGAGCATAAACCACAAGTTGTTTTGCAATATCCATGGCAACTTTTTCACCAAAATCTTCTTTAACAATCGCTAAAGCCATGTCGATACCTGAAGAGCCTCCTGCAGAGCTCCAAATTTGACCTTGTTTTACATAAATGGAATGACTATCGACGTTTATTTTAGGGTAACGTTGAGCTAGCATTGGTGCGGCTTGCCAGTGACAAGCAGCGGTTAAGTTGTTTAGTAAACCCATTTCAGCAAGAATAAATGAGCCAATACAAATAGAGCAAATACGAGTTGATTTTGAAAAGGATGCTCTTAATAACAAAGCTAGTTTTTTGTCAGATAAAACGGAGTGGAGCGCCGAAATGTTATCGGTACCAGGTACAAGCAGCATATCAATTCGCTCGAACTTCATATTAGTAATGGCAGTCGTTTTTATGCAAATATTTGCGCTTAATGTAATGTAACCACCAGCGGCGCTGACGTAGTGAATATTATAACCTTCGTTTTTAGATAGCTTTGCAACATTATCAAAAACTTCCGCGGGGCCAGTAATATCTAGGGCAACCGCCCCTTGATAAACAAAAAATACGACATTCATTCGAGTAGTCACCATATGGCACAAAAAGATGATTTTATGTCATATATGACAGCAGTAAAAGAAGCTAATCTAAACAAAACCCTCAAATATATACGGTATAAGTGTCATGATAGATTTAAGTCAAAAGGTATTGGCTCCTGTTGCAGTTTTAGTTTTGTGGACATTCATCATAGGCTTTCGCATGTTTTGTCATCGAATTGCTGAAATGAAGCGTTGTAAGATATCACCTGATAGCATTGCGCTGTCACAAACTCGCAGTGCTCGTTTGAAGGACTCTCGAGCTTCTGATAACTACAATCACTTGTTTGAACAACCTATCCTTTTTTATGTGTTATCTGTTACTGTTGTGTTGGTTCAGTACGTGCCAACAGGTTACCTATTGATGGCTTGGAGCTTTGTGATTCTTAGGGTAATCCATTCAATAATACAATGTACCATTAATAACGTGATGTGGCGTTTTAGTATTTTTATGGTGAGTTATGTTTTGCTAGGTTTTATGTGGGGGCTGTTTTCTTGGTATCTTTTTACCGCTTAGCAATTGAGTTTGTTTATTACTATTTTCACAAAAAGAAAACCTTTTAACCCCTGTAGCGCCAAAATTTTATAACAGTTAATACTTTGTTAAATGCAGCCAACTGCGTTACCGTTTCTATCTTCATCTTCTCCATCCCCGTCGATATCTGAAGTCGCAAAAGAGCTGCCGGATATATTGATAATAACAGCACGGGATAGGTCGGTTCTACCTGAAGGGCAATAAGTTAACCTTACAGGGCCAGGAGAAGCTAAGCCACCAGTTGGTGAAAATACTATTTGTCCTTGGGTTGATTGAATGGCATCCCCCGCAGCGGTGGCGGATTTCGTTTTTACTAATATCTCTGTTGCGTTATTAAAGGTATTTGCGTCGGCTAAAGTATTAACAGCATTTGTAAACACACTTAACTGATTTTGCCAGTTGTTTATTTGACATGTGGTTCCGCTAAGGGGACATAATGTAACGAATTGCCCAGTATTCACAGCAGTATTTCTCGCGGCTAACACCAATCGTCGAAGTTCAGATATTTCATTATCAACTCGAGACTTTAAGGTGAATTCACCAAGTGCAGGTATCCCGACAGCTAATAAAATCCCAATTAATGAAACACTCACCATGAGCTCTAATAAACTAAAACCAGAGGTTCTGTTTGTTATTCTTTGTAACTGTTGACGTTTACACATAAGAAATGCTTAATGCCTATGAAGTCAAGTCCTTTAGATGTTATAACATTTATTAAAGATTTCAGCCAATATTTATTTAAACTAGACAGGAGGAGCCACTAGTAACAGACAATATCATGTCCAGTGCGTGTGACATCTCTGTTTGTTTGCGGATTTACTATCGACTTATAGATCCGGCCTGTAATGGCAACAACAATTGCCCTCGATTTATTCGCGTGGTTTTTTGGGCAATATTTAAACGTTGCGTTTTGCCCCCAACCCGCTAAATGTCCATTTGGGGCGTATGAAACACCAATACGTGTTCTGCCATATTGCAATTTATCACCAGTGTTAATAGCTGCTTTAGTTTTAATGATTTGCTCTCCCTCGGTAATATCGAGACGCTTATTATTGTTAGGGTCAGTAAAAACTGAAAGTTCGCGGCTCCAATCATTATCGCATCTACCATTTAGCAGCGGACACAAGGTTACCGTATGGTTGTTGTTTAACGCTGTATTACGAGCGAGTAATAATAGCCTTGATATCTCTCCGATCTCGCGATCAACCCGCAATTTGACGATAAAGTCATTCATTGAAGGCACTCCTATTAAGAGAAGCACCAGTAATATGGCGACAGAAACTAAGGTTTCTATCAAAGTAAATCCTTTTACATTAATATTCATACCTCTTCCTTGAGGTTAGTGATAATTCTGTAAAAAGTTATAGTTGATAACGTTAGAGTTTGCGAATTAACTTACGCATTTTTCTCAGCGCTTTTTGCTGAATACGCAACTTTAAAACGTTACTGGTCATAAATAGTGGGTATTGGCGCGCGTTTGTGCGCGGTTCTCTCGTAGATCGCAATAAGTCGATTTTCGACATCGGGGTTAATAGGTTTTCCTTCCAAAAAGTCATCGAGTTGGTCGTAAGTTAAACCTAGCGCATCTTCGTCTTTTTTACCTGGCTCAAGCTCTTCTAAATCAGCTGTAGGTGCTTTTGTTATTAATTTTTCAGGGGCTCCTAAATGAGACGCTAATTGCCTTACCTGCCTTTTTGATAGACCAAACAAAGGCGCTAAATCACATGCGCCGTCTCCCCATTTGGTAAAGAAACCGGTAATGTTTTCGGCTGAATGGTCAGTTCCAATAACTAAACCACCTAGTATGCCGGCAAGATGATATTGAGTGACCATACGAGCACGAGCTTTAACATTACCCTTTGAGAAATCTATTTGTGCGGCTGAAGCATTCAGGAGGTTTTCTTTTCTTAAGGCATTTAACGTTTCATTATGAATGCCATCGACACCGCTGGCTATATTGGTTGTTACGATGTGAGAAGGCGCAATAAAGGAAAGCGCTAATTGTGCGTCGTCTTCATCGGCTTGAACAGAATAAGGTAAACGTACAGCAATAAAGCGGTAAGTGTTCGTTTCATATTGCTCGTTTAACTCATTAACGGCTAGCTGTGCCAATCTTCCACAAGTAGAAGAATCAACGCCGCCGCTAATACCTAAAATAAGATGATTTAGTCCTGAATTAAGCAGCATTTTTTTTATAAAATCAACACGACGTTTTACTTCGAATGTAACATCAATCGTAGGAAGTACTCTCATTTCTTCAATAATTTGTTGGCGCGCCATCAACAACCTCATATTTCTAACAGTATAACTAGTAGCAGTAGTAATGTTGTTAGTGTACCAAACTCTAATCCACTTGTAGTTATTCTTATTTAAAAATCAGCTTTTCGTTTATTACAACAATTGTGTACAATCTTAGTTTATAATATTCACCACCTATTTGGTTATACAGGCTAGCTATGAAGAAGATTGAAGCAATTATTAAACCTTTCAAATTAGATGATGTTCGCGAGGCGCTTGGCGAGATTGGTGTTAATGGGATGACCGTATCTGAGGTTAAAGGTTTTGGGCGTCAAAAAGGGCATACTGAGCTGTACCGTGGCGCAGAATATATGGTTGACTTTTTACCGAAAGCTAAAATTGAAATAGTGATCTCAGATGAAGATGTAGAGCGTTGTTTAGAAACGATAACCGAAACAGCCAAAACGGGGAAAATAGGTGATGGAAAAATATTTGTTACCGATGTCGAGCGAGTAATTCGTATCCGAACGGGGGAAGAGGATAACGAAGCTATTTAGGCTAGCAATAAAAAAAGCGCGTGAAGCGCTTTTTTTATGAATGTGAAATCTATTTCACCAAGTTATTTGAAGGGTAATTTGCTGCAAGCACTTGCATGGCATTATTTCGTAAATCAGTTAACCCCATCTTTTCGTAGGCTTCAATCATAATCTCTAACGCTTGTTCTACTTCCGCACTTCTTGAGAAATTCTCAATAATATAGCGTCCGCGATTTGCAGCTGAAGCATAGGCATCTCGCTTCATGTAGAATTTTGCTACTTTCAATTCATATTTAGCTAAACGAGATTTAATCTCCATCATACGCTTTCTGGCATCTGCTGCGTACTTGCTCTCAGGGTACTGCGTAATAATGGTTTTAAAATCATTGAATGCTTCGCGCGCTGCCGTAGCATCTCTATCAGAGCGGTCAATTCCTGCTAAATCTTGAAAAAGGTTTGCTTCAGTTTCTAAGTTAATTAACGCACGCATGTAGTAGACATAATCGACATTAACATGAGTTGGATTCAATCGTAAGAAACGATCTGTTAGCGCAATACCTTGAGCTGAGTCACCACTTTTGTAATAAGCATATATTAAGTCTAATTGCACTTGGTGACTGATCGGGCCGTATGGAAAGCGAGAATCTATCGCTGAGAGCACTTGGATCGCTTTTTGATAAAGACCGTTATCTAGAGCTTCTCTTGCGTCACTAAAAAGAGCTTGTGCTGATTTATTGGGAACTTCATCAACTTCGGCTTTCTCTGAAGAAGAACAACCAGCCAGTAGAATTACTGCGGTTAAAAATAGGGTTCGAAGAGTCATTTTTTCCATAGGTCTCATTATCGTAGTCTTGTATTTATATAAATTAATAAACAGTAATTACTATTTACTTAATGTAATTGCCCGCACAAAAGGGTAAAATAATTACAGCATTCTAACCTAGCAAACTTGCAATGCACAGTGCTAATTCACAGAGATTTTAATGGCTGAAAAAATTCAACACCAAGATACAGTACCTGACTCATGTTTAGGCATGCGTTTCGACCAAGCAATAGCGCAAATGTTCCCAGATTATTCGCGATCTCGATTGAAAGATTGGATATTAGCTGGAAAAGTATCCGTTAATGGGGAAGTATTGACGCGTGCTCGCGAAAAGATGTATGGTGGCGAAGAAATAGTGATAGCTGCCGAAGTGGAGTCAGAAGAAAGGTTTGAGCCACAAAATATCCCATTGAATATCGTTTATGAAGATGAAGATATTTTGGTCATTAATAAGCCTGCGGGTTTAGTCGTCCATCCAGGTGCGGGTAATCCCGATGGGACAGTTCTTAATGCATTACTGCACCATTGTCCGCAAGTCAGTGTTGTTCCTAGAGCAGGCATTGTACACCGTTTAGATAAAGATACGACCGGATTAATGGTGGTTGCAAAAACCATCGCCGCACAAACTAACCTAGTTGAAGCATTACAAGCCCGTGAAATAACGCGTGAGTATGAAGCTATCGCCTGTGGAGTTATGACAGCAGGTGGAGTCGTAGATGAGCCGATAGGGCGACATGCGACGAAGCGAACACATATGGCGATCACCATGTCTGGTCGACCATCAGTAACCCACTATCGTGTAATGGAAAAATTTAGACTTCACACGCGTTTGCGTTTAAGGCTTGAAACTGGTCGAACACATCAAATTCGTGTTCATATGGCGCATATTACCCATCCTTTGGTTGGAGACCCTGTTTATGGTGGCCGTCCTCGACCGCCTAAGAATGCGACACCAGAGCTTCGAGAAATATTAAAAAACTTTAAAAGGCAAGCACTGCATGCTGCGATGTTGTCATTGTTTCATCCCATTACTGGCGAGCAAATGACATGGCATGCAGAAGTTCCTGAGGATATGGTAAAACTGACAGACATTTTACGAGAAGACACCAAGTTAAATGAGCATACTAACTACTAGTCTTTCAATAGATAAATCAGCCTTAGATCCTATCAAATTGCCTGTTAATAACGTGCAGGCAATTCAAACCACCCGATTATCACCATTCTCATCTTTATCAAGTATTCCTCCATACCATCACTTTAATTTAGGCGTTCATGTAGGAGATAATGCTAACCAAGTTAATGCTAATCGCCGTCAGCTTCTTTCATTATTTCCACAAGGGGTGCAAGCCCAATGGTTAGACCAAGTGCATGGCAATACGGTTGCTGAAATTACTCAAGTATCAGAGAAAGCGATTGTTGCTGATGCTGCTGTTACACGCACTCCTAATATAGCGCTGTCGGTATTGACGGCAGATTGTTTACCTATTTTATTAACAAATCAACGAGGGACTGAAGTCGCTGTCATTCATGGTGGCTGGCGACCACTCGCTAAGAGTATTATCGCTGAAACATTAAGTAAGTTCGAATCACCTGCAATTGAAATCATTGCATGGTTTGGTCCCTGTATTGGCAACAAGGCGTTTGAAGTTGGTGAGGAGGTTCGTGAAGCATTTTTATTAATATCGCCTGATCTAGCATCTGCATTTACTCCTCGTTCAGAAGGAAAATGGTTTGCAGATCTTGTGAGTATTGCTAGCACGATGTTGAATACTTGCGGCGTACAAAAAATTATTTATGGTCATCATTGTACGGATTCAAATAAGCAAAGGTATTATTCTTATCGTCGTGATCAAGTCACTGGCAGAATGGCTTCCCTTATTTGCATCAAACCATAGCTTTCTTAGCATAGCGATTAGTTCTACTGTTTTGATTACTTTTACAAATTCTTGATCGATATCAAGTTTTTAATCGATGCTGACTTGATAAATTTTTTAAAGCCCATAGATTTAATGTGAGATTAGTCGTAAGTCCAGTAACATGGCCGTAGGAGAAATAACCCATGCGTTTAGATCGTTTCACACAATCATTTCAAGTTGCAATTTCTGATGCTCAATCGATTGCATTAGGCAAAGATCATCAGTTCATAGAACCAGCACATTTAATGTTGGCGTTACTCAATCAAAATAATGGTAGTACAATTCCGTTGCTCAAGAGTGCTGGTGTAGATATTTATTCATTTAGAACACAAGTAGAACAATTAATTGAGTCGTTTGCTCAAGTTAGTGGTACTGGTGGCGAGGTTCAATTATCGAACTCACTCGGCAATTTACTTAATTTATGTGACAAGTATGCCCAAAAAGAAGGTGATAAGTTTATTTCATCTGAGATTTTTGTCTTAGCTGCCCTTGAAGATAAAGGGAAGTTAGGACAAATCCTAAAATCGCTTGGGGCGACGCAATCTCGTTTAAAAGATGCTATTTCTCATGTTCGCGGTGGTCAGAAAGTCAATGATCAAAATGCAGAAGATGTCCGTCAGGCCTTAGAAAAATATACGGTTGATGTTACTGCACGAGCTGAAGAGGGTAAACTTGATCCTGTTATTGGTCGTGATGATGAAATCAGGCGTACTATTCAAGTTCTTCAAAGAAGAACTAAAAATAACCCTGTGCTAATCGGCCAACCTGGTGTTGGTAAAACAGCAATTGTTGAAGGTTTGGCCCAGCGCATTGTCGATCATGAGGTGCCTGAAGGCCTCAAAAATAAACGCGTGTTATCTTTAGATATGGGGGCGCTTGTAGCTGGCGCTAAATATCGTGGCGAGTTTGAAGAGCGACTCAAAGCGGTTTTAAACGAACTTGCCAAAGAAGAGGGCCAAGTGATTCTGTTTATTGACGAGCTTCACACTATGGTTGGTGCTGGTAAAACAGATGGCGCTATGGACGCTGGTAATATGCTCAAACCAGCACTAGCTCGAGGAGAGCTCCATTGTGTTGGTGCTACAACGTTAGATGAGTATCGTCAATATATTGAAAAAGATGCAGCGCTTGAGCGTCGCTTCCAAAAAGTATTAGTTGATGAGCCTTCGGTAGAAGATACCATAGCTATCTTACGTGGTTTGAAAGAGCGTTATGAACTGCATCATAATGTCAACATTACTGACCCGGCTATTGTAGCAGCGGCGACACTGTCTCACCGTTATATTAGTGATAGACAACTTCCAGATAAAGCGATTGATTTAATTGATGAAGCGGCTTCTAGTATTCGATTGCAAATGGATTCTAAACCAGAAGAGCTGGACAAATTAGAAAGAAAAATTATTCAGTTAAAGTTAGAGCAAAAAGCGTTAGATGGTGAAAGTGATGATAGTTCATTGAAACGTTTATCATTAATTAATGAACAATTAAGTGACTTTGAAAAACGCTACCAAGACCTAGAAGAAGTGTGGACGTCTGAAAAAGCAGCTCTACATGGTACTCAAGCAATAAAAGCAGATTTGGAACAAGCAAGAATTGAGCTAGATGCAGCTCGTCGCGCTGGCGATCTTAACAAAATGGCTGAGCTTCAATATAGTCGTATTCCTGAACTTGAAAAACAGTTAGATTTAGCGTCACAAGCAGAAATGCAAGAAATGGCGTTATTGCGCAATAAAGTCACAGACGTTGAAATAGCGGATGTACTTTCAAGGGCAACCGGCATTCCTGTATCTAAAATGTTAGAAGAAGAGTGTAATAAATTGCTCAATATGGAGGATAATTTGCATGAGCGAGTTATTGGTCAATCAGAAGCCGTTGTTTCAGTGGCTAATGCAATTCGCCGTTCAAGAGCAGGCTTAGCAGATCCGAATCAGCCGATTGGCTCTTTCTTATTCTTGGGACCAACAGGTGTTGGTAAAACAGAACTCACTAAAGCATTAGCGCATTTCTTGTTTGATAGTGAAGACGCATTAATTCGTGTTGATATGTCAGAGTTTATGGAGAAGCATTCAGTAGCGAGATTGGTCGGTGCTCCTCCTGGATATGTAGGTTATGAAGAGGGTGGATATTTAACTGAAGCGGTTAGAAGAAAACCCTATTCGGTCATCTTGTTAGATGAAGTTGAAAAAGCACACCCAGATGTATTTAATATTTTACTACAAGTATTAGATGATGGGCGATTAACCGACGGTCAAGGTCGCACTGTCGACTTTCGTAATACCGTCGTCATTATGACATCAAATATTGGTTCCGATATTATTCAATCTTTCGGTGATGATTCTCGTTATCAAGAAATGAAAACCAATGTTATGGCCGAGGTAGGACAGCACTTTAAGCCTGAGTTTATCAACCGTATAGACGAAACCGTCGTATTTCATCCACTGTTAGCGGAGCAAATAGCTGAAATAGCTTCTATTCAACTGAAAGAATTAGCTAAGCGACTTGCTGATAGAGACATTACTATAGAAATAAGCGACGAAGCATTAGCATTAATTGCTGAGGCTGGATTTGATCCATTATTTGGAGCTCGACCTTTGAAACGTTCGATTCAACAGTCGTTTGAAAACCCGTTAGCGCAAAGGATTTTATCTAACGAGTTTACGAGTGGTGATACGATCTCAGTTAGTGTAGATAATAATACCTTGGTATTTAACAAAAAATAATAACTAAAGGTAGAGGTTAGTTATCTGAACAATAAACCTCTACCTGCTTTTCACTGATGGCTAATTGCTGTTGTTTTTGTACAGCCGTCAGTAGCTTAACGTCACCATTACTATCTTGATATTGAATTTTATCATAGGTTTTAAGCGTTTGTACGTTTGCTTTTGCTTCTTCACACTGGTCGTTAGAACCTTCGATATCTAGTGCAGTAGGCTCTTCTTCAACTTGATTGGTTTGATCAACCAATTTTTTTTGATGAGCAGCTGACATCGTAAGTTCAGTATAATTATCATGGCTGGGCTGTTGTTGACTAAAATGAACCACGTTATTTTCATCAACCCATCGATATACGGTCACGTTGGTTGCACACACTGTAAATGAGAAAGCGGCTAATGCTAATCCAAAGTATTTAACTTGCATATTCCTACCTATTTGAGTGGGCAGCTTTACTTCACTTAAAACTGCTATCTTGCTTGATTTATAGCAATTAGTAACAAAGTTTACAAATATTTATCAAAGTAAATAAACGATTACCTAGAATTTTCACTGACTTCAACTTGTTATTTATGATAAATTGTTAGTCAATTCTGTATTAATAGCTTATATATTACTTTATGTCTGACAAAACAACTGAGAACAACTCTCCGTCAAAAGGAATTTACCTCTTACCTAATTTATTGACCACTGCTGGCTTATTTTCAGGTTTTTATGCCGTAGTTTCTTCTATGAATGGTCATTTTGAAGCTGCAGCAATCGCGATTTTTGTTGCAATGATATTTGATGGTTTAGATGGTCGAGTGGCAAGAATGACTAATACACAAAGTGCTTTTGGTGCTGAATACGATAGTATGGCTGATATGGTGTCCTTTGGTATTGCCCCTGGTCTTGTCGCTTACAATTGGGCTTTGTCTGATTTAGGAAAATTTGGTTGGATAGCTGCATTTGTCTTTGTTGCTTGTGCTGCACTGCGATTAGCAAGATTCAACACTCAGGTTGGTGTTGCCGATAAAAGGTACTTTCAAGGTTTAGCAAGTCCTGCTGCAGCTAGTGTTATTGCGAGTTTAGTTTGGCTTGGAACAGAATATGGTATTGATGGTAAAGAACTTGGCGTGATATTTGGTGCAGTTACCATTATTACAGGTTTATTGATGGTGAGTAATTTTAGATACAACAGTTTTAAAGAAGTCGACTGGAAAGGGAAGGTTAACTTTATTGTTGTACTTATTATTGTATTAGTATTCGCGGTAGTCGCGACTAGTCCTGTAGAAATATTGTGTGCGATATTTGTTCTTTACGCATGCTCAGGACCTTTCACGACAATACGCTCAGTAAAAAAATTAAGGTTAGAGCATGTTGTTGGTGATGATGACGATGCCGAATTTATTGAAAATATTGTCGAATCAGAAGAAAGCAACGGCAACAGTCCGATAGACGTTAAAGCGAAAAGTGAAAAATCATCGCAGAAAAGCAAATAAAGCGAACAATTGATTTTTCATTTTTAAAGAGCCTTTATTAAAGAATACAAAAAAACGCCAATAAGGCGTTTTTTTGTATTCTTGCTTGGCAAAAATACAAAAAGTGAACTATTTTTATACACCCAGTCGAAAAGTTTAAATTATTTTAAAATAACGGTTGACGGGGGAGTAAAAATCCCTAAAATGCGCATCCACTTCTCAGGGAGACCTAGGAAGGGAGTTTTACTAAGTTATGTGGATTGAAATACTCGATAAACATAACGA
>NZ_JBQRUM010000020.1:0-85440 GCF_053485795.1 Thalassotalea ganghwensis
CAATAGCATGACAATGTTTACAATAAACGACGCCCACAGGAACGCCCACATAACTCAGAATAAGGCGAGCTCTAGAAATACTATTTTCTTTGCAATGAGGACAATCCATAACTTAAACACATAACGCCCTGTTAATGGGCAAAATATAGTTGGCTAAAATTAAGCGACGAAGGAGCAAAAGCCAACTGTATTTTGTCCTTATTAAACAGCTTGTTAGCCAGATTTAACCAAACCTAATGGGGTCAGGTTTTTTATAGCTTTGACCTTTATATTTTGAATCACACTCATTGCATTCCCAAAAGTCATTTTTACCATTTTGTAATCTAATTAGCTTTTCATCAGCATCATAGCAACGCTGACAAAATGGACCATCACGAGTTTCGTTTTTAAGAACATAGTAATGTGGTTTTTCCCATTCAACGGACTGCTTAAAATTGATAGCTTCATTCAGCTTTTTTATTTGTTCTTTTAGAGCAAAGTTTTCTTCTTGAAGCTCTAATGCGCCTTCGCGTAACTCCATTATTTTTTCTTGTGCTTCAACAGTCGCGCCCTTTTTCATTAGGTCGACAATATCCTTGTACTTTGGAATCATGCTTTCTCCATCTGGCTAACGCCCCATTCAGGGGCTGATAATAGCTTGCTAAACTTGTGAAGCGAAGCGGAACCGAGCAAGCTGTTAGCAGTCCCGTCACTGTAATGGCTTGTTATAAGCACTGCTTCACGTTGGCTTCAATATACTTAACAATTGAAGGCACGCTGTAACTTTTTAAATAGTTTGTTCCACATTTACTAGTGCATTGGTATGTAATCAACACTGCTGCATCGCCGCCCGAATGAATAGTTTCATAAAACCCGAGAATTACAGTTGTTTTCTGCTCATTTATTTTTTCAAAATTGGTTTTTGTAATAAATATTGGATTTTCATTTAACCTGTACTCAACCATTGTTGAAACAGGAATCCACTTTCCTCCAATGACTTTCGGGAAATTTAAACCAACATATTCATCGGTTGGGCGATCTAAAGTGAAACCAAGGCAAAATGCACTTTCTGGTGTTAACTCAACATCTGGCGGAATCATATCTGCCAAAGAAGCAAATGAGAATAAACAAAATATTGTTAAAATATTACGCATTGATTTCCCTGTGCTTATAACGCCGCAATATGGGGCGCATAAATGCTTGGCTAAAATTAGCGAAGAATGAGCGCCAGCCAAGCTTTAGGCGTCCCACACATAATTGCCTTGTTATATGGCTACTTAGCTAAACCAAAACCAACAATTATTAGTAATGAAAATATTAAGCCGCCTAAGAGAATGTCCCATATTTTTGATAACACTCTAATATGAAAATACCTGAATTTCCGTATATCAGGTGACTTTTTACGCGCCATTGCTAATTCAATATAAGGCTTCAAACATTTGCTATATTCAACCTTATCTCTTTTAAATTGAGTAGCGGTAGTTTCATTATTTGATATGTAACGTTCAGGGTTACTAAAGTTAACCTTGATAGCTTCTACCTCTTCAAGCTCGACTTGATTGAGATATTTCTTCCATTCATCTTCCATCGACTACGTTCCCTGAAAGCCATATAACGCCGCAATATGGGGCGTATTAAGCTTGGCTAAAATCAGCGAAGAATGAGCGCCAGCCAAGCTTTAGACGTCCCATCCATGATTGCCTTGTTAGCAACGACCGAATTTAGCTAACTTAATTGTTTCTAATATTTCAGAATCTGTATATGGTGAAAGCTTAATGCTAAGAAGTATACTTGCTGTATCTACTGCCTTAGAGCCATTTCTTGATAACACATTTCTATTATATTTAACCTTTATTTTTAAAAACCTTCCATTTTTCAATCTAAACACGGAAGCATCTATGATATCCTCCCAAGGAATTAGGTTTTTAAACCCATACTTATCCAATCCTTTCTTAAATATTCCTTCTTCGTGGATTTCAACTCGTGCTGAAAGAAGAATTACAAAAACAAATAAAATACTTAATACATATGGAGCTAGAAATATCACAATGAGCGACTCCCCCATATTCAAAATATCTGTCATGTTTCCAGCACTATACAATAAAGCACCAAAGAAAAGTGCGTTTATCATCAAGCTTGGATATAAAATAAAATTTCTGATTGTAGTTTTTGTAGGCTTTAATTTAATAGGTAGCTTCATCATAAAGTTGCTAACGCCCAAATAATGGGCTAAAAATTGTTGGCTAAAATAAGCGACGCAGGAGCAAAAAGCCAACTGTTTTTAGTCCTGATTAATTTGCTTGTTATGTTTTCTCTGCACTAAGTAACTAATAAGAGCGAAGTTACCAGCTATTTGAAATATCCATAATTCAATTCCAAGCATTTTATCATCGTAACCAAGCAAAGATTTTAAGCCAAGATATAAAGATGCTGGCCACCAGAGAATACAACCTAAACCTAGCTCTATTTTTTGGTACAAAGTCATAGAGCTTGCTTGGTCGCTAGACATCCCTGCATCTAAAATTAGTAAATAACCAACAATAGAAATAAGAAAAATAAAGCCAAATATTTTGAGATAATACATGCGGCTTCCCTGAAACATAACGCTTATTATCGAGAAGTACACTTTTGCATTTTGTGTAAACCAAAATCAAAATTAAACGCATCGATAATAATATATTGATTTATATTGAAATATTCCATCACATTAATTCCATTCTTGCAAACTAATTGAAAAACAAAGCGAGACCTTATTTAACGAGACTTGGTTTACTTCCTATTAAATACTAAAGCAGCCTTAATTTATAATTATAAATCAACAAGTTGTTAATTTTCATAGAAACAAAGCGAGAACTAGAATATTTATTTAATAGGAAGGTAATTCTTGCTGTTTGTGAAACCCTTATTATACCTGTATGTCAGTACAGTGCGTTAAAAGGTCATCCCAGTCGCTAAATCACCTTTTTATTGAATCAATTCGAAAACACTTTTCGATAAGCGTTACGGTCTGCCAACTGAAAAAGCTTACTTTTATTGAATTAGGAATTTCATCTAAATTATTTGCCGTTATTTACAAATAAGAACAATATTTTCAATGCACTTACCCGAATCATCGCTGCTAATCAAAAACTAAGCTGTTTAAACTTCTCCCTTTTTACTTTTGTTCTGACCTATTCAATAAAAACTCTCAACCTAAATTCTTAGCGCAACTTTTTGTTTTTTCGACTTCGATTAAATGATAATAAACCGTGGCGATAATGTTGTATTAACCAAGTGATACCGGTTATCGACAACAATAGCGTTGCAATAGCAAACGCTATGATTAACCAATGATTAAAACCACCAGAGTCTGCATAATCCATAAAATGAAGTTTCAACATCAAATCTTTCAACCGAGCATCATCATTAACGTGGCGCAATACCTGGCCGGTAACACTATCTAAGTAGATGGTTGTCATGTTTTCATCTTCAACGTCTATTTTCCACATGGCATTTTGTTGTTTTACATCATCCGCAAATGGCGGCTGAGTGAGCTCTGTCGTCATTAATCGTCCAGTTCCTGAATAAGACTGTTGAGCTAAGGTCAATGCTTGCTGTTTTGACAAGCTAAATTCTTGCCCCGTTACAGCATTAAATAAAATTGAGCGGCGCTTTTGATAGCTATGCTCGCCTTGTTCAAAAATAAACTGATAGTATGGCTGTGCTTGAATCCATATAAGCTTTACTTCAATCGGCGAATCAACGTCAATGTCGCTTAACGCAATAAGTTCAACTTCAGCATTGCTGATAACCTGTTCAGCGTAAATTCTATTTGCATTGCCACTGGCTTTACTCTCATCCATCAGGTTGAAGTACAAGCCGGTAACTAACCAGATCAATAATTGCATACCGACAACTAAAGATAACCATTTGTGCACGGTAGTATTTAATTTAAACAATCGCATTACATCACCTTACGTTTTTTGGGTGAAATAACACGAAAATAGGTCAACATTGCACCCGATAACGCTGCCAGCAGTGCCAAACTTGCCACTAACAATAACAACCAGTTAGCAATGTTTTCACCATCATCGTAGTCCATAATGTGAAAACGCCACATCCAGTCAAACAAGCGCCAATAATCATGACGTTTGGCAACTAAGCTCCCGGTATGCTGACTGATATAAAATGTTGGTGTGATATAGCTATCAAAAGTAACACGCCACACAGGTAGGTGTCTTGGCGATAACTCAGCTGGCAGTTCGGATACGGCACTAATAAGCGATACGCTATCAATGCCGTGTGCATGGCTGTAATAAAAGTTAGCAATCTCTTTTGCTCTAGTTTCATCAATTAGCGGCTGAACTAAACCAGTGTTTGCATCGATAACGACTTTGCCGTTTTCGCTATCGATAAAGGTATATACTGGCACTCCCAATCGTTGACTGAGCGTAATACCTTTGGCTTTCGGATAGTTGGCAAGCAGATCAGCAAATGAGTAGCTTAATGATGTGACATCGACCTTAGCTTGCTCATCCGTAGCCAAAGACTCACCATGGATATAGTGAATATCCATACTCACCATATACACGCCCGTTATTGACCAAAACAGAAACTGTATGCCAATAAACGCCATCAACCATTTGTGATACTTTCTAACTTTATTACGCATTATTTGACCGTATTATTCGACTTTATTATTTGACCTTACTATTTGACCTTACTTTTTGACCTAGTCTATTGGTAAGGCACGGTTAAATCTATTTATTTCAGGCTTTTTAACGAGCGAATAAATCGCTGGAAGCACAATTAAAGTCAGCAATACCGCACTGGTCATTCCCCCAACCATTGGTGCAGCAATACGGCTCATCACCTCAGAGCCAGTGCCGGTACCATATAAAATCGGTAACAACCCGATAATGATGGTAGCAACGGTCATCATCACTGGACGAACCCGCAATCCCGCGCCATGCAGCAATGCTTCACGATATGCTTCATCTGATATCTGCGCTCGGTTCGCTTTAGCTTGTTCTTTAAGCTCGTTAAGTGCTTGATTTAAATAAACCAGCATGATCACACCAATTTCAACGGCGACACCCGCTAATGCGATAAAACCGACACCAACAGCAACAGAAAAATTAAACCCTTCCAAATACATCAGCCATAAACCACCGATCATCGCCATTGGTAATGTCACAATAATGATGGCTACTTCACTAAATGCTCGGAAATTAAGATAAAGTAAAATAACAATAATGGCGAGCGTTAACGGCAATACATAGTTGAGTTTATCTTTAGCTCTTTCCATATACTCGTATTGACCAGCCCAGTTAATCGAATACCCTACCGGCAAGGTTAGGTTTTCTGCTAAATACTGTTGAGCATTTTTCACATAAGTGCCTACGTCAACGCCATCAATGTCGATAAAGGTCCAACCGTTAATACGAGCATTTTCACTTTTGATCCCAGGAGGGCCACTTTCTACGCTAATCGACGCGACATCACCGAGTGCAATTCGCTGTCCGTTGGGTGTCACTACAGGTAACCTTGATAGCTGCTCAGGAGAGTCTCGGTAATCTTGTGGGTAACGCAAATTAACCGGATAACGCTCTTGTCCTTCAACCGTTTGCGTAACGTTCATGCCGCCAATTGCAGTAGACACCACTTGCTGAACATCTTCAATGTTTAAACCAAACCGACTCGCTTTTTCACGCAATATATCCACTTTAATATAACGTCCTCCGGCAACACGTTCAGAGTAAACCGATGCGGTACCTTCAACCTGAGGCAATAATTGCTCTATTTGCTGACCAATATCTTGAATGGTATCAAGATCAGCGCCAGCCACTTTGATACCAACAGGTGTTTTTATCCCTGTGGCGAGCATATCGATCCGCGTTTTTATTGGCATCACCCAAGCGTTGGTCACCCCTGGAAATTTGACCAATTTATCGAACTCGGCTTTTAATGATTCGGTGGTTACCCCTTCACGCCATTGCCCTTTCGGCTTTAACTGAATAAAGGTTTCAATCATGGTCAATGGTGCAGGATCCGTTGCTGTCTCAGCACGCCCCACTTTACCAAATACATTGTCAACTTCAGGCACAGTACGAATTAACTTATCGGTTTGTTGAAGTAGTTCTCTTGCTTTCCCAATTGATATACCAGGATACGTAGTTGGCATATACATTAAGTCACCTTCATCGAGCGGAGGAATAAACTCACTGCCAATCTTATCTACTGGCCAAAACCCGACAACCGTCACAAGAAGCGCTGCTAGAATTGTTGATTTAGGAAAACGCATCACCTGTCTTAGCACAGGTAAGTAGAGTGCTATCAGTAATCGGTTTAAGGGGTTTTTCTTTTCTGAAATTACCTTACCTCGAATAAAATATCCCATTAACACTGGAACTAAGGTAATTGCTAGACCCGCCGATGCCGCCATTGCATAGGTTTTGGTATAGGCTAGCGGCGAGAACATTCTGCCTTCTTGCGCTTCTAAAATAAACACCGGCAAAAATGAAACGGTAATAATTAACAAGCTGAAAAACAGTGCTGGCCCGACTTCACTGGCAGCCTTAGCGACCACTTGCCATCGGTTTTCATCATTAAACGGTATTCCCTTTTTATTAAGCGCTTCCATATGCTTATGCATATTTTCGATCATCACAATTGCGCCATCGGTCATCGCACCTATGGCAATCGCTATGCCTCCAAGCGACATGATGTTGGCATTGATACCTTGCATATACATGATGCTAAAAGACACCAAAATACCCAATGGTAGGGTTACTACAGCGACAATGGATGAACGAAGATGAAACAAAAACGCGACACAAACCAGCGCAACTATCGCAAGCTCTTCAACTAACTTACTCCACAGGTTATCGACGGCACTTTCGATCAACTTTGATCTATCGTAAACCGGAACAATCTCGACCCCCTCTGGTAACGACGATGTTAGCGATTCAATTTTCGCTTTAACGCCATTAATCGTTTGTTGTGCATTCTCACCAAAGCGCATTACAACAACGCCACCAACCACTTCTCCTTCACCATTGAGTTCGGCAATGCCTCGACGCATTTGTGGCCCAAGGTTGACGTTCGCAACATCGCCAATCCGTAGTGGTGTTCCTTGGTCATTAATACCCAGAGGAATTTTCTCGATATCTTGCACCGACTGAATATAACCTGTCGCGGTAACCATGTACTCGGCTTCAGCCATTTCAACCACCGATGCGCCGGTTTCTTTGTTTCCCCGTTTAAGCGCTGTTTGGATATGGCTTAATGGCACGTTAAACGCCCGTAATTTGTCAGGATCAACTTGTACTTGATACTGTTTAACCATACCGCCAACGGCTGCAACTTCAGAGACACCCTCTACCGTTTGAAGTTCGTACTTTAAAAACCAATCTTGAATACTTCTTAACTGGCTTAAGTCATGTTTTCCAGATTTATCGGTCAAAGCATAAATGTATACCCAGCCTACGCCTGTGGCATCTGGACCTAATTGTGGTTTTGCCGAATCGGGTAAGCTTGAGGCGACTTGACTTAAGTATTCGAGTACTCGACTTCTTGCCCAGTATAAATCAGTATCATCGTCAAAAATGATATAAACATAAGAATCGCCAAAAAACGAATACCCGCGAACCGTTTGTGCACCTGGCACGGACAGCATAGCGGTGGTTAATGGGAAGGTTACTTGGTCTTGAACTACCTGTGGAGCTTGCCCTGGATAACTGGTTTTTATGATTACCTGAACATCAGAAAGATCGGGTATCGCATCAACCGGAGTTTGTTTTAACGAATACATGCCACCAAAGGCAATAATCATGGTCACTAACAAGACAAAAAAGCGATTACCCACCGACCATCGAATAATTGATTCAATCATTACTTGTCTCCGCCTTAATGATTTGAATGGTCTGCGGCACTATCTTGACTGTGCTGCGTTTGTTGGCCAGATTCAGAGGAAATTTCGGTGATAATAAAATCGTCCCTCACTTCAAAGGTAAACGTCACCCTATCACCTATTTTTAACTGAGATATATCGACAGCGTCTGCAAAAATGAAATCCATCGTTGCCGCCGGTCTATCCCATTTTTCAATCGGGCCACGACTAATATTTGCCACTCGACTTTCAACATCGAGTGTATTGATCAGCCCATCAACAGTTGCAGAAGAAACGTGTGGCTCGGCCATAATATGAATGGTGGTCACCTGATATTCTCCTTGTTCAGATTTTGTTACTTCAAAGTGCAGCGATTGCCCCGCTTTTAAGGATTCAATATCAACACTTGGTGCGACGGTGAAATCCATGGTCATCTCTGGCCAGTCCCAGGCTTGGGCTGGGCCATGAGAAATGTTGACCATACCGTGCTCAGCCATGACACTATTTACCTCGCCCTCCATCCATACAACGTTTGGTAATTCGTTTTGAGCCATGCGCTTAAAATCAGAGCTTTTGCTAGATTCTGAATCAATCAAAAATTGAGCCGAGGTAACCACAACATCATCCTGATTAAGCCCATCTAAAATTTCGATACTATCGCTCGTCACTCGGCCAATAATCACTTCAATTGATTTAAACTGGCCTGCACCTAAAGCAAGTACGACACGATCTTGTTTGCCCGTTCGAATCACCGCTTCTTTAGGTACTAGCAAGGTGCGTTGAGTCTGATTGGGGTGGATTGATACTTGCGCAAACATATTGGGCTTTAATTGATAATCTGGGTTATCAAACTTTAATCGCACCCTCAGCGTACGCGTTTTATTATTGAGTGTCGGATAAACGTAATCGACTACCCCAGTCCATTGCGTTCCGGGTAAATAATCTAAACGCATGGAAACAGGCAACCCTATTTGAATTTGCGCAGCATCACGCTCAAATACCTCTGCTTCAACCCATACCTGATCGAGTTTAGCAATACTTAATAAGGTATTGCCCGGCTTTACATAAAAGCCTTCTCTGATCTTTAGTCCATCAACCACACCATCTTGCGGCGAATAAAAGGTAATAGTTTGCTGTACTTTTCGAGTTTTTTCTAACTGCTGCATAAGCTCGGGGGATAGCTGCAAAGCTTTAAGGCGCTCTCTTGCGGCACTAATTAACGACCTGTTTTCACGCTTTAAGGCAATTAAGAACTCTTCTTGAGCATTCACTAGTTGTGGAGAATACAAGGTGTAAAGTGGTTGACCTTTTTTAACAGGGTTTCCCGCGGCTTTCACATAGAGCTTTTCTATCCAACCATCAACACGTGGATGAATATGAATAAGCTCATCCTCGTCATATTGTACATAACCAACCGTTGATATTTCGGTATTCATAGCCTTGAATTGCACTGGCGCAGTACGAACCCCTAAATTATTCACCACATGAGGAGCGATAGTAACAGCGCCGGGGCCAAAGTCTTCACTGGATGATTCTTCATAAACAGGAATTAAATCCATCCCCATCGGCGATTTACCCGGCTTATCTCGACGATAGTTTGAGTCCATAGGGGCAACCCAATAGAGCGGCTTTTTATCACCTGTTGCCGATGTTTGACTACTGCTTTTTGGTGGTGTTGTTTGAAAGACATTAACAGCGACGACCCCAACCATAGCGCCAAAAACAACCGCTGCGATAAGCTTAAAACCTGGTGTATTGTTATCAGATGACATTACTTTTCTCCAAATGACGGGGTGGATTGCGGCATAGCGTGTGCGAAGAAATAGTTGATGCGCGCGACGGTTTTTAGCACATCAACGTCAATACGTAAGGCTGCAATTCTGGCATTTAACTCTGCAATTTTTGCCCGCACCACTTCAGCAAAATCGCCATCATCGTTGGTGTAAGCGGTTAATGAACTTTGTGCTTGATCATGTGTCTGTTTAAGCAATTGTTCTTGATAAATTGATTGGCGCTCGGATAAACGCTTAAGTTGTTTAATTTCTTTTTCTATTGCGCTGATCATTTGCTTTGTCAGTAATAGTTTTTCTGTTTTAACCGCTTCAGCATCGGCAATTGAGGCGACAACTTGTTTATCTTGCTTGTTTTCTGTAAAAAGTGGTAAATCAAAGGTTACCCCCACCGAAAACAGATCCGCTCGACTATCACCAGAGTGCATATTATCGCGATAAGCATAGCTGGCATTAACGCCCCACTGCGGCTGATATTGTTGTTTAGCCAGTGCTATCCCTTTTTTTAAAGCCTGACTTTTTACCTCAATAGCTAAAATAGCTGGATGATTTGCCAGCGCCTTTGCTAAAACATTTCGCGAGTAGTTGGCCGGTTTAATAGCGTTAGGGTTAATTAATCGAATCACTGGTAACGCTTTTGAAACGCTATACTCCATGGGTTGAGCGTCAAAATCGAACAATTGATTGTCAACATTGGCATCATAGATGTGCAGCCACTCATTGAGTAAAGCTAAGCTCGTTTCAAGCTTTTGCTGCTGTGAAATTAGTCGATCTTCTAATTGGACGATTTCTAACTGAGCTCGAATGACATCTTGTTGCCGAGTTTTACCTATCCCGCTTGAATAATTCGCTTCTGCCACTTCAGCAATTTGTTCAAACAGCGCCCAATCGTCTTTAATCAAGTTAATTGTTTGTTGCGCTAAGTAAGCCTCTAACCATAACTGAGAGACTTCACGCTTTAGTTGCGCTTTCCTGTTATCACGTAACAGCGGAAATTTAGACGATTCTATTTTTAATTGCGCTTGCTTTAACGCTAAACTGTCTCCTCTTGGAAACATTTGCGAGATCCCAACTTTAAGCTGAGTCATGCCTTCTTGACCCAAATCCCAAGTATCTGTGGGCAGATTCATAATCCCTAACGATACTTTAGGATCGGGCATGGTGCCGGTGGCGATACTTCGGTTTTCAACCGCGCTTTGTTTTAACTGATTACCATGTAGCCACGGATCATTTTGTATTGCTAAATCAAGGGCTTGTTCTAGTGAAACAACCTTTTCAGCTTGCACAGAAAACACCGATAATCCCAAGATTAACGCCGAAGAAAGTAAGGTTAAATTTGACACTTGCAACTTCATTAAAATTGCTCCTTATAGCTATTGATGTCTGCATACACTTTGCTAGTACCATCGTTCAGCAGCATTAACACTTTATATGGCATAAAGCGCTCACCAACTTCCATACCGGGAGAGCCAACCGGCATTGCAGGTACAGTTAGTCCAATGGCATTAGGGTGTTGTTCTGACAAGAACTGCTGAATATATTTAGCCGGCACATGGCCTTCAAAGACAAAGCCATTAGCGCTGATTGCTGTATGGCAAGAGCGATGATTGTACGGAATGCGATATTGATTTTTTATGCTATCAATATCATCTATGTTTTTTGAATACACGACCAGCCCTTGTTCTTGAATATGGCTGATCCATTTGTTGCAACATCCACAACTTGGTGTTTTATAAACTTTTAGTGCTAAAGTACTTAGTTCGTCGGTGTACTGTGTGGCAAAAGCAAATTTCGTTAAGCACAATAATGCTATGGCAATTTTACAGTATGTATTGATCATTTTACCCCCAGATATCACTGGAAATTTTTCACGGTTAAACGCTTAAATAATTAATGGAATCGTTATTTGATAGGCGCGAATTTTGGGCGCACTTGTCCTGTTTTAGGCAATAATCGGTGGACGATATAAAGAAGTAGAAACAGATTTGGGCTGTTGAGTAGTTAATGTAATCACAACGTCGCTTAACGATTGAATATTACTTAAATCAATAGGAGCATATAAAAGCGTTGTTGATGTACAAGCATTGGCTGGGCAATGACAATCAACCTCACAGCAATCATCAGATTGACTAAGATCGCTCATTAGCTGATGATTCATGCGTTGGTGGTCAGCTGATAGGTCATCAGTCATGGAGTGTCCCATCGTTGCATGCTCCATCATATCGTGAGCCATCGTGTCGTTATCAATCATGTTATTACCCATCATCTGATGTGACTGATGCGTACCTGTTGCCATTTCACAAGACATAGCAGCATACGCCAATGTTTGCCCAACAAAGGCAATCAGCATAAACGTAATGACTATAACTTTTGACAAAGGCTTTAACATAATTATCCCGAGCTAGATTCCCGCTTATCCTATAGCAATTGCAAAACAATGTAAATTTTAAAGAATAATGTCATCAAATGGAGTCGAATCAAAGGGATCAAAAATAATTGACCATTTTTATCGGTTCAAGTTTGAAAAGACACCGGTATTTTTTCAATCAAAACTGAATTATCAGAGCCAATGATCACCGCATGGTTTCGCTCAACCTTTATCCATCCCTCGGATGTTTCCGTTAGCGGCTCTGAACAGACAACGACATCACTACCCAAACCTGGTTCAATGCTAATATCATCGAAGGGCTGATCAAAATTAAACATCCCTTTGGTGTAATATAATGAGGCAGGTTGGCTAGTAGAATCCGTGGCAAAGCGAGTGACAATCGTGGTCGAGCCGTCACTCACTGCAAAATTGATATAAGCATTGGTATTGGCACCATGAGCAATTCTAATTTGAATAATGCGCCTTATGGTTTCATAGAGTGCTTGCTTTAACTCTTGCGCTGATAATTGCTCGGCAAAATCAACGACGTCCATCAATAATGCAAATGCGTACTCTGAATCTGTATTACCTTTAATTAAATTAAACGCCCGATCAGATAAGCTATTTAACATCGCTCGTTTAAACTTACAAAATTGATCTAAGCGGCCATTGTGCATAAAGAGGTATCGGCCATAAGTAAAAGGATGGCAATTACTTTGCGATACCGGCATCCCTACTGAAGCATCACGTACGTGGGCAAAAAAGTGTTGGCTACTCACTTTAGCGGCCAATTGAAGTAGGTTTTGATTACTCCATGCTGGCTCAATACTCACCATTCGAGCAGGTTCAGGATCGTTGTGTAGTGGATACCAGCCAATACCAAAACCATCACCATTAACCGGCACCGCTCTTTTTTTGGCGGTCTTACTTTGGATAATTAGCGAGTTCGCCGGTTCAATCACAAGTTTATTCATTGTGATTGCTGATCCCTTATAAACTAAAAAGCGACACATATTCCTTCCACCATAAGTTTACCCAACAACATGTTGTGATGAGTCTGCTATATATTATATAGATGAGTCGCTAACCAATAGTCAAAAGGAATAACAGAAAACCACAGTTTTTCTTAAGGGCAGAATAGACTTATGCTAATAATTACCTTTCATCAAAGTGATAAGGCTGGATTTCAAACGTGCCCATATGTCGACGGTAAACTTGTTCAACAGAGACATATGCGTTTATCCTCCCTTCTTCGGGCGGGTTAAGCAACAGGTGTAACTCGCCAACACTGCGGATTTTTCTATCGACATCATTACTCATTCGTCTGGCAACAAAGTAGAAAATTGCCGATGCTAACGGTAAAGGCAGCAATTGCATTAATACGGCGGTACTGGCGGTCATCGGATCAAGTGATTTTACAATCTCCATATCAAGCCCAATAAGAAATAAGGCACAAACTGAATAGAGCACAACCACAAGCGATAGAAAGGTTATTACACTTAAAATACGTTTTAATATCCGGATCTGGCCGTTAGTGTTTTGCAATAATTCATGCAAGCGATCAAGCACCTGATTATTAAAATCTAGCCATTGCGGGTTTTCAATATGGCGATAAGCAAAAATCAGCTCAAACTTTTCTCCTGACTCTTCCGTCCAACGCTGGCCATCAGCAATTTCTCGCCTAAATTGTTCAATGGCTTTCACCCTTGCGTTAATCCTGTCAACGCGAACCGGAAGCTCGCGAGCATATATGCGATCGATAAAAGCAACGGCGAAATGAAGTGCAAAGCCAATTTCAAATAAACTCCCGAATTGGCCTAAGTTAATCAAAGACATAAAGATAGCTCGTATTTATGTGTTTTTTATTATTGAGTAGCAGTTAAATAATATGGCGGAAAAATATAAGCCGTGCAAGACGTTATCTCTTTTTAGCTAATTCAGAGTCAGAATAAATATAAATTGCTCTGCCCTCTAGATTTTCTTGTTTAAAATACTAAGTTATCTAAAACAACGATTGAGGTGACTATTATTGACGCCATTAGATACGACAATAGGTTTCCTTTCCATCCCACATTTAGTTTTTCGCTGCCCCAATAAGTTAAGGCAAATAAAAATACTACTGAAATAGAAGGCAGCACCCACATAGGTAAGTCATAAAGTAAACTAACGGAAGCTTCATCATTAGGTTTTGACGTGTAGCTAATCCCCATGGCTACCAATCGCATATATAAAGGCAAAAATAAGAATGAATACCAAAAGAGTTGTTTACGTTGGTTAATTACTATCACGGCAATGATAGCTTGAAACCACGTTATCATTGGGCCAGCAAGACCAACAAGAGCTTGATGCCAGGTGTTTGCATAACTACCACTGGCAAGCCCTGCAGTATTGAAAGTGATGAACATGTCGTAGCCAAGAAGCTTTCCTATACCAAAATGAGCGAACTCATGAATCCCCCAAGTCAGTATCGCTGCTGGAAAAAACCACAGCGCAAGCGTCACGTAGTCAGATTTTTTCCATTGTTTTAACTCACTCATAATATAGATCTATTATTTTTATTGTTATCAGCACAAGGTTAATAATTAAGGTAAAGACTTTTTACTATAAAATCTATCAGTTAGTTAACTCTTGTTTATATTTGAAATAAACTACGCCATAGGTAATGTGCTACTTTGTTCGCTCTTACTAATATCATCTCGATGAATAGGAGCAAAGGCACTCTGCTATGCCTGATGAGTTTCACCTGACACCCAGACGCGAGCGGTACAAACAGTCTCAAAGCCTAGCTGCTGGTAAAGGCGGTAGCCTGCAGGCGTTGCACCAAGGAAAAAACGTCGGCTCCCATTATTGCGTGCCTGCGCCAGCGCTGTCGTCAAAAGCCTAAGACCGATCCCGCCACGCTGTTGTGATGCAACCGTCCCCATCGCCCAGATACCGCAGGTATCGCCGTGATGGGTCAGCGTAACACTTCCCACTGCTTCGCCATTAATGCGCGCAACATAGACATCAACACCTGTCGAATCGAGTAAAGACGCAGGCAGTGCTCGAAGTACGCTGTCCTTGTCCATGCTAAAGGCTGAAACCAGCACATCCGCGCTTGCATCAGCGTCATCGGCGCCAGACGCACAAACAATTTCAACGTCTGGGTTACCGGATGGCTCAATAGGCGCATCTTTACGCACCATAAAAGGGAAATCCACGGCGTAGGCCAGCCCTAAATCGGCTGCAATATCGTCGAGTTCCTTGCCGGCTTCAGGAAAGATGATGACAAGAAATGGAAGTTGTCGTTCCAAGCAGGAATTCAACATCCCCCTAAAGTGATTAGCATCAGCACCTGCGCCAACAACCAACATATTCATGTCTGCAATTGCTTCATTGCACAAAGCTAACTGTAATCCGGGTCGAGCCGCCGCCTCGTAGCTTTTCGCCTCGCCAAGAAGCGTAGTGATAGCGTCATTGGTAAGACGGCGTAAGACCGACTCGCTCAGTACTTTCGGTGTAGTATTCACAGATTTCTCCCCATTTTTTGGTAGTTCCAGTCACTCGCTCTCGGACTTATATGCCATCTAACGTTTGCTTGTCCAGCAGAAAAGGCTTGGCTAAAAATTGCGTCGAATGAGCAAAAACCGATTCTAATTTGCCATGGGAATTTGCTTGTTAGCTACCTATTACTCTGGAGTCGTTGCAAGAATACATCCTGCACCAATAAATGTAGCACCAAATATTTTTCCAAGTAACTTTTGTACTCGAGTGTTTTTTGTACGTGCTTTAGCACGCTGCGCTATTAGTGCATAAAATGACAAACAAATGAATGATAACAACATGAAACTAAACACTAAAATTGAAAACTGAAACATTAGCGGATCATCAGCGACAATAAACTGAGGAAATAATGCGGTAGTAAAAATAACGGCTTTGGGATTGGTTAATGCCACTAAAACCCCTTGTTTATATAGGCTTAAAGAACTACCTCTAGATAGCTTTGTTGAGCCTATCTCTATACTACCGATACCATTTATCCAAAGCTTTAAACCTAAATAAACCAAATAAGCAGCCCCGAATATTTTTATAACAGTAAATGCTACGGTTGAATGTAAAACAACGGCACTTAACCCAAGTACCGAAAATGTTGACATAATAAACAGCCCCGTAACATTGCCTAGCACTGTTACAAGAGATTTTTTAAAACCAAAAGACAGACTATTGATTGAAACAAGTAATGCTGCCGGACCAGGTGTAGCGGTAGCCAACAAAGCGATAGAACAAAACATCAACCAATTATTGAATAGCACAAAATTTTCCTTAGTTAACAAATATTATTTACTGTAGTCCTTTTGATTCTTGTAATCAATTAACCTTTATGGAGCCTTTGTCCGCTTGCATAACTATTGTGTAAGGTAAAACAACAGTATCCGCAACAACTGAAAAAACAGAATCAATAAAGACTAGAGGAAAGCCATTAAGTGCGCTACCTAAATTGACATCTTTGCTTGGCTCACCATATGAGATTTATTCAAGGCAAAAAAATAGACAAACCGAAGTTTGTCTATTTTTAAATACAAATGTCTAATTTTTTAATAATAGACTACACAATTAACTTAATCTTTATAAGTATCCGTTGCTGGACATGAACAAATTAAGTTACGGTCGCCGTATACGTCATCGATACGGTTAACTGTTGGCCAGAATTTGTTTGCCGCTGCGGCAGGTACTGGGAATACCGCTTCAGCGATGCTGTAACCACGATTCCACTCGCTAGTGATGTCAGCAAGGGTATGTGGTGCATTGTGAAGTGGGTTATCTTCGCTAGTCCACTCGCCACTTTCTACTTTACGGATCTCATCACGAATGCTCGTCATTGCTTCGATAAAGCGGTCAAGCTCTACTTTAGACTCTGATTCAGTCGGCTCAATCATTAACGTACCCGCTACTGGGAACGACATGGTTGGCGCATGGAAACCGTAATCCATTAAACGTTTAGCAACATCCATTTCAGTGATGCCTGAGCTTTCTTTTAATGGACGCAAGTCAACGATACATTCATGTGCCACACGACCATTTTTACCTGTGTATAAAATTGGGTAGTGTTGGCTTAATTTCTTCGCTAAGTAGTTAGCATTAGTAATAGCGTATTTAGTTGAATCTGTTACACCTTTACGGCCCAATAAAGCAATGTATAGGTAAGAGATACATAAAATACCAGCACTACCGAAAGGCGCGGCAGAAACTGCTCCGTTACCTTTAGTTTCTTCATTAACGGTCACTAATGGGTGATCTGGCAAGAAAGGCGCTAAGTGTGCTTTAACGCCAATCGGTCCCATACCTGGGCCACCACCACCATGCGGGATAGCAAAGGTTTTGTGCAAGTTTAAGTGAGATACGTCAGCACCAATAAAGCCTGGTGATGTCAAACCGACTTGTGCGTTCATGTTGGCACCGTCTAAGTAAACCTGACCACCGTGCTCGTGAACGATATTACAAATTTCAGCAATCGTGGTTTCATAAACACCATGCGTTGATGGGTAAGTGATCATGATACAAGATAGGTTGTCAGCTAACTCGCTTGCTTTGGTGCGCAAGTCGTTCATGTCAACGTTACCTTGCTTGTCACAATCAACCACAACCACTTTCATACCAACCATTTGCGCTGACGCTGGGTTAGTACCGTGTGCTGATGATGGGATCAAACAAATGTTACGGTGCCCTTCACCACGGCTTTCGTGATATTTATGAATGGCAATTAAGCCTGCGTATTCACCTTGTGCACCTGAGTTAGGTTGCATTGAAATGTTGTCATAACCGGTTAACTCAACTAACGCTTCACCTAATTCGTCGATCATTTGCTTATAGCCTTGCGCTTGATCGATTGGCGCGAATGGGTGCATGTTAGCAAATTCAGGCCAAGAAACTGGGATCATTTGTGCAGTCGCATTAAGCTTCATCGTACATGAGCCCAATGAAATCATTGAGTGATTTAACGCTAAATCTTTATTTTCTAACTTTTTGATGTAGCGTAACATTTCTGTTTCGCTGTGGTATGAGTTAAAGACTGGGTGCGTTAAAATTTCAGATTCACGAACCAATGATTCAGGGATTGAAATATTACCTAACGCACGTACTTCAGCGTCGATACCTTCAATATCTAAACCGTGCTCTTCACCGAATAAAATATCGAATAAATCTAAAACATCATCACGAGTTGTGGTTTCATCAACAGAAAGGCTAATTTGACTGTCTACGTCTGTACGTAAGTTAACACCTTTAGCTAATGCACGAGCGACAATTTCCGCTTTTAAGTCAGTTGATACATTAAATGTTAAGGTATCAAAGTAAAAACCGTGTAATGGCGTTAATTGTTTAATGTTTGCAGCATGAGCAATAATATCAGCGAAACGGTGAATACGCTGTGCGATAGTTTTTAAACCTTTAGGGCCGTGATATACCGCGTAGAAAGCAGCCATATTCGCGAGCAATACCTGTGCTGTACAAATATTTGAGTTCGCTTTTTCACGACGAATGTGTTGTTCACGCGTTTGCATTGCCATACGTAATGCAGGATTATCACGAGTATCTTTAGAAACACCGATAATACGGCCAGGTAACGAGCGCTTGTATTTATCAGACGTGGTAAAGAATGCAGCGTGAGGACCACCATACCCCATTGGCACACCAAAACGTTGGCTCGAGCCAATAACGGCATCAGCGCCTAACTCACCTGGTGCTTTTAATAGCACTAAGCTCATGATGTCAGCAGCTACGGCAACAATACCTTTGTTTTCTTGAATTTTAGCAATTAAGCCGCTGATGTCAGATACTTCACCAGTTGCACTTGGGTATTGCAATAATGCACCAAAAATATCATGCTCTGGCGCTTGCTCTGCAGGAGCGATAACGATATCAAAACCAAACATCTCAGCACGCTGTTTTACCACGTCAATAGTTTGCGGATAAACATCACTTGAAATAAAGAAAGTGTTTGATTTTTTGTTCTTAGAAACTCGTTTTGCAAGTGCCATCGCTTCAGCGGCAGCGGTACCTTCATCTAACAATGAAGCAGAAGCCAATTCTAATCCGGTTAGGTCGATACACATTTGCTGATAGTTTAATAACGACTCCAAACGACCTTGCGCAATCTCTGGCTGATATGGTGTATATGCCGTATACCAACCTGGATTTTCTAACACGTTACGTAAAATAACATTAGGCGTTAACGTACCGTAGTAACCTAAACCAATGTAGGTTGTATTTACTTTGTTTTGACTGGCAATCGCTTTAAGATCTTTAAGCGCTTTAACTTCTGTTTTACTGGCTTCAATGTTTGGTAAGTCAGCTAAACGGATGTCGCTAGGCACAATTTCATCAATTAATGCGTCGACTGATTCTGCACCAATGTCATTTAACATTGCTTGTGTTTGCGCTTCATCAGGACCAATATGGCGACGAATAAAATCTTCAGTTTGCTCTAAGTCAAACAATGATGGAGTAGTCATAAAACAGCGTCTCTATAATATCTTGCAAAATAAAAGAAAGCCCTAAACAAGGTTCAGGGCTTCTAACAATATGTTAATTAACAATTAATCTTCGTCGATTGAATTCTCATAACCTTCAGCATCTAGAAGGTTTTCTAATTCACTCGCGTCATCTAATTTAATTTTGAACATCCATCCGTCGCCGTAGGCGTCAGAGTTTACGAGCTCTGGAGAATCTTCTAAGTCTTCGTTAACCGCGATAACTTCACCTGAAACTGGCGCATAGATATCTGAAGCTGCTTTTACAGACTCAGCTACTGCGACATCATCACCCGTACTGACACTTTCACCAACTTCTGGCAATTCAACAAATACCATGTCACCTAATAACTCTTGTGCGTGCTCTGTAATACCGATGGTTACTGTGCCGTCACCTTCATTACGAACCCATTCGTGTGATGAAGCGTATTTTAATTCTGAAGGAATATTGCTCATTTTTATTGTTCCTAATATTTAATATTTAAATCTGCTTAACGCTCGTTTTAGCTACTTTACTATAGAGCATCAAATAAAATTATTACAATTGGCTTTGACCGTTACGAACAAAGCTTGGTTTAACTACGTCTACCTTAACGAGTTTTTTACGCATTTCAACTTCAACAGTATCGCCCACTTTAACACTGCGCGGTACACGAGCCATTGCAATTGAATGTCCTAACGATGGAGAGAACGTACCTGAGGTAATTTCACCTTCACCATCGGTTGTCACTACTTTAAGGCCTGTACGAAGTACGCCTTTTTCTTTCATCACAAGTCCAACTAACTTAGGTTGGTCACCTGCTTCACGCTGTGCGCTTAATACTTCACGACCAATAAAGTCACGATCTTCTGGCTCCCAGCTAATTGTCCAAGCCATGTTCGCTGCCAATGGTGATACGGTTTCATCCATGTCTAAACCATAAAGGTTCATACCAGCTTCTAAACGCAGCGTATCACGAGCACCTAAGCCACACGGTTTTACACCAGCGTCTAATAACTGTTGCCATAAATCAGCCGCTTGCGCTTCTGGAACAACAATTTCATAACCGTTTTCACCGGTGTATCCCGTTGTTGCGATAAATAAGTCACCTGCTTGCACACCAAAAAATGGCTTCATACCATCAACAGCTTGCGTTTGCTCAGCATCTAAAATTGTCGCCACTTTAGCTTTTGCTTGCGGGCCCTGCACGGCAATCATGCCAAACTCTGGACGTTCAGTGATGGTAACGTCTAAGTTTTGTGCTTGTTCATTGATCCACGCTAAGTCTTTTTCGCGCGTTGCTGAGTTAACCACTAAACGATAGTCAGTGTCAGTGAAATAGTAAATGATTAAATCATCAATCACACCACCTTCATGATTACACATACCTGTATAAAGCGCTTTACCAGCAACAGTTAGTTTAGCCACGTCATTGATCACTAAGCGACGTAAAAATGGCTTAGCATCAGCACCTTTTACGTCTACGATGGTCATGTGTGATACATCAAACATACCCGCATCTTTACGAACAGCGTGATGCTCTTCGATTTGTGAACCATAATTAATTGGCATTTCCCAACCGTGGAAATCAACCATTTTAGCGCCTGATTCTAGGTGCTTAGCGTGCAATACTGTTTTATTGGTCATAATCATGAACTCAGTTATCAGGTGAACCTTTGTCTAGCCTAGCGATACTAGCGCTAAATCAAGTGAACACGCTTTATTGGAAAAATTGGCAGGGATTATACTCCTGCTCTGCTGTTGATTCAACAAAGAAAATACACATATAAAAAATAAAAACCCATATATTAGATTTTTTTAAAATATTATTTTTTAATAACGCTTTTTAAAAAATAATTTACGGAGATGATGCAAATATTATCCAGTTCAACAAAGATAATTTTGTCAATTCTCATTACGCAGCAGAGAAAAAAGATTTTTATTAAAAAATTACAATAACTTAAGTTAAAAACCTTTTTTATTGTTTAGATATTTTTTCCGCGGGCTACCAAGCTTAATCCAGTGGTGCCTTGGTCAGTATGGGTTGGTGGGAGCGTTGACCTAGCGCCTGCTTAATCAACAAGCTTTTTATTGGCTTAACTTGGTTGAGCATACTCATGCCCATTCCCCTTAGTGCATCAACTACTGGGTGATGTGGCTCAAAGGTTTTCTTTATTATTGCCATGGCGGTGATCATCTCTAGCGCATCTGACTTACGCCAGCGCTCAAAATGTGCTAAATCGCGCTGGTTAAATTGATTCGCCTGCTCTGCTTGAAATGCTTCGGCTAATGCTGCAGCATCAAGCAAGCCGAGATTAACCCCTTGGCCTGCCAGAGGATGAATGGTATGAGCAGCATCTCCAACAAGGATCACTTTGTTTTTAATAACATCTTGCGCATAACGCATGGTTAAAGGAAAGCTTTGTCTTTCACTTACTAAAGCTAGGTTACCTAATTTAGCGTCACTGGCAGCGGTAAGTTCTTTAGCAAATTGCTCAGCTGGCAATGCCATTAGGCGCTTGGCTTCACTTGGCGAGGTCGACCACACAATAGAGCATTTATCGGGCTGATATAACGGTAAAAACGCCAATGGTCCTGTTGGTAGAAATACTTGCCAAGCGGTTTCTTGATGACCTTGAGGACATTCAACGGTCGCCACTATGGCATGATGATCATAATCACTAAATGTGAGGTTCATTCCCATATGCTGGCGCACCCATGAGTGCGCACCATCTGCGCCAACGATATATTTTGCAATAATAGGCGGCTGAGAAGTAAAACTGGCAAACACTTCACTGTCACCGACAGAAATGTGATTAAGCTTTTCTTGGGTAAAAAAGGTAATGCCTTGATCTTGTTTTGCCTTTTGCCACAAGGCATTGCGAATTACGTTATTTTCAATAATCCAGCCAATTTGCTCAAGCGGTAAACGAGAATCAACGTCGCTAACATTAAAATCCAATTGCCCCAAACCAGCCTTGTCCCAGACATGCATGTGACAATAGGGCTGAAGCCGTTGTTCAGTGATTAATGGCCATACTTCAAGCTGCTTAAATAATTGCTGACTTGCAACGTTAATCGCACTAACGCGAAGTTCTGGTTGCTCTGATAAGGTACGAACTTCATTGGTATCAACGATAGCAACCGTTAGCGAGGTAAGTTTACGAATAGCAAGTGCCGTGGTTAAGCCAACCATACCGCCACCCACAATTAAAATATCAAACTTTTGCATAAAAACTCGCTATATTTAAAATCTTGCTGCGATCAAACATTAATACCCCATGGTTTTATTAACAAAGCGCTGCTTTAGCGGGCTGACATAGTTCATCACTTTTAGCCCTATATTGCGACCAATAACCAAAGGGTCATAGTGATTCGAAAAGATACTGACCAATGAATCTGTTAGCTGAATTATATGTCGATGGTCTTGTTGTCTTTTTTGGGCATAAGCCATTAGTACACTTAACTGACCGATATCACGATTGTCACTTAATGCCTGCTCTATTGCACACACTAAATCAGCGACATCACGCAAGCCTAAATTAAAACCTTGTCCTGCAATGGGATGTATGGTGTGGGAGGCATTGCCAATTAGCACCAAACGATGATTGACCTGCTCTTGGGCTTGCACCAAGTTTAACGGATAAACATGGCGTTCACCTACTTTCTTAATTGCCCCCAGCCAAAAGCCGAAAGCACGATTAAGTTCTTGATTAAAACGTGATGCAGATAATCGCTTTATTTTTTCTGCCTGTGAAGGAGGCAATGTCCAAACCAATGAACATCGGTTTTCAACGCCATCTAATTCAGATAATGGCAACATGGCAATAGGGCCATGCTCAGTAAAGCGCTCAAAGGCAATATTGTTATGTGGTTTACTGGTGACAACATTAGCGATCAAAGCGGCTTGCTGATAGGGCTTTTCTCTAATTGCAATATTCGCTGCGTGTCGACATTGAGATTGAGCTCCATCACAACCAAGCAGTAAACTTCCGGTAAGTTGTTTTCCAGACGATAAGGTCAGGCAAACTTGTTGTGTCGTCCAATGAATATCTTCAATAGCTTCAGGCGTAAACCAGCTAACATGCTGACAATGTTTTAAGCGCTCAAGCATAGCTGCCCCAATGGCAGCCATTGGAGCGACATAGCCCAACGCCGAGACCTGATGCGATTCGGCGCTTACTCTAGCTTTACCATAATAGCCGCGATCAGAAATATGAATATCTTCAATTGGCTGGCTATCACTGGCTAATAACGACCAAACATCTAAACGTTTAAAATATTGAACACTCGCATGAGACAACGCCAAAACACGATCATCAAAAGTCAGCTCCGGGCGTTGTTGCAATGGGTGTTTATCAATAATGGCAATCGATAAACATTGACCATCAGGCTTTTTGCATTGGGAGAGCGCTATCGCTGATAAAGCACCAGAGAGTCCGCCACCGGCAATGACAATATCAAAATGTTGAGCAGCACTAGCCATCACTATTCGCCATAATTAATTACAGGAACCTATCCATTAGCGTTGAGCATTTCGCATAAGCTGCTCAATATCTTCAACAGATTTTGGCACACTCTCACTAAGATTTTCATGACCCAGGTCAGTAACGACGATATTATCTTCAATTCGAATACCAATACCTCGCCACTTTTCCTCAACGCTATCATCGTCTAGAGGGATATAAAGCCCAGGCTCTATTGTTAACACCATCCCTGGCTCAAATAAACGAGTTTGGCGTTTATCTTTCACCTGATAATTGCCAACATCATGTACGTCAAGCCCTAACCAATGCCCCAAACTATGGATAAAGTATTTTTTACACGCTTTTTCGCTCAAAAGCGTTTGATAGTCACCACTTAAAATACCTAATTCGAGTAAGCCTTGAGTGAGAATTTCACAGGCTTTATCATTAAGTTCAGCAAAACAAATGCCAGGTTTAACCATTGCAACCGTCTGCTCTAACGCACTATGCACTAGCTCATAAAGCTGTTTCTGCGGGGCGGAAAACGTACCTGACACAGGGAATGTTCTGGTGATATCAGCAGCATAACCATTTAGTTCACCGCCAGCATCAATTAAAATTAACTGCCCTTGTTCAAGGCGATCACTACAATCGGTGTAGTGAAGGATATTGGCATTGTCTCCACAGGCGACAATGCAATTATAAGCAGCATGACGAGCACCATGACGCGCAAATTCATGCAGTAATTCGGCCTCTAATTGATATTCATAAAGCCCTGGCTGAGCTTTTTCCATGGCACGCACATGTGCCCCACCACTAATTTGATTAACCTTACGCATAACAGCTAGTTCAGCTGGGCTTTTAATCAAGCGCATTTCATCGATTATGGCTTGGCAATCAAATTGAGTCGTTGGCGCTTTTATACCTGAGCGAGCCTTTGCTCTGATGTTAGCTAATGCTAAAGCGATATGGTTATTCTCTGCCGTTATTTGACCAGAGCAACTCCAAACAGCCGTTTTATCAGCAAGAAGCTCTTCAAGTTTTGTCGTTAACTCAGTGAGCTCGTAAGCTTGGTCAAATTGATAGTCTTTTATCGCATTATCAACGCCAATACGTCTACCATGCCACACTTCTTGCAGGCTATCTTTTTGACGACAGAACAAAATACTTTCGTTTGTTTCGGCTTTAATCATCACCAAGACAGCATCTGGCTCAGGATACCCCGTCATGTAAAGAAAGGTTTTGTCTTGGCAAAATAAATATTCGGTATCATTACTGCGCGTCTGCTCGTGTCCGGCAAAAAAAACCGCAACAGAGTTCGCTGGCATTTGCGCGAATAAGCGCTGACGACGAGTGACATACTCATCAATCGTTAAAGACATACTCATAAACAATCCTAGTGCAGAGTTTGAGGTTTATCGTTTGGTTCGGGTGGTGTACCTAGCTCTGTAAAACATAACAAAGCTGACATACGCACATATTCTAAAATTTCAAAGTACGCTTGCTCGGTTGCTTCATCGTGGTCAAATTCATCTGAAAGATTCGCAATTTCGCCAAAGTCTTTGAGAACTTCTTTGACATCATCAGACAACACCGCCCGATTTTTTTGCTGTAAACCAAAGCCAAGATTATACCCTTGAACCCAAGCGGCAATAGCATTACCACGCTCTTCAATTGATTCATCATCATCAGGGACAAGCAAGCTAAATGAATAACTATCATCTAAAAGATTTTGCCAAATCTGACTAAACATCAACTTGATGGTCACTTTGAGTTTATTCGGCAAGCCTTCGCCATTGTTCAACATATCATTGACCAATGACAGGTAGTCGTTACTTTCGAAAGAATATCCTGCGCAGATTAACCCTGTTAATACACCATGAATTTCAGCGCCATGTGCTTTGACATTTTCCGCAGTAATAATGGCTTGTACAGTAGCAAAATCGATTAAAGATTCGTCAGACATTAAAAAATATAAACCTTGTTCTATTATGCCCTATATCGTACCACTGCCTGTAAATTGAAGCTAGACAGGAAAAGTGCAATATTCGCGTGTTATTGCTTGCATCTGAAGATCGTCCTCGTTATAGTTTCCACAAAATGCGTGTTATCAAATGCAAAGATGTTTTGCTAATTAATTTAATAACATAGCACATAAATGACCTTTTATTGTTTTACTATAGAGATGTTATCTGATTATGAGTTCGCATAGCGTAACCATTGAAATTGCTAATCGCCGTATGAAAGTGGCTTGTCCTCAAGGACAAGAATCAGCGTTGTTGCAAGCAGCTCATGAAGTAGACACTCGAATAAAACAGGTTCAAGAACAAGCAAGCACCACGAAAACCCCAGAACAAACCTTGCTAATGACTGCGTTAAACTTAGCTCATGATTTGTTACAATCTAAACACCAGCTTGAACAAGAAAAACTCGCCATGCAAAATCAAATCGATTTGCTACAAAATACCATCAAGCAAGCCGTCAGCAACACCAAGAAGAAAGCGTAGTACAGGCAAATTTGTCTAACTTGCGGTTTACTTGACAATTAATCAACGAAATTCGTTTACTATCCAAGCAAACAACACAAACATTGATTTAACCCCTTAAAACTCTCATTAAGTTTAGCTATACTATGGGTTAAGTCTTCTGGGATGTTTGTATGTTAACTATGTCCCTGAGCCGATAAGTTTTACCTAAGGAAACTTATTACTGGCTATTGAGCAAGCCCAGCTCGTACTGGGAAGCCTACGGCCAATATGCAGTTTCCGCCCTGAACACACGGTGTTCAGGACTAATGTTGACGACGGCATTCTGGAAGTCTTACTCATCACGTTAAGGTGATCACCTTAAAATGAATTAATAACACATTTCTGAACTTACTCCTTTTCAGCAAACTCAGGTTATGCACAGTGATCTTCATTCTTATAGTTTTTTGATTATTAATAACCTCAGCTCTGCATAATAAATGCATTTCTAACACCTATTTTTAATTACTTCTGCGTTATATTGTTGTGAAATAGCTGACTATTCCTACAACAATACGCCTTGAATTCAGTAAAAAGTAGCTTGCTAGAAAGACGTAGCTAGCTTAAATGTATGATTTTATTGCCTTCTTGCTAATTCTTATACAAACCTAAGGTTAAATAATTTAACTCGATTTCTTACTTTGGTATCATCAACACTTTAAAGCATGTTGCGAGCCACATAGAATTTGACTTATCACAACAAATCGATTGGATTATTTGATTCAGGTGTCGGTGGACTATCAATCACTAAACGTGTTCATGAGCTTATGCCGAATGAATCGTTAATTTATTTAGCAGATAATCAATTTGCACCTTATGGAAGGTTGTCAGAGCAAGAGATCATTAATAGAGTTAACACTATTGCTGATTGGTTTGTTAAACAAAATGTTAAAGCGCTTGTGTTGGCGTGCAACACCGCAACAGTAAATGCGATTGATCAGTTAAGACGGCGGGTTTCAATTCCTATTATTGGTGTTGAACCAGCGATAAAGCCTGCAGTAAAACACAGTAAGACACAACATGTCGCGATATTAGTTACCCAAGCGACATCCACCAATCAACGTTTTCTTTCATTGATAAAGCAAC
Source organism: Thalassotalea ganghwensis (assembly GCF_053485795.1). NCBI lineage: Bacteria > Pseudomonadati > Pseudomonadota > Gammaproteobacteria > Alteromonadales > Colwelliaceae > Thalassotalea > Thalassotalea ganghwensis. The sequence continues at coordinate 27,573 of NZ_JBQRUM010000020.1, forward strand.
ATCAACATAACGCCAAGGTGCATATTATTGCATGCCCAGGTTTAGTTGAGATTGTAGAACAAGATAAAGTGGGTAGTAATGAATGCCATCGCTTATTGCAACAATATCTTGCTCCTATAGAGCAATACGATGTTGATACCATTGTCCTTGGCTGTACCCACTACCCCTTTCTAAAACATGAAATAATCAAACGTATTGGTGAAAATATTGAATTGGTTGAAACGGCAACACCTGTTGCAAAGCAACTGGCCCGGCAATTAATTGACCATAAAATTGCCACCGTTACCGCTAGTACTGGCAGAATATCTTTTTATGCTACCAACACCAATATCGCTCAAGAAAAAATATTTTCGCATTTGTGGCAAAACAAAATCACCTTGAAAGACGCAACTATCTAATTGAAATATAAAGATTAAATAGGGAAATTTACCTTTCACACAAATAAAACCATAAAGACATTTAGACGTCTAGGCGTAAAAAAACTAGCAAAAAAAAATTATCACGTTAAAATTGAATTTAATAAAACTTGTGGCAAGTGCTTTGCATCTTGGCATCACATTCGTTTTTACTATTTTACTGAGGTTATATGTCTAGACATTACTTTACATCTGAGTCCGTATCTGAAGGACACCCAGATAAAATTGCTGACCAAATTTCTGATGCAGTACTAGATGCAATTATCGCGAAAGATAAGCATGCTCGCGTAGCTTGCGAAACTATGGTTAAAACCGGTGTAGCAATTATTTCTGGTGAAATATCAACATCCGCTTGGGTGGATTTAGAAGATTTAACCCGTAAAGTCATTTGTGATATTGGCTATACTTCATCAGATGTCGGTTTTGACGGCGAAACTTGTGGCATTATGAACTTAATCGGCCAACAGTCGCAAGAAATCGCACAAGGTGTTGACCGTGCAGCTCCCGAAGAGCAAGGTGCTGGCGACCAAGGGCTAATGTTTGGTTACGCAACCAATGAAACAGAGACATTAATGCCTGCGCCATTATACTACTCTCATCGTCTCGTTGAGCGTCAAGCCGAAGCTAGAAAGTCTGGCGTTTTACCTTGGTTACGCCCTGATGCAAAAAGTCAGGTCACGTTTATTTATGAAGATAACAAACCAGTAGCCATTGATACGGTTGTCTTATCTACTCAACACAACCCTGATATCAAGCAAGAAGATTTGCACAATGCGGTAATGGAAAACATTATCAAGCATACACTTCCAGCAGAGTTACTAACGCCTGAAACCAAGTATTTTATCAACCCAACAGGTAGTTTCGTTATTGGTGGACCTGTCGGCGATTGCGGCTTAACGGGAAGAAAGATTATTGTAGATACCTATGGTGGTATGGCTCGTCATGGTGGTGGGGCATTTTCTGGTAAAGATCCGTCAAAGGTTGACCGCAGTGCTGCTTATGCAGGGCGTTATGTTGCAAAAAATATCGTAGCCGCGGGTTTAGCCGATCGTTGTGAAATTCAGGTCAGTTATGCAATTGGCGTTGCTGAGCCAACGTCTATTTCAATTGAAACCTTTGGCACAGGCAAGGTATCTGAAGAAAAACTGGTAGAGCTCGTCAGACAAACGTTTGATTTGCGCCCTTACGGCATAACCAAGATGCTTGATTTGCTGCATCCAATGTATCGTCAAACCGCGGCATACGGCCACTTTGGTCGCGAACCGTTTGAAATGACGGTAGGAGACGACACCTTTACGGCTTTCTCATGGGAAAAAACCGATAAAGCAGACGAATTAAGAGCCGCTGCTGGCTTATAATCCTCAGCATATTAATCTAAAAAACCTCACTTTGTTTATAGTGTAAAAAGTGAGGTTTTCTATTCAAACTATTTTACCTAAACAAAAAACTTACCTAACTGACGATAATTGATACAGCGTGTATTAACTATTGTTTTGTTGAGCTCTAGTATTTATCGTTGTTAAAAAATAAAAAGCAGTTCCAACCAATGCTACACCAGCAAGTGCTTGCCAATGAAATACGTTGGTTTGTGTTACCGCCCAAAGGCTAATAAAAATGGCTATTGGGGCCATTAAAATGATGGCAGTGTTGAAGGTTACCATGCCAGCTTTTTTACGCAGTATTGGCAGCGCTGCTATCGAGCCTATATAAGCAAGTAAACGCGCTAAGGTACTTACCGCAGCTAGCGCCAAAAAATCGTCCCAAAGCGAGATTAAGATAGCTCCGACACCATAAAATACGATGGAATTAGCTGGTGTACCCCAACGAGAAACAGCGCCAAACCAAGCAGGTAATAAACCATCATCAGCCAAAGCTGGCGGCATACGACTTGCCGATGTGTGACCAGCGGTAAGATTAGCGAGCACACTCAAAACAATCGTCGCAGCAATTAGCAACGCACCAACATCGCCCCAATATTCCCCTGCTAACGATTTAAGGGGTGCTTGTGAACCGGCTCCTGCAATTGCGCTATGACTATACGCCCATTGCAAACCAAAATAGATCAGCGTAACCAAAGCGAAACCTAATACCAGTGCACGTGGCATAGTACGTTTCGGATCTTTAGTTTCTCCTGCAGGAACCGTTGCATTCTCAAAGCCAACAAAAGCGTAAAGTGCCGCTAAAGCAACGCCCTCGACTGCGCTAAATTGAGGAAGGATTATAGCCTCCTGAGACGAAGCGGCACCAATACCAACTAACATTAACAGTAACAATGGCAAGAGCTTAAATATTGTCATCGCACCTAGTACAACGATAACTCGTTTGATACCGATGACATTTATCAAGGTAATACCACCAAGTACGCAAACAATTAACACCACTTTCGCTGAGCCTTCACCTACTGCGGGCCATAATGGAGCCGCGTAAGCGACTAAAACCAAGACATTCGCTCCTTGACTAATTAGTCGAGCGGCAAAAAAACTCCAGCCAACCACAAAGCCAGGATAAGCACCAAAAGCATCACCAACATAACGCTGAGGTCCACCAGAAAGTTCAGTCACTTTTGCCAACTCAGCAAAACATAGCACAATTGCCATTACCAGTACTCCACCGAGAAGTAATAGCCACGGTGAAAACATGCCAACAGCGTTATATAGCACTTCAGGCAAGCCAAAGATGCCAGCACCAATGAGTCCATTAACCACAATAAAAAGCACGCCAAACGTCCCCATATCACGACGGTACTTAGCATGTAACTTCTCCATCAAGATCTCCTTGTTGTGGCTAGAGGTGCTCATAAACGTAAAAGACTGTTAGCTTTGATAAAAAGCTAACAGTCTTCAAGTGAAATTCCAATAACTATATATGTAAAATACAAGCCGATTGGTGCTAATTGTTATTTAAGTTATCCAATAATTGCTGTGCTTCAAACTGCTGTTGTGCATCGCCCATTTCGACAACATCGAGCAAAATCACTTCAGCATTCTCATTATCACCTATTTCAATGTATACCTTAGCAAGATCTAACTTAGCCGCGATACCGTTATCATCTTCATCATCAACGTCAAGTTCATTGCCGTCCATAGAAAACTCTGGAAATTCATTTAAGCCAACATCAATGTTTTCTTTTTTATAAGGTTCTGTTTCCGGCGCATCCAATGAGTCCGATAAGAGAGAATCAACCGAAATGAAATCTTCTTCATTTTGATCGTCTGCTTGCTGAGTCTCTTGTACCTCATCAATTTCATCACCAATATCAAATGTATCAGATAAATCTTCTTGCTCATCTTGTCCTGCTGGTGCTTCTTCTTCAATATTGGCGAGCAACTCATCAAAATCTAAATTGTCCAATTCTTCGATATCGTCGATTTCGTTGCTGGTATCCTGCTGCGTTTCAACTTCTTCACTGTCATTGAGTAGGTCAGCAATGACGGCTTGATCATTAAAATCAGGATGTTCTTCTAATGTTTCGTGCTGGTCAGCCTCTTCATCAAGCAACTCTGATAATGCCGACTCATCAAATGTAGCCTCTAACCCTGCTAAAATATCATCGTCTGATTCTTGCTCACTGATTTCATTTGACGACGTTATTTTTTCGCCATCGTCATTGTCACTTGTGTCACTACCTTTAGACGAATGGCTTTCAACATCAGCAAGAATTTGTTCAATATCAATCTCTTGATCGTCTTCGCCTAATGTGATTTGTTCAGATTCTTCTAACGCATCAGTCAGTAATTCGTCTACTTCATCTACTGCAGGAGTTGCTTCTGTCTCTTGATTTTCACTTTCCGCTAAAATTGCATCGATATCAATGTCATCAGTATCTTCAACATCATCAGTGCCTAGCTCATCAATTTGCTCCTCAACCTCTTGAGCCTCCATTGATTCGCGTTGTGCGATAACATCACTAAAATCCATCGCTAAAAATGGCGCGACATAGTCTTCGGTGAAGTTATTAATTAACTCAGCATTTTCGGATTGAACTTGGTCATCAGTATCACCTGTCGATTCTTCATTAACGTCAAGGTCACTAGCAAGTAATGCATCGATATCATCAATATCTTCTGTGGTAAGTTCTTCGTCGTCTACAGTAGTTTCTTGCTGAGCATTACTTTCTTGCTCAAACGGCTCTGGCGCTGCACCAGCAAGTAATGCATCAATATCATCGGGATCTGAAATTTCTACTTCGCCACCAATGCCTTCTAACAAGGCATCAATATCATCAGGGTCACTTAGCTCTGCTTGGCCATCATCTTCAGCTGGAACCTCTATTTCGGGCTCAGCGGCACTAACCGAATCCATTAACGCATCAATATCATCAGGGTCACTTAGCTCTGCTTGGCCATCATCTTCAGCTGGAACCTCTATTTCGGGCTCAGCGGCACTAACCGAATCCATTAACGCATCGATATCGTCCGGATCACTAAGCTCTGCTTGACTATCATCTTCAGCTGGAGCCTCTATTTCGGGCTCAGCTGCACCAACCGAATCCATTAACGCGTCAATATCATCTGGATCGCTTAGCTCTTTCTGACCATCGTCTTCAGGGTCAGGCTCAGCTGCACCAACTGAATCCATTAACGCATCGATATCGTCCGGATCACTTAGCTCTTTCTGACCATCGTCTTCAGGATTAGGCTCTGGCTCAGCTGCAGCAACTGAATCCATTAACGCATCGATATCGTCCGGATCACTTAACTCTGCTTGGCCATCATCTTCAGGCTCAGGGTCAGGTTCAGCTGCAGCAACTGAATCCATTAACGCATCGATATCATCTGGATCGCTTAATTCTTTCTGACCATCGTCTTCAGCTGGAACCTCTATTTCGGGCTCAGCCGCACCAACCGAATCCATTAACGCATCAATATCATCAGGGTCACTTAGCTCTGCTTGGCTATCATCTTCAGGTTCAGGCTCAGCCGCACTAACCGAATCCATCAGCGCATCGATATCGTCCGGATCGGTTAAATCTTCTAAATCATCGCTATCATTTGACTCTGGTGCGGATGCCATTGAATCCATCAGCGCATCAATATCATCAGGATCTGTTAACTCTGTTGTTTCTTCTTGAATATCTTCGATGGTCTCTTCAATATTCGCACTGTCGTTGAGCAGATCATCAAGCGAGTCTTGATCTAGTTGCCCACCTTCTAGCGCTTCATTATCACCATCTGTTGTGTCACTATCCGGCTTTTTTTTGTTATCCTCAGCATCATCACCTAAATCTGATAACAATGAATCTAAATCATCTTGATCAAGCTGTCCGCCTTCTAATGGCTCACTATCGCTATCTAGCGATATTTCTTCTAAATCATCGAGATCATCTAAGTCATCAAGATCATCTAAATCTCCTAGATCATCATCTAAATGAATAACGTCATCTTCAAGTAATTCGGAGCTTAGCGAATCAAGATCATCGCTGAACAAATCACTGTCATTGTCTTCATCATTTTCTGATAGATCAATGGCAAGCTCATCATCAAGTGATAACTCATCATCAAGCGACAATTCATCATCGAGTGATAATTCATCGTCTAATGACAACGAAGCATTTTCAGGAACTTTTACTTCAACATCAGCTTCTTCTGATTCTTTTACCGATTTACTCGCTGATTGTTCTGATTTCGTATCACTTGTTTTGCGTCGCGCTAAAAACCAATAACCTAAGCCTCCGACCAGAGATAGTGGTAACAGGATCATCAACGCTAAAAAGGTGTTGCTAGCTAAAAAGCTCTGATTTTCTAATTCAGCTTTTTGCTTTTCTAATAACAGTCGCTGCTCTTCAGCCTCAGCTTTCTCCAATAATGCTTGCAACATTTCATTGGCATTATTCATTTGAACTTCAACTTCTTTGCCTTTTGCCACTTCATCCTTCATCGTGGTTAATTGATCATCAAAGTTGTTGAGTTTCTCTCTTAATTCTTGGTTTTCCCTCAAGATAGCTTGCAGGCCGTCAATTGAATCAAGAACATCGTTTTGAATCGTTTCTAGCTTTTTACTTTGGCCACTGCCAAACTCTTTGAGCTGTTCATTAATTTCACTTTTCGCAGCTTCTAAATCTTTCTTATTAACAACAAGTTGCTCAGGTTTTGGTTTTTTAACCACCTTACCTGTCGTCTTATCTAGACTTTCATCATGTTCTTGCGCCTGTTTTTTGGCATAAAGCGGATCAATTCTGCCGATCTCGACAATAGACGGCAATAACAACATCTCCCCATCTATCATCAAATTAATATTGTTATCTTTAAAAGCATGCGGGTTTTTAATAAATATTGCCTGCATGACCTGATAAACCGTAAATTTCGGATCTGGCCGATTGGTTATCGCAATATTCCACAGGGTATCTTTTGAAGTAATAGGACCGTATTCACCAAAGGCATAAGCATCACTGCTTTGCGCACCGCGAATTTGTACTCCACTGTCTTGAAACGCAATAGTTGATGCGCTGAATACGCTAATGCTGATAAATAGCACCTGCCACAGGCACAGGTATAACAGTCGTTGCATTAATATTTCCCAAACATAATCGTTTCATTGCCAATTATTTGGCAACACTTACCAAAGGTATTTGAAGCAATCTTTATTCCAACTATCACTATCATACCAATTCTATCGAGAATGTCTTTCAAAAAAAGTGACTATAACCATAGTGGTCTAGTTGACCTTTCATATTGACTTTAGCTTCCGATAAAATGAATTTTCAACAAGTACCAAACGTGTAGCATCGCAAGACGGTAATATTTCCTAAAGGGATATCGCACTATAAAATACCGTTCATGCTCCAATGCCAAGGTACTAGGCCATTAAACAAAAAACCTGTCGTCATTATAACGACAGGTTTTAAAATTTCTTTAATATTTCTGAGTGTTAGCTAAAAAATAAGCGTTAAGATAAGTGCTCAGAAATAAGTAATTCAGCGATTTGGATACTATTAGTCGCTGCGCCTTTACGAACATTATCAGCAACAATCCACATATTAATGCCGTTGTTATGGCTAACATCTTCACGAATACGGCCAACAAACGTAGCATCAACACCACTTGCTTCACCAATTTGAGTTGGAAAATCTTCGTCTTTTTCACAAACTTCAACACCTGGGGCTTGCTTCAATAACGCTTTGACTTCTTCTGCTGAAATAGGTTGTGCTGTCTCTATATGAACGGCTTCTCCATGCCCGAAAAATACAGGGACACGAACAGCGGTAGGATTAACACGAATAGTGTCATCACCCAATATTTTTTGAGTTTCCCAAACCATTTTCATTTCTTCTTTGGTATAGCCATTATCAAGAAATACATCGATCTGCGGAATAACATTAAACGCTATTTGACGAGAAAAAGCTTTAGGCTCTATCGGTTTACCACTGAGTAAATCCGCACATTGCTTGGCTAATTCATCCATTGCTTCTTTACCTGCGCCTGACACTGACTGATACGTACAGACGTTAATACGTTCAATACCTACAGCATCATGAATAGGCTTAAGCGCTACCAACATTTGAATGGTAGAACAGTTAGGGTTAGCAATTATGTTGCGGTTACGATAGTCAGCCAACGCGTGTGGATTTACTTCTGGAACCACTAAAGGAATGTCTTCTTCGTAGCGAAAATGTGACGTATTGTCGATAACAATACAGCCCGCATCAGCAGCGATCGGAGCAAATTTTGCTGATGTTTCACCACCAGCCGAGAAAAAGCCGATTTGCGCTAAGCTAAAATCAAAGGTATCAGCATCGATAACTTCGATACTTTCACCATTAAATTCAATTACTTCGCCAGCTGAACGCGCACTTGCTAAAGGGTATAATTTATTAATTGGAAAGTCTCTCTGTTCTAGAATTTCCATGATGGTTTTACCAACCAAACCTGTTGCCCCTAGTACGCAAACATCAAATTTTTGTGCCATGCTCCTCTCTCTTTACTCTTCACTATACTTTGTTTGAAATCCAAGGTGATGCCAAACATCACTTTGCGCTTTTAATGTCATGTTAACGGTCACTGCGGAGAACTCTCTACGAGCGGGATAAGTCTTCCGAATGTGATCAAAACCATGACGCTCTATCTGTTGTCTAAAAATACCATCATCGCGGCGGACATCGTAAACTAATTTTACTAATTGGTTTAGTAAAATATCATTAAATTGCTGATTAATTGTCACCAATGGAATGGTGGCAGGCATTAAAAAATCAGCCAATGATTTCGACACTGTTTTACCTAACTGTTGGCATAATGCCTGATACAACATTTCTGTGCCACGAGCTTTTCCTTCTAAGCTATAACCAGCTATATGGGCAGTGGTTATATCACAGTAAGGAATCAGTTGTTGGCAAATATCTGGTTCACCCTCCCAAACATCTAATACCACTTTTAGAGAATGACCAGAACGCTTTAATGCTAAAAGGGCCTGATTATCAACAACCTCTCCTCGACAAGCATTAATTAAAATTTGTTGCTCAGAAAGCCGATTAAGCTGTTCTTTACCAAGTAGATGAAACGTAGGATGCTCTCCCGATCGGGTCAAAGGAACATGCAATGAAATAACATCACAGGCTAAAACATCGTCCAAAGAGTGAAAAACGCGATTATCTACACCACTTTTGGCGCGAATGGGATCGCATAACTTATACGCTATTCCAAGCGCATCTAACTTCTCTGCTAGGCGTGTACCGGTATTTCCTGCGCCAACAATGCCAACCGTTAACTCGGATAATGATAGGGTGTAACGTTCAGCTAACACCACTAATGCACTGAGCACATACTCTGCAACCGAAACCGCATTGCAACCTGGTGCAGAGCTAAAACGAATATTACGGTCGTTGAGATACTGTTGGTCAATATGATCAACACCAATTGTCGCTGTGCCAACAAATGATAAATTAGAAGACTGCTTTATCAGTTGGCGATTAACTTGGGTAATAGATCTCACCAGGAGTACGTCAGCTTCAATAATATCCTGTTGACCCAACTCACGCCCAGAAAAAGGCACAACGTCACCAAAACCTTGAAAAAATTCTACCGCATAGGGCATATTTTCATCGTAATAAATCTTCATATCACTTTAAATTCACATAGTAATGGGCAAAAAAAAGCCGCTAACTTTCGTTAACGGCTTTTCGATAGACCGTTAACGTCTATTTGTATTTCTTCATCACTAAAGTTGCGTTCGTACCACCAAAACCAAAGCTATTAGACATCGCCATATTGATTTCAGTTTCACGAGTTTCAGTGACAATATCCAAACCTTGTGCTTGCTCATCTAACGTTTCAATATTAATTGAAGGGGCAACAAAGTTGTGCTCCATCATTAACAATGAATAGATTGCTTCATGAACGCCAGCTGCACCTAAAGCATGACCTGTCATTGCTTTAGTCGCACTTATGGCTGGAGAGTCATTGCCGAAAACTTCTTGAATTGCACCCAACTCTTTAACATCACCAACAGGCGTTGACGTGCCATGAGTATTTAAGTAATCCACTTTACCTTCAACACCATGCATTGCTTGTTGCATACAACGCACCGCGCCTTCGCCACTTGGCGCAACCATATCATATCCATCTGACGTTGCACCATAACCAACAATTTCAGCATAAATATGAGCACCACGTGCTAAAGCGTGTTCTAATTCTTCTACAACAAGCATTCCGCCGCCACCAGAGATAACAAACCCATCGCGATCAGCATCATAGGTGCGTGAAGCTTTTTCTGGCGTATCATTGTACTTTGAAGACAAGGCGCCCATGGCATCGAACATCATAGCCAATGACCAATCAACTTCTTCACCACCACCGGCAAAAACAATATCTTGCTTGCCTAATTGAATTAACTCCGCTGCATGACCAATACAATGGGCACTGGTAGCACAAGCAGAGCTGATAGAGTAGTTGACACCTTTAATTTTAAAAGGCGTTGCCAAACACGCTGAACAGGTGCTCGACATGGTTTTGGGTACGGCATAAGGACCAACACGTTTTACGCCCTTTTCACGTAACGTGTCTGCAGCTTTAACAACGTTATCTGAAGAAGCTCCGCCAGAGCCAGCAACAATACCCGTTCTAAAGTTTGACACTTGCTCTTCTGTTAACTTGGCATCTTCTATCGCTTCTTGCATTGCCACATAAGCATACCCTGCCGCATCGCCCATAAAGCGAATTGCTTTACGATCAATGTGCTCTTTAATATCAAGTGTCGGGTAGCCCCACACTTGACTTCTTAAACCTTTTTCTTCGAAACTTTCAGATTTTGTGATCCCTGAACGTCCTGCTTTTAAAGACGCTAGAACTTCTTTTGCGTTATTTCCAATACTAGAGACAATACCTAAACCGGTAATTACGACACGTTTCATTCAATATACCATTAAAATTTTTTAAAAATACGGGCGTATCATACAGACATTTTAACATCATACTGGTCTGTCCAGCGTACACTTGTACACTGATTTTATCTAACCCATGACAAAGTAAGTGAATTATACCAATTAAATTAAATATTTGCTCATTCAGCGAGAATTAAAAGGCTTAAAGGCTAGGCATTGAATGAAGGGAATGGTTATTCCCTTGTCAAAATCAATAACGCTGCATCTAAGCCTTTTAAACTCGCCCTTTGGGAGCTTGTCAGGAAAATGAAAACTTCACAAATTTCTTTGTTGGAGAATGACTACAACTGCATCAATTTGCCTTGTTATAACTTCCCTGACACAGCTCTGAATTGGTTAAATATTTATTTCAATTGGTATTATAGGTAAAATGTCCACTGTGTTATAGCTCTTTTTTAATAAGTTTTATATTTTGATAAACAAACCCACTATCAGCTTTCAAGAAGATGGCTCACCATTTTCAGAAACCTTTAATGACATTTACTTTGATACGGAGTCTGGCTTTTTACAAAGTAAACAAGTGTTTATTGAAGGCAATAATATTGAAGATAAGTTTAAAAGCTGTCAGGGAGTCTTTACCATCGGCGAAACTGGTTTTGGTACCGGGTTAAATTTTCTCTTAACACTAAATCGCTTTATTACGTTATTAAAAACATTTCCAAACATTTCATTACATTACATCAGTGTTGAAAAGTACCCGCTTAATCAAGTGCAACTTACAAAAGCACTTTCTGCAATGCCTGCATTAGCAGAGGAAGCAAAATTACTGCTCAACTGCTACCCCGATGAATTCAATCAAAGCTTTACGACCGAAATATTACAAGGCAGAGTAAAACTGACCCTGCTTTTTGACGATGCAACCGCCGGCTTATCAGCGTTACGTTGTGGAAAAAATGGCTTAGTCGATGCCTGGTATCTCGATGGTTTTTCACCCGCAAAAAATCCAGATATGTGGCATGAAAAACTTTATCAACAATTAGCGCGTTTATCTAAACCACAAGCGACAATTAGCACGTTTACCGTTGCAGGTCATGTCAGAAGAGGTTTGCAGGCAGTCGGATTTAGGTTAGTAAAAAAAGCTTATAAAGGTAAGAAAAAAGAAATCCTTACCGGCGTTTATCAACAAGGTACAACTACGGGCAAAGGCTATCAAATCAGGCCGCTGATAAAAAAACCGCAGCATGTTACTGTCATTGGTGGTGGTATTGCTTCGGCTTGCGCTGCCTATGCGCTAACAGAGCAAGGCATCAAAGTGACGGTGTTGTGTAAAGATGAGCAAATTGCTCAAGGGGCTTCAAGCAATAAAATTGGCGCCTTGTATCCGTTGATTCACCAACAACAAGATGAAATTAGTTTGTTTTATCAAAAAGCGTTTCGTCATGCTAAATCTTTTTACCAGCAGCTTTTAAAACAAGGATATCCATTCGCACATCAATGGTGTGGGTTATTAGAAATAGCCTACAAAGAAAGCTTGGTTAAGCGCCAACAGCGCTTCGAAGACCTAAATGCTTGGCCTAGAGATCTCATTCATGGAGTCAATGCTCAACAGGCCAGCAAGTTGGCCAACCTGTCGCTACCTTTTGGCGGCTTATTTATGCCACAAGCGGGATGGATAGCACCAGCGGATCTAGTCGAACAGATTTTTAATGCCGCGCTTGCGACCAAGCGATTAAAAATCAAAACTAATTTTCATGTAAATAGCGTTAATCAGTTGAATGACAAAGAATGGCAAATAAATACCACTAAAGGAGAGCTTCACACCAATGTTTTAATCATTGCAGCTGGAGCTGATTCAATTGCGATTAATGCCTGCGAAGCGCTACCACTCAGTTCTGTTCGAGGGCAAGTAACGGCAGTTAACGCATCAAGCCAGTCACAACATCTTTCTACGGTAATTTGTCATAAAGGTTACTTAACACCAGCCCACCAAGGTGAACATTGCTTAGGAGCAACCTTTGATAAAAACAGTTTTGATACAACCATAAACCCAAAAGATGACCAGTTTAACTTAGACATGTTAGCGAAATGTATGCCCGAGGTTGTGAGCTTTTCTAAAGAAGAAATCAGTGACAGTAAAGCTAGGTTAAGGTGCATGACCCCAGATCACCTACCAATGGTAGGCCCGGTTCCAAATATTTCTAAGCATATCTCTACCTATGGACATTTAGCTAAAGACAAAAATTGGCGATATCAAACACCCGCCCCTGTTATTGACAATCTTTATGTATTAACAGGATTGGGCGCAAGAGGGTTATGCACGGCACCATTACTGGCCGATATTTTGGCAGCCGATTTATGCGGGCATCCCTATCCTGTCGATACTGAGCAACTTTTTAACATGGCACCTAATCGATTTATTATTCGTGATATTATTAAACGAAAAAATGTTACTGAGTAAATGCCAAAGAGACGCTTTATCTTCATTTTCCATAGTTTGTTTTGAGTAAGTTAAAGCCCCCTTATTGATACTCTTGCATATCCTTGTATCTCCCTACATATTCTTGCAATAAAGCTAGAGTATCTATACCCAGATAGAAATCCCAAAAAATCAAACCTGAGAAAAACTGGAATTTATTACATCTATATCATCATCTATAAACCATCTTTTAAAATAGATTAAGATACGGAGTTTGACTTTAGACAACTGTATAACTAGAATCAAGGTTTAAACATTTTATTTTCTTATTTTTAACAAAAAAAATACAATTTAAGGATAAAACTATGCTTTATGGAAAATTAGCACTAGCGGTGACTGTATTATCGCTTTCAATAACTACACAGGCAGATGATTTTAATTTTGTTTACGAACCTGAACCAACATTTTGGGATAGATTAATTGATGCTGGCAACAGCTACGTCAGGAGACAAATTAAAAAACGTGAAGATAGTCAATCAGCAGAGTATTTTGGAGTCTCTCCAACATTGAGTCAGTGGCGTCAAGGTACGCGTAATTGGGAGCCTGGTGCATGCTTGGAGTCAAATGCTAAAAATTCTGGAGTCTGGTTAAATGGTGATGTAAAAAGCACTTCACATTCAGGTCAATTTCATTCTTCTCCTGATGGCAGTATTATCACCACACCTTATAAAAAATTTACAATTAGTTCAGGTACTCCATATGAATTAGAGAGTAAAAATTTTAAAAGGGCTGGTTTAAAACGTTTTGCCAAATACTACTACTCTTTTAGAATTGATAATGAGAGGAGAGACACATCTACCGTTATTGACAATAAAAAAAGCCATGACTACTCAACGACACATACTTTTTCACCGGGTATTAATTGGATACACAGTACAACATTTTCCGACTTTGAATGGTCAATAGGAGTTAAAAATAACACAGGAGACTTTAACTACATTCAAGAATGGGCTGATCCCAGTAATTATAGTGTTCGAGGAAGTTGGGGCGGTGATATTTATTTAAGTGATTGTGGTTTTGCTGAGGTAAGCGTTGAACAAAACACTCGTCCAGTGATAAACGGTATTGATTATAAAGCTATTGGGACAGATGGCGGTTATGGTGCTATGGAAAACTATTATGAACTCCACCCATATGTTGAGGATAGACATACGCCAAGTGAAAAATTGAACTATTACTGGGAAGTAAACCTTTGGGATACGGATCGAAACTTTTCTCTTACAGGCACAATGGTCGCAAGAACTAGAGTTTTCAAATTAGAGCTACCCCATCGTTTAATACAAGGTAATAAAGCAATTGTGAAACTTATTGTAAGTGATGGTGCGTTATCTTCTACTTTTGAAGATACGATGTATTTCTAACTTCATATTATTTTTCAAATTATATAGAGCAAAAGGATTAGTTATTTAATTTAGCTGATCTTTTTTGCCATCATGTGACCACTTCGCCCTATGAATACTTTTATAAAAACTTGTATATCTGTTATTGCAATAACTACCTTAACATTTGTTATTTACAATTTTCTAATAAAGGCTCCCCAAAAAAAAGATACTAAACAAGATCTAAACAGCACTTTGCCAACTATAGAAATAGAAAAAAATTCACTTGATGCTGTAAATTATCAACAAGTGCAAAACCAAATGAAAGATAATGCTACTGTTCCCTCAAGCGAATCAGCCCTTTCTTATAAAGACATTTATAATGAAATAGAAAACAACAACTGGCAACTATTAACAAAATTTCATGATATAAATATGAAATGCTCAACCACTATCGGCTACTCCGATGAATCAGATTTTTTAGCAAACTATTCTCAGCATTCAAGAATGAACCAGCTGAGTGCTGAAGTATTATACAAACAATGTTCAACAATTGAAGTTTATTCATTCAGTAAACTAGAGAAACTCTATAAAACAGCTTTTCAAGCAGGTAGCAAAGAAGCCGAATATGCACTAGGAATATTATATCCTTCGGGCTTTAAGCAAAAGTATTATTGGCTAAGCAAAAGCGTTACATGGAAAAAAGGTATATTGCCCGAGTTATTTGACGCTATTACTAGTATTGAAGATTTTCCTGCTGACTTAGGTTATTTTTGGTTCTCTGTGATGTTAAAAAAAAATATGGAGAATCAGAATCATACACTAACTAACTACTTGCAAAATTTTGAAAAATCACTAACAAACACTCAAAAAGAGAATCTTAATGAATTATCTAATCAATGGGTAACAAATACTCAAGAAGAAATACGACGAGAGTTATTATCTAGAATAGATTTCCTTTGAGGAAAATACCCCCAATAAGAAGTATCTACATATATGTCCAGCTAAATAAGCCACATATAGAATAAAGCATACTGCCCTAGAGCCAAACTTAACAATATTACTGTCCTCTTCCCGGTTAGTGATGCACCTCTAAACTAGAGTTTTCTCTTATGGAAAGGAATTTATTTTACTATCGCTATTTTTCTGACTGTATTATTAAATTGCCTTGAGATTAAACCTTCGCTACTCAAATACTTGTTTTAGCGATTGCCAATAATCATTAACGATAACTCGATCGGCGGGCGTTAATTCACTGCGCGCTTCAGCAATTTTTGACGAAATATCATCGGCAAGCGCATGACTTAACGGCTGGGATTCGTCACCATACTGGCTAGCCGCAAGACTAATAAAGCCGCGAATATAACTACTGGCAAAGAGTTCATCACTGCTCGCGCCATTGGCAACCAAATCGTCTAAATATTGATATAAACTAGCTAAATTTTCAAACTGCACAAATCTCTCCAAAAGGTGGTTATTGCGGACTAGCGACTGGGTATAAAACTTGATCATTATAGCCAGTGGTCACCGCCATAAATCCTGACAACTCCTGATCTAATTCTGCATCCCCAGTATCAGCGATGAGCGGCCTGCTATCGAGCGCTAATAACTTAGTTTTAGTGGCAATAATAATAATATTTTCTTTTCCGATCGCGCGAATAACTCGTGGACTAAGTTGTTGATTTCCTCGACCGAATATATGACCTTGACCACCTATTAAGGTGATCACTAATTTTATCCCATGCTCGGCTTTATTAATAAACTGCCACAACTCAGGTTCGGTGACATCATTTTTCACCAAAGCTTGTTGATGAATAACATCAACGCCGAGCAAAGTGTTATCGAGTCCTAATTCTTCCATCAAATACGCCGTCGTCGAGCCTGAGCCGATAACAAAGATTTCATCATCCATTTTACTGATAACATCGGCGGCGATATCTTGCAGCACCAATTCATCAGATTCTTTGCCACCAGATTTTACCGCTTGAATATAACGTAATTCAGAAGGAACTTGCATTTCACCATAACGTTTAGCTTTAACGATTCCTTGACGAAATAATGATTCGTCAATATCCATCACATCAGCTTCTGTCAGCGTCACTAACTGATTATTAACCATCATTTCGACAACACGTCCAGCCGCCTTAGGAGTTACCGCATAGACTCCCGAATGAATTTTACAGCCCGCTGGAATACCTAATACTGGGAAATGCTCGCCAACTCGATGGGAAATATTGCGCGCAGTTCCGTCGCCCCCCGCAAATAACAACAGATCGATACCATGAGCCATTAGTGCATCAACTGTTGCTTCGGTATCCACTGCTGTCGTTTGGTCACTTTGACTGTGATAAACCACCTCAGTGTCAAAGCCAAGCGAAAGTGCACAGTGCTCTCCCATTTCTCCGTTGGCAGTGAAAACCTTAATATTGTCTGCATAATCGGTAAGTAATTCGAGTGCCAAACGTGCCCTATCATTTGATTTTGCCACAGCACCTAGCGCTTTCGCTTGTTCTGCAACCCCTTCACCATCACTTCCTTTCAATGCAACACTACCGCCTATGCCAGCGATAGGATTAATGATCAGACCTAATTTAAACATCATGAAATAACTCTTTATCTAACTCAAACTGCATAGCAGACAACGGTAAATCCACCCGATAAAATGACGCTAAAGCCTCTATAAATTGTTGAGCACGTGTTGGAAAACCAAACGCTAAATAATCTAGAACTTGTTGATGCACGGCCCGTGTAAACGGCCTAGCATCAAGTTGACAACCGTTTAGGTTGTCAACGGAGACATTAAATTTTTTCTTGCTCGCTTGGCAAAAAGCCCATTCTATAGCCTGCGGCTTAATTTCTACCTGTTCAAACGCTTTTTGCTGCGCTTGATCACGTCCATCGGGCACGTACCAATAGCCAAAATCTTCTAACTGTCTTCTCGCCGGTCCTGCTAAACACCAATGGGCAATTTCATGTAACGCACTAGCGAAGTAACCATGAGCAAAAATTATTTGATGATAAGGACAATGTTCATTGGCAGGTAAATAAACGGGTTCATCATCCCCTTTTACCAAGCGGGTATTATATTGTTTAAAAAATGTCGCATCAAACAGTGTGATCAGGTCTTGGTACTGATGTCGCATCTACAATCGAATCGAAATTAATTTGGCGCGTATTCTAACGAAAAATGGCGATAAAAACATCGCCATTTACTAAATATGTTATACCGTCTTATTAACTTGCGAACGTACCAACAAATACCCCATGATTCCGGAAATAAGCGAGCCAATAATAATCCCAAGACGGTCTTGAAAAACAACATTAGCGCTAGTTTGCTCAAACGCGAGAGAGCCAATAAATAAGCTCATGGTAAAACCAACACCACATAAGGTCGCAACACCGTACAATAATGCCCAGTTAACGTTTTCCGGAAGCTTGGCAATCCCCAATTTAATGGCGATAAAACAAAAGCCAAATACCCCTAATTGTTTACCTAAAATTAAGCCAACAATAATCCCCATTGGCACGGGCGATAAAACTTCATTAATACCCACATTGGTTAGGTTTATCCCTGCATTAGCGAAAGCGAAAATAGGCAAAATGATAAATGCCACCATAGCATGTAAATTATGCTCTAATGATTTCAATGGGGATGGCTCTCCTTCTTTACCGTGAATTGGAATAAATAACGCTAATACGACCCCAGCTAATGTAGCATGTACGCCAGATTTCAAGACCGCTACCCATAAAACGATACCAAAAAAGATATAAGGTGAAGTGTCCTTTACCCCCTTACGGTTCAATATAAACAGGCCAATGATGACGAGCGCAGACACCACTAAAGACGTTACCGAGAGCTGCTCAGTATAAAAAAGCGCAATGACGATAATAGCGCCTAGATCATCAAAAATAGCGAGCGACGTTAAAAAAACTTTTAACTGCAATGGAACTTTAGAGCCAATCAATGCAAGAATACCTAATGCAAAAGCGATGTCTGTTGCTGTAGGGATCGCCCAGCCATTTAAAGCTTCAGGGTTATCGTAATTAAAAGCAACATAACAAAGCGCAGGAACTACCATCCCTCCGACAGCGCCTATGGCAGGCAAGGTAATTTGTCCTGGTTTTGATAGATCCCCTTCCAAAAACTCTCGTTTAAGCTCTAAACCAACTAAAAAGAAAAACAATGCCATCAGACCATCATTTATCCATAGCAATAATGGCTTAGCAATGATGAAGCTGCCAACAGATACTTGTACTGGGATATCGAGAAATAAATCGTAATAGCTCGACAATGGTGAGTTAGCTATGATCATAGCGGTAAGCGCCGCAAACATTAAAATAATGCCACTCGATGCTTCTCTTTTTAAAAACGTTTGAATTGCAGAAATAGCCATAATACTCTCATAGGTACTTTTAAAAGATAGACATAATATGTCATGAAGATAATTTTTACCAGATTATTGTATAAAATAACCTAGTAATTAGTGAATTATTCGGAAAAAAGTACCATAATCGACAAAAATTTACATTTTTATTAAAACTGGCTACTTATAAATTTTAAAGTGTAGTATCATCCGAAGATATGAGCGAGTTATTTTAAGGATTGAATTAGAATGAAAAAATTAGATGATATCGACCTACGCATTTTAACCATGTTATTTAAAGATGCCGATATTACCAATAAGGAATTGGCAGCTCAAATAGGTATTGCCCCCTCTACTTGCCTTGAGCGAGTAAAAAGGATGAAAGCGAAAGGGATCATAAAAGGCGCTCACATCGATATAAACTTTAAGAGTATTGGTGGAAATATTGAAGCGATAGCTGCAATTAGATTACAGCCCTATTCCGAAGAAATCGTCAATCAATTGCGCGATGATCTGTTGAAGCTACCGGAAATTGTTAGCTTGTATCATATGGGGGGTAATTACGATTACTTTATTCACATGTCAGTAAAAGACAGTGAGCACCTGCGTCAGTTTGTCTTTAATGCGATCACTTCAAGAGATGAAGTACAAACGGTAGAAACCTCTCTAATTTTTGAACATAGTCGTAGCGGTGTACTTCCGTGTTTTGAAGACGAATAAACGAATTGATTAACTACAGTGCGCTTTTCTTAGCATTGAAATCACTTGTTTCAAAATAAAGTGGTTTCATCGTTCCGCAATTAATAAATTTATACTGTAATTCATTAACATTAGGCACGGGTGAACTCGTTCTAAATGTTGATAAGCAGCCCGCTTCAATATCAATATGAATGACATGATCAAAGCTCGGAGCTTGTTGTATTTGATGAATGTAAATACGTTCAGTGCCTCGAATATTTACCACATCGTATTTCTGAACATTATTGGATTCATCTAGATCCGTTAATTCACGAACATATAGCTGTTTTGCAAAATTCAACGGTTTTTGCTGATGAACCAGCATGCCATCTCGTTCAAAATGCCCCATATAAATATCAGCATTAAGCACCATTTTTTCACCACGCATTAATCGTTGCAGGTTAAACAGCTCAGGCTTAATGGTAACCAATTGTGCATCTCTCACTAATTGTAATAAAGGTAGTTCTTTAGTGTCTATTTTATAGAGTAACTGGACGTTGTGTGGCATTTCATACAGGGGCAAGTGGTAAGCATAGACATTAGAGTTATGAGTGAATAACACCATGCCGTGTGTTCCATTATAGCGAGGATCAAGTGGCGGAAGTTCTTGTTGTTCGACTGCTTTAGCCTGAGTAAAAAATACGGTAAAAAAAAATAGAAACATCAATGAACTTTTAAGCATCTCAACCCTAAAAAAATGTGAACTACGTGTAATAAGTTAAGCGTCTAATCGAGATTTTTGCCACTTAAAAATCATCGTTCGACGCTGATTTACTGATTTTTAAATGAAAAAATTAAATACGATGATTACTTAAAAAACAAAAAGCCTCGCTTTGACTGCAAGGCTTTCATTATTTCTGGTTATGAAATTTAAGATTTTAGATCATCAAAAAATTTCTTCACACCGTCAAAAAAACCGGTTTCTCTAGGGCTATGCTTTTTTGAACTTTTGCCCATCTTTTCATCCAGTTGGCGAAGTAAGTCTGCTTGATCACCCGACAGATTTACCGGTGTTTCAATAACCACTTTACACATTAAATCACCCACTGAAACACTGCGTACCGATTTAACCCCTTTACCGCGTAAGCGGAACATTTTTCCTGTTTGGGTTTCTTTTGGTATTTTAAGTTTTACCTTGCCTTCAAGCGTTGGTACTTCGATTTCACCACCCAATGCAGCTGTAGTAAAACTGATCGGTACTTCACAATATAAATTGTTCTCATCACGAACAAATATCTTGTGATCTTTGACGTTCGCCTGCACATATAAATCGCCAGCAGGAGCACCATGCTCACCCGCTTCACCTTCACCGGCTAGACGGATGCGATCACCGGTATCAACACCTGGTGGAATTTTTACGGATAGAGTTTTAGTTTTCTCTACTCGACCTTGGCCACGACAAGAAGGACAAGGATCTGAAATAACTTTACCTTTACCAGCACAACTTGGACACGTTTGCTGTACGGCAAATAAGCCCTGACGCATTTGAACTTGGCCATGGCCGTGACAGGTGCTACAAGTTGTCGCACTCGTACCTTTTTTGGCACCAGAACCACCACATGGATCACAGCTTACATAAGTTGGTACTTTTATTTCTAACGTTTTGCCTTTAACCGCTTCTTCTAACGTCAATTCAACATTGTAACGAAGGTCCGAACCACGACGAGCTCTTGATTGGCCGCCACGGCGTCCACCACCAAAAATATCGCCAAAAACATCACCAAAAATATCACCAAAATCTTGACCGCCGCCAAAGCCGCCGCCACCGCCCATACCGCCTTGTTCAAAGGCTGCATGACCGTATTGATCATAAGCGGCACGTTTTTGATCATTGTTAAGTACTTCGTACGCTTCTTTAATTTCTTTAAACTGCTCTTCTTTCTCTTTATCACCCTTAGTTCTATCTGGATGAAACTTCATTGCTAAGCGTTTATATGCTTTTTTAATATCGCGTTCACCAGCATCTTTAGCGACACCGAGCACTTCATAATAATCACGTTTGGACATAGTTAATTTACTTCACTTTAAATGGTACCAATTTGCTTAATCGCTGTGGTTAAACGGCTAGGCAAATAAATACCGAAAATCATCGTTTTCTGACACAATAAAGCGCCGTTACCGACGCTTTATTCCTTATTTTCATCACACTGCAAATCAGTGAAAGCGTGGTTTGAAGGTTGGTCGCCTACGTTGACAACCAACTTACTCCACCAACAAGTATTACTTTTTACTTGTCGTCTTTTACTTCTTCAAACTCAGCATCAACAACATCATCTGCTGCGGCTTTCGCGCCAGCATCTTGAGCTTGGCCTTCAGGGGCTTGTCCCTGACCTTGCTGTGCTGCTTTAGCTTGCGCAATTTCCATCAACTTCGCTGATGCTTCGATTACCGCTTGAGATTTAGCGTCAATTGCTTCTTTATCTTCACCTTTAATCGCGGTTTCTAATTCAGCAATCGCCGCTTCGATCTTCTCTTTATCTTCCGCAGGTAAATCATCACCAGCTTCTTTTATTTGAGTGCGAGTTGCGTGGATCATACCATCCGCTTGGTTACGCGCTGTAACCAACTCTTCAAACTTGGCATCAGCATCAGCATTGGCTTCTGCATCACGAACCATTTGATCAACTTCATCATCCGATAAACCTGAAGACGCTTTAATCGTGATTTTCTGCTCTTTACCAGTGTTCTTATCTTTTGCTGATACATGCAAGATACCATCAGCATCAATATCGAAAGTTACTTCAATTTGCGGCATACCACGAGGCGCGGCGTCAATACCTTCCAAATTGAATTGACCTAACGACTTGTTCGCAGATGCTTGCTTGCGCTCACCTTGAAGTACATGTACCGTTACTGCCGCTTGATTATCTTCCGCTGTTGAGAACGTTTGCGACTGTTTCGTTGGGATGGTTGTGTTCTTATCGATAACTTTAGTCATCACACCACCCATGGTTTCGATACCTAATGATAATGGCGTCACGTCAAGTAATAGAACGTCTGTTACATCACCCGCTAAAACACCTGCTTGAACCGCTGCACCTGCTGCAACCGCTTCATCAGGGTTAACATCTTTACGTGGCTCTTTACCAAAGAAGTCAGTTACCGTTTTTTGAACCAACGGCATACGAGTTTGACCACCAACTAAGATGATGTCATTAACATCGCTCGTTGATAAGTCAGCATCTTTAAGCGCCATTTTTAATGGTTCAAGAGTTGCTTTAACCATATCTTCAACTAATGACTCTAATTTAGAACGAGTCACTTTAATGTTCATGTGCTTAGGACCTGAAGCATCAGCGGTAATATATGGTAAGTTAACATCTGTTTGTTGTGCAGAAGAAAGTTCACATTTCGCTTTTTCAGCCGCTTCTTTCAAACGCTGCATCGCTAATGGATCTGTAGTCAAATCCATGCCTTGATCTTTCTTGAACTCTTCAACTAAGTAGTTAATTAAGCGGTTATCAAAATCTTCACCACCTAAGTGAGTGTCACCGTTTGTCGCTAATACTTCAAACGTGTGCTCACCTTCAACTTCATCAATTTCAATGATTGAAATATCAAACGTACCACCACCTAAGTCGTATACCGCGACAACTTTATCGCCTTTTTGCTTGTCCATACCATAGGCAAGCGCAGCAGCTGTTGGCTCGTTGATAATACGCTTAACTTCTAAACCTGCGATACGACCAGCATCTTTG
Organism: Thalassotalea ganghwensis; assembly: GCF_053485795.1. Taxonomy (NCBI): domain Bacteria; kingdom Pseudomonadati; phylum Pseudomonadota; class Gammaproteobacteria; order Alteromonadales; family Colwelliaceae; genus Thalassotalea; species Thalassotalea ganghwensis. The sequence continues at coordinate 50,896 of NZ_JBQRUM010000020.1, forward strand.
GTTGCTTGGCGTTGTGAATCGTTAAAATATGCAGGTACAGTAATAACAGCTTCAGTGACTTTTTCACCTAAAAAGTCTTCCGCTGTTTTCTTCATTTTCTTCAACACTTCAGCAGAAACTTGTGGTGGTGCCATTTTTTCATCTTTGGCTTCCACCCACGCATCACCATTGTCAGCTTTAACAATACCAAATGGCATGATTTTGATATCACGTTGAACTTCTTCGTCTTCAAAACGACGACCGATTAAACGCTTAATCGCAAATAATGTGTTTTTAGGGTTAGTTACTGACTGACGCTTAGCTGGTTGACCAACTAACGTTTCGCCTTCTGCTGTGTAAGCAATAATTGATGGAGTTGTACGGTCGCCTTCAGCGTTTTCTATAACACGTACTTTGTCGCCGTCTAAAACAGCTACACATGAGTTTGTTGTCCCTAGGTCAATACCAATAATTTTGCCCATCTTGAGGATCTCCGAATACTTTAATTAAATAAAAACTGTCGATGACCTTTTAGTGGGGGCTGGAAAATCTGATTTCAATAGAAAAACTAAAAAAATTTTAAAATTTATCAGAATGATTTAGTCAAGCCCGCCACAAAAAAGGCCAGCAACAACGCTGGCCACAATAAAAAACTTAGTTTTTCTAAGGTTAAGCTGATGTATCAACCGACGGTGCAGCTTTAGACACCATGACCATCGCCGGTCTAACAAGACGACCATTAAGCGCGTAACCTTTTTGCATTACAGCAATAACGGTATTCGGCTCGACTCCTTCAACTTCTTGCATTGACATTGCTTGGTGCAATTCTGGATTAAAAGGTTCGTTTTGAGGATCTATCGCTTTGATATCAAACTTATCTAAAGCTGACAAAAAGCTTTGCAACGTGAGTTGAACACCTTCAGCAATGGCTTTTTGCGTATCATCTTCAACATTAATACTTGCAATTGCTCGCTCAAGGTTATCAACAACGGGTAGTAACTCTTGAGTAAATTTTTCTAGTGCAAATTTACGGGCTTTCTCAACATCTTGCGCCGCTCGACGACGGACATTGTCAACTTCTGCCTTAGCTCTTATCACACTATCTTTTTGATCGGCAACAGTAGATTCCGCTGCAGCTAGAGCGAGTTCTAATTCATTAATTTTTTCCTGAGCTTCACCGATGTGACTCGCAGCAAAATCAAATTGTGTTTCAACTTGTTCTTCTGCTTGTTCGATGATTTCTTGTGCTGCTATTTCTTCAGGGGTTAATTCCCGTTCATTTTTATTTTCGTGTGACTCGTTCGCCATGAAAAACTCCAAGATAAAGATTAATGGTGCTAATTATGGGGGCTTGTGCCAATGATTCAAGTTCAAATTGCTAACAAAACGCAAAAACCTTACTTTACAACTGATAAAAATACAGCGAAACTTGATTTATCAGTGAATTTTAACATTTTTTTGATAACCTTATGAGCAAGCTGTATTCAACAATAGGATTGATCGGTAAACCTAATCATGAAGGGGCAAGTGCCACCATTTCTACCCTTTACCAGTACCTCATTGACAATGATTACCATGTTGTTATCGAGCAGTCTGTTGCCAATTCATTAAAAATTGAAAATATAGAAGTCATGTCACTGACTGAAATCGGTGAAGCAGCGGATTTAGCTATTGTTGTTGGTGGCGATGGTTATATGCTTGGCGCAGCTCGGGTATTATCTTGTTATCATATCGGCGTAATCGGTGTAAACAGAGGTAACCTTGGCTTTCTAACTGATCTATCCCCAAATGACTTAATCGCCCCTTTAGAGCAAATTTTAAAAGGCGAGTCACGCTCAGAGCAGCGATTTTTAATCGAGGCAGAAGTATATCGTCATGGCAAACTAAAAAGCTGTAATAGTGCTGTCAACGAGGCAGTGCTTCATGCAGGTAAAGTTGCCAGTATGATTGAGTTTGAAGTTTACATTGACAATAGCTTCATGTTTAGCCAACGCTCAGACGGTTTAATTGTTTCAACTCCTACAGGTTCTACCGCGTATTCAATGTCTGCGGGTGGCCCAATTTTAACGCCTAACCTAAATGCGTTTTCTCTTGTACCAATGTTTCCTCATACGTTAACGAGTCGCCCTATTGTTGTTGATGGTAATAGTGAAATTAAGTTAGTTCTGGCCAATGAGAACTACGAAAACCTTCAAGTCAGTTGTGATGGTCACGTCATTTTAGCCGTCATGCCAGGCGACGAAGTAATTATTCGAAAAAGTGAACACACACTCAGATTAATTCATCCCCTAGACCACGATTACTTTAACGTACTACGAAGTAAACTGAGTTGGGGCAATAAACTTTATTAATCAAATCAATAATTAACAAAATACTACAATGTTATCGATTCGTAGTACTTGCATATAAATAAATTACTGTATAAATTAACACCTATATTTATATACAGTGAGTTTATGTGATGCTTGTCCATTTAAATATTCAAAATTTCGCCATTGTTCGTGCCCTAGAAATTGATTGGCAAAAAGGCATGACAACGATCACCGGCGAAACCGGTGCGGGTAAATCAATCGCTATTGATGCGTTAGGGCTTTGTCTGGGAGATAGAGCGGTAACCAATGTGGTTAGACCCAATAGTAAGAAAGCTGAACTGTCTGCTACCTTTGATATCGAGCACAATAAGGCGGCAAAATCTTGGTTGGCTCAACATGATTTACTCGATGAAAGTGACTGTATTTTAAGACGTGTTATTTCAGCAGAAGGCCGTTCTAAAGCTTATATAAACGGCTCACAAGTGCCGCTTGCCCAATTAAAAGAAATTGGACAACGGTTAATCAATATTCACGGCCAGCACGATCATCAATTGATAACAAAAGCAACTGAGCAACGAAATATTCTCGACCAATATGCTAAGCACGGCGATTTACGTGAAGCGGTTAAACATTACTATCAACAACACGCTGAATTAACGAGAGAATATCACCGCTTAATGGAAGATAAAACGCAGCGTGATGCCAAACAACAATTATTACAATATCAAGCAGAAGAATTAAGCGAATTTGCGATTGAAGCTGGCGAGTTTGAAACTCTTGAAATGGAGTATCAAAAACAAAGCAACGGACAACACTTATTTAATGAAACGTTACTTAGCGTGCAAAGATTAAGCGAAGATGAACAATTTAATATTGTTGATCAATTAAGGAAAGTGAGTGACCAAATTGCTGAAATTAGTGGTATTGATAAATCTTTATTACCGATTTCAGAGCAACTAACTGAAGCACTACTTCAGGTTGATGACGCTGCCTCTGAGCTTGCTCGCTATGCGGAAAAACTAGAGTTAGACCCCCAGCATTATCAATTGATCGAAGAGCGTTATTCACAAGCAGTGCAATTAGCGAAAAAGCATCAAGTTGCGCCAGATAAACTATACGAACTTCATCAGCAATTGCTCAGCGAATTAGCACAAATTACCAGTGATGAGTCGCGAATTTCGCAAATTGCTGAAGAACTTGATCAAGTTCAACAACACTATCATGAAGCGGCGCAAACCCTTTCAGAGTCACGAACCAAGGCAGCAGAGTTACTCAGTGAAAAAATCACCACAAGTATGCAAAACCTTAATATGCCGCATGGGCAATTTCAAATCAGGGTTGTTAAAGTAAGTTCAGATAAACTATCCATTAACGGTCTTGATAATGTCGAGTTTTTAACCAGTTTAAACCCGGGTCAAGCATTAGAAGCGATGAATAAAGTTGCCTCTGGTGGTGAGCTTTCCCGTATTAGTCTTGCAATGCAGGTGATCCTATCTGCAAATGTGGTTACACCAACGCTCATTTTCGATGAGGTAGACGTCGGTATTAGTGGTCCAACCGCAGCGATGGTAGGAAAACAGTTACAGTTATTGGCAGAAAATACTCAAGTAATATGTGTCACGCATTTACCACAAGTAGCTAGTAAGGGTAACCAACAACTATTTGTCGCCAAATTAACCGATGGTGAACATACAGAAACGACGGTAACGGAACTAAGTTCGGATGGCAGAGTCCAAGAAATTGCTCGCCTGCTAGCTGGTGATAAAGTAACCCAAAGTAGCTTAGCGAATGCAAAAGAGTTGCTTGCCGGTTAAGAAAACACAAAATTGTTTTGTATATAGTGGCAGGCTTAGTTATTATCCCTTTTCATTTATTTGAGGATGCCAATTAGTATCATGTTATCTCGTTTAATTATCGCAGCACTATTTATTACCTTATCTGGTTGTTCAAGTTGGGTTTACCGTATTGATATCCCGCAAGGAAATTACCTAGAGCAGAAAGATATTGATAAGCTTCAAATTGAAATGACAAAAGACCAAGTTAAATTTGTCTTAGGAAGTCCTGTGGTCATTGATACCTTTGATAATGATGTATGGCATTACGTTTACCGATTTAAATCTGGCCGTAGCACAGAGTTTGATATTAATAAGAAATTTATCGTGCGCTTTGAAGGCGATAAGTTAGTTGAAGCTAAAGGTGACTTTACCCTACCAGAAAGTTTCTACGTGCCAATGGTGAATTAGCACACGACTAGCGCAAGGTTCGAAATGGAGAACGCCTCCATTTCGAAATCTAGATTGGATACAATTTAGCCTGATACGTTCCACCTCCCCGCACATACTTCCCTTTACCATAACGTTATCTACCAATCGTCCATGTATTTGAATAAAAGGTCGATTATTGGCAAAGCGTGTAATAAAATCCCAACGCAATTTCCATTTATAAGAATCAAAAATGAATGCAAGAACAAGCTATATCGTAGACAGAGTCCTTCATTGGCTATCCGTTGCTGCGATTTTGTACTTATTGCTCAATATGGGATCAAGTATCCATAATATTGATTACACAATTAAAGGTGCAATTCAACACAAACAAGATGCTATTGCACTGCATATGAGTATTGGTGTTGTTTTATTCTGTACCTTAGTTCTGCGTTTAATCTGGTATCGTTTTTTTCTCGACAAGCGTTATTGGTTAACCTACGAAAACGTTAAACACAAATGGTTAGTTAGAAGCATTCATGGTGCTTTTTATGGTGTTTTATTGTTAATGATGATCAGCGGGTTAGTCATGATCAATCACTACGAGCACCCGCTCTCTATTTTTAATTTGTTTGAATTTTCTCAACGTGTGGAAAACAGATCATTATTTTTCACTGCTAACGACTGGCATTTAACCTTCGAAAGCCTAGTTTACTGGTTAATTGCACTTCACCTTGCTGGTGTAATTTACAGTAAACGTTAGCTAATGCTTGTTAGGCACACCACTGTGAAACTTAAAATCATCATCTAGCGATAAAATCAGCTCTGCCTCACATTCACCAAAAAACTTCACTCGTTCAGAAATATCACATCCAGCTATTTGTTCTGCGAGGGTAAGATAGTCTTGGTAATGACGGGCTTCAGAGCGCAGTAGTGACACATAAAAATCCCCCAGCCGTTTATCAACATGAGGAGCGAGCTTGGCAAAGCGTTCACACGACCGAGCCTCGATGTAAGCGCCAATTATCAGCTTGTCTATCATCGCATCGGGTTCAAACGTTTTAACGTGACGTAGCATCCCCTTTGCATAACGACATGGGGTAATGCTTCGATACTCAACACCATACTCGTCCATAATTTCAAGCACTTGATAGAAATGATGCAACTCTTCTTTAATTAATAGCACCATCTTATCAATGAGTTCTTGTCCGCAAGGAGAATCAGATTTAGGGATAACAGACTTGGTTAAATTATTTTTTGATGGCAATATTCGCCAATCACCTTCCCTTTTATATATTAGGGTTTCAAACGGTCGCAACCACTCCAACAGTGCATCGCCACTTTCCTTATCTACCGCATATTTGCGTATTAAGAACATCGCTGATTGGGCAGCCTTCAATTCACAAATCAGGTGATCGATTAACACTACCGGTAAGTTTTCTTCCTTTACCGCTTCAGCAATCCAGTCTTGGGGAGTTTGGCATTTTAAAAAGTTATTGATTGGCGTCAATAAAGATTCAGTTGACATTGAAAAACTTCTATCACTACAAAATAAAAGGTTATTTTACCACAGTTAGCGATAAACAAAATCCTACTTACGGCGCTAGTCTTGCCAGAGCACGAATAAAGTAGACTAAATAGATCACAGTTAATTTACAACGACCTGATCTCGTCCACGCTCTTTGGCTTGATACAAGGCAACATCGGCTTTTTTCACTAAGCTTTCAAAGTTATCATTTTGATTAGAACCGGTAGCACCAATACTGATTGTCACCTTAGGAACACCGTTTACTTTGATTGTTCTAACCCCTTCTAATAGACGCTGATAGAAACTGGTTAACTTATTAACGTCTGCATCTGTGATCACGATTAAAAACTCTTCTCCCCCCCAACGATAGCAATAGTCACTAGGCCTGATACAATCATTTAATGTTTTTGCGACACCTTTAATCACCAAATCACCGACATCATGACCATGCTGATCATTAACCGATTTAAAGTTGTCGATATCAACAATCAATAACGCTAGGGTTTGGTTACTTTGACTATAACGTTGTAAATAAGGCGGAATATCACGGTATGCACTGCGACGATTACTTAGCTCCGTCAGGCTATCGGTATACGCCAGCTTTTGCATGCTATTGGATATCTGGGTTAATTCTTGGTTGCGTTGCTCTAACTGCTCAGTTCGCTCTTGAACCAGCTGTTCAAGTTCTTGATTAAAGCCAGCTAACTTATTTTGTGCCTTGACTCTACTTTTAATATTAATGACCAAAGAGACAATCAATAAAAGTAACAAGGCAAATATCGCGACAACGCCATGAACAAACTGTTTGTTTTTTTGGTAAAAAGAAAACGGTTGATTAATGATGATGGTATTCGCAGGTAAATGTTCAGTGCGCAAACCATAACGCACTAACTGAGGATAATCGACCCGTGGCTTATAGGTTGCTTTTTCCTGAACAGGGATCGATGAAACAGGTGTCCCGGACAAAATATCTTTAGCGATCGTCGCTACGTTGAAACCATGTTCAAATGGATCGTTCATTACTCCACCGAGAGCACCATAATCTATCATGATCCCTCCCCACATACCGTATATTGGGGCTCGGCTCATCGCCGATAATTTAGGTAACTGTTCCAAATAAGAAAAATACTCGCCTTCACTGTCTTTATGAACAGCAAGTATAAAAATTGCAGAATTTAAGGAAAGTTCACTGACCGTCTTGTAGAGTTGGGAATAGGAAAACTGATCAAAAACTTCAATATCTACGGTATCTTTATATGGCCAGTTTTCAATAACTTTACGTGCATTTTTTACCATCTGAAGACCAAGACCAGTCGTATCGCCTAACACCAAAATTTTTCTTACGTCAGGCTGAAGACGTTTTATCAACGCTAAGTTTTCTTTAATCTCCATCCCCTCAGCTATTCCGGTAAAATTACGTTTACCCACTAACTGGTCAGGGTGATACATATTGACACCACTAAAGACAACCGGAATATCAGGAAAGAGTTGCTGGCCATTTTTTAGCATAAAATTATACGCTGCATCATCACTGGTGATGATGACATTAGGACGATTATCGCGATATTTATATAATAATAATTCCACCAACATCTGATGATAGGCTTCGTCATCTATAAAGCGCCTTTCATCCATGTATTCTATTGATAAGTCTTCTTGTGAAATTGTGTCAGATAATGCCTGTTGTACACCTTTGGTTAAGTATTCTGTCCAGCGATATTGAGGGTGATAAGAATTAAGTAAAAGCACGCTGGTAGCTGATGTATAATGGCTTTGCAGTAATGACAATAACACCAGTAACATCCGCCAAAAACGTGAAAACTGCATAAGAAAATAGCCTCAAAACACTAAGATTATTAAATGGTTGCAGTTCCTTTGCCAGCAACGACTACTTTCAGTTTAGTCGATGAATCACTATTTCCCAACTTACCTATTGAAAGCAATAGCGCCCACATTACCTCTGCACAACGCAGAGATAGTTAATAAGTGTAAGCTTCAGATGTTTGTATCAGCTAGTACCCAAGATAAAATACGACATAAAAGCGTCTATCTGAGTTAACGATTAATAACTTGGGAGCAACTAAAAATAAAGAAGTGGTGCACTGCTTTTCTGCTTCACAATGTCACAGTAAAAAAATAGTACCCCATATAGTAATGGCAACAAAAATGCTTATCATCACTGCCGCCGATCCAAGATCTTTTGCTAAGCCTGATAATGGATGAATTTCCAACCCAATACGATCGACAATGACCTCTATTGCCGTGTTAAAAATTTCTGTAAATAAAATAAAGACCAGGCTGAGTATCAATAATAATTGTTCAACAGGCGTAACATTAAACCAAAAAGTCGATGGCACTAATATCGTGAATAGTATTAACTCTTGTCTAAAAGCTGCTTCATTTGCTACTAACCATTTAAAGGCTCTCAAGGAATTAAATGTCGCTAAATATAAACGTTTGATCCCTTGTGGTTTGTTGGTATTGTCAAACTCCACGACTTACCTCTACTTTTATCCTTGCTCACATCGACCTAATTTACCGATTAAGAGAGCATGAGTTGAAAAATTATAGCCATACCCTATCAGGTAAAAGTTACAGTTAAACAACATCTATGGGCTCATTACCTCTGGCTCTTTTTGTACCAACGAATAAGCTCTTTTTGATCAGCCGGAGGTTCCTGCCCTTGCGCTATAAAATCAATCGCTTGCTCTGCCAGCGTTTGTTCTGTTTTGCTTTCAATGCGCTCTAGCATATCAAAAAACATTTCCTGTTCTTGCTCTGATAGCACTGATGCGATTCTTTTAGAACGCTCTTCCATTGCTTCGATCATTTTATGATAAAGCGCTCTTCCCTGTTCATTTAGCACTAAATTTTTAACGTTCTTTTTATGAGGATCAGCTTGGGTTTCGATAAGGTTTAGCGAAAGTAGTTTTTTAACGGCGCGACTTACCGTGTATGAATCTAATCGAGATTGATAAGCAACATCAGCAGATTTAACCGGCATGTATGAGCCAATATTCAAAAGAACTCTCATTTCTCTTGGATCTAAATCGGTTAACTGACGAATTCTCCAATCCCTATTTAATGCCAATAAGTTGCTAACCACTGCAATACGAAATGGCAAATGCGCCATTAAATCTAATGGTTTTTTGATTAACTTTGTCAAAGTAAAAGACTGATGCCGAGAAAACGATTTAATAACAAAACCCCTACGATAAAAACTAAACTTTACCATTAAAGCGATTTAAAGAAAATCAGCAATCCACACAAAAATAATTGCATATGCAATAAATTATTATTGCATATGCAACTACTCTTGAGTTAACCTACGACCTCAGTCTTTTAAGTTTATTGGAGAAGCAAATGGCATTGGTTACCCCATTAAGTGAAACTGCAAACAGTGATGTTGCTGAGCTTGCTAAATTTTTTAACGAAACGCTCGGCTTTTGCCCAAATAGCGTGTTAACCATGCAGCACAGGCCAGCAATTGCTAAAGCTTTTATTAATCTCAATAAAGCAGTCATGGCAAATGAAGGGCGAGTTACTGCTGAACAAAAGCGCTTAATTGGTTACTTAACGAGCGCAAATACAGGCTGCAGGTATTGTGAAGCACATACGATTTTAGCTGCAGAGAGATATGGCGGCAGTGCACAGCGATTAGAAAACATCTGGTCATTTAGAGAGAGCGAGTTATATACAGCAGCTGAAAAGGCGGCATTTGAATTTGCGCTTGCAGCGTCAAGTGTTCCAAATGCTGTCGACAACGCTATTGAAGTTGAGCTCCATAAATACTGGGATGACGGTGAAATTGTTGAAATTTTAGGCGTTATCGCCCTATTTGGTTACTTAAACCGTTGGAATGATTCAATGGGTACTACGATGGAAGCTGGTGCCGTTGATGCTGGTGAACGTTTGTTGTCAAACTCATCGTGGACTAGAGGAAAACACATTTAAACTGTGGCTTTATCAAGTTAGTGTTATTTAACTAATAACACTAACCTTTCCAAGTCGTGTAAATATTATCGCACACCAGCGCTCTTTATTATCTTCGTTAAAACATTCCCTTTTTCGCACTTCGCTCTTATCTTACAACGCTGACTAAAAAACAATAACAATGAAAAAGGTGCTTTGTGAGTAAAAGTAAAACCTTCGGCAGTATGCTAATTATTGCTGGAACAACTATTGGTGCTGGTATGCTTGCCTTGCCTATCGCGTCGGCAGGCTTAGGTTTTGGTACCGCCATTATTGTCCTTTTTGCTACGTGGGCACTAATGACTTATACCGCGCTTTTGATGCTAGAATTGCATCAACATGCTGATGTTAACGCAACCCTAAATAGCCTAGCGAAAAATTTACTTGGCAAAAAAGGACAACTGATTGCCAACTTTTCCATGATTTTTCTATTTTATGCGTTATGCGCAGCATATATTGCAGGCGGTGGTTCACAACTACAAGTGAACATTAACAACTGGTTTGACACGCAATTACCACCGCAAGTCGGTGCAATATTGTTTGCCATTATATTTGGTTCAATCATCACCTTAGGTACCAGCACGGTAGATAAAATAAACCGTTTACTCTTTGCGGTTAAAGTGATTGCGTTGGCCAGTATCTTTTACTTACTCACTCCCTATGTAGAAGGCCAACATTTGTTAGAGATGCCTATTGAACAAGGACTTATTCTGTCAGCAATCCCTGTTGTATTTACCTCTTTTGGCTTTCATGGTTCGATTCCATCTGTGGTGAAATATGTCGGGATTGATATTAAAACGCTTCGTAAAGTATTGGTGATGGGCGCAGCACTTCCGTTATTGATTTATATTTTTTGGCAATTGGTTAGTCAAGGAATTATGAGTCAATCAACATTGTCGGCCAGTGGCAACTTATCGGGTTTTATTGGCTCAGTTAGTGAAGTATTGCACAGTTCTTCAATCAAGAACACGATAACACTGTTTGCCGATCTCGCCTTAGCAACATCTTTTTTAGGTGTCAGTCTGGGCTTATTTGATTTTTTTGCTGACACACTAAAAAAATCTAACGTGTTAAAAGATAGGTTGATCACCGCTGCAGTCACCTTTACTCCTCCATTGGCATTTGCGTTATTTTACCCGCAAGGCTTTATCATCGCACTTGGCTATGCAGCAATAGCTTTAGTCATTTTGGCAATATTTTTACCGGTGGCAATGGTTTGGCAACAACGAAAAACATTGACAACAGAAATGAAGAGCTACCAAGTAAAAGGTGGGCAAAGTGCGTTAATTGTTGCTGCAACGTGCGGTTTAGTCATCATCAGCGCACAATTTATGCAAATGTTTGGGGTTATTCCGGCTGTTGGCTAGCATTTACATCTAATAAAATTAGAGGAGCTTTTTAGCTCCTTTCGTTTTTCTAACCATCCAGTAATAATGGCTCAACCAAAGCAGCTAACTACAATCTAATGCGCTTTAAGCATATTACCCCTTTAATAACAAGTTGTTGACTGTAGTCACTCATACCCCCTTGCAATATCAACTAGGTTTTACTTGAACAAATTTAGTAAGTAAACGCTAAAGTTAACAGCGCTTTCAGGCAATTATCATTAACAACATCGTTGTCCCTGTCCGTTATTTTGCTCTTAACATTTACGACGCGTTTAATAGTTGAAAATAACAGATGACAACTGAACACTTCTCCTCATGGTAATCTTGTAAATATACACCTTCTAAAGAAGGTGGCTTTCGTTGAGCCCCCTCAAAGGGGGCCTGTCTATTCTAGCAACCTCATTTGAGCCTGCTCTTCCAATTTCTCTTATTTTTCTTGATGGCGAACATAACGTCTTATTATTTCCCATAGTTTTTTCTTTCTTAAATATGGAAACTTATTGAAGAGCCTTATCGCTGTTCGCCCTTTTAACACTCCCATTAAGTCTGAAACACTTAAGGTCGGTGGTGTTCTGACGACCAGGTGTACATGGTCTATTTGCACATTCAGCTCCACTACTTGGCACTTTTTCATACTGCAATAAATATAAATGCGCCTATAAAGCACTTTACCAAGCTTACCTGTCAGGATTTTAAACCTGTACTTCGGCGTCCAAACGATGTGATACTGACATCGATAGAACACATGTGATGCTTGTTCATATCTGCTCATGTTATTTACTCCTTCATTTGCTGGTTACAAACGAAGATAATATTTAACATGAGCACTTTACGGGCAAAGCCCCGACTGAACGATCACCACCTCCATAGGAGGTGGTTTAAAATTGACAATAAAAAAAGGCCATGACTTTTTACGAGTCATGGCCTTTTTTTAGGTAGCTCTTCTGTGGAATGAAAAGCTTAACTCTACAGAATAGCTATTCCTTGAACATGATATTAAAACGCTACATTTACACCAAAAGTGAAAGTACGCCCAAAAATATCATAATATTCACCAACATTGTATGAGTTTGGATTTCTCGGTGGTGTGACGTCAAACAAGTTATTAACACCTGCTCTTAACTCAACATTGTCAGTTGCGTTATAGCGAGCAAATAAATCCCATTTAATATATGAAGATATTTCATTGTAATCATACTGTTCAATCGTCCACTCACGATCAATGACTGTAGCGTGACGATAGTTTGCTGTCGCTAGCAAGTATAGATCTTCATAAGTGTAACCTATTGTAAATCGAGCTTTCCAACGCGGGCTTTCTTGCTCACCGACTAACGGCTGAAAATTATAATCTTCCTCGAAAACATCTGCTATAAACTCTCGATGTTTTAAATAAGTCGCTAACAGTCTAAAATCAAATTGACCAAACGTAGTTTCCAGGTTGTAAACCGACTCGATGTCTATGCCTTCCATCTCCCATACAGCAATATTGTATGGCGCATCCACCACATTAGTTATATCTAACGTTTCTGGATCACGTGTCACCAAATCACATGACGGATTATTTAACGATGGTGCTTCATAACACTCATTAACAACGCGTTGTTGACCAAGATAATTAACGGCATTGTCAATTTTAAATTTCCAATAATCCGCGATAAAGGTAATATTCTCTGTTGGTGTATAAATAACGCCAAACAAAGTATCATCTGAAGTTTCTTCTTGTAAATTAGGATTACCTCCATTCACACTTGGTGGAGTTACCGAACGCCAAGATTCACTCGGCTGCCATGCTTGGTCAAAGTCTGCGCCAATTTGCTTACAGTTGGCTTTAACATTATCAACAACATCGGGGTTATCGAGCAAGATATTGTAGTAGTCACAAGGGTCGCTGTAAGGAGTGAAAGATTGTATACCAGCATCAAATAAATCACTGACACTTGGTGCTCTCACCGATTTTGATTTTGTACCACGAAAACGGATTTCATCGGTCACCGACCAAGAAAATCCTGCTTTCCAAGCAGTATTATCACCGACGGTCGAGTAATCCATGTAGCGTGCCGCTAAGTCTACTGTTAACTCTTTCGCTAAAAACTGATCAGCAAGTAAAGGCACAGAGACCTCTAAGCCGACTTCTTTAACCGAAAACTCTCCTTGCCAAGACTTAACGAAGTTATTAAAGGTTAAATCGTTAGAGATAGCGTAACTGGGGTTAGACTCTGCTTCTTCTTTACGATACTCTCCACTTAATGCAAAAAGTACGTCGCCTGCTGGAAGTTCATATGCATAGCCTGATAATGTACCACCAATAACCGTTTGGATTTTTTTCATGTCGAGAGTTTCGGTACTACCAACATAATCCAAAGCTTCCTGTGATGCTGCCCCTAAGCCCATTAAGTTTAATGGTGAGCAACCTTCTAAAGCTCCAAGTAATGCACCAGATTCATCGCGATTCGCACAAACAATTTCACCATTGATTTCAACAGCATCGATCGCTTCAGCCAATCGTGATTCAATCAGCTCACCATGCCAGCGTGTCTCTGTAGTATTCTCGCCACGCTGAAGATATAGAGAGTAATCATAATCACCAAATATAACCCCTTCAAAAGCAAGTGTAGTATTAAGTGTATCACGATCATCTTCAAACTTACGATTGCCAAAATCACGACCAAGCTTGTAGACAGGGAATATCGTATCCCCTGGGTAACCCCAATAGGCAAACAAATCTTTAGCATCCTGATGCCAAAATGCATTATCAACGCGGATAGGTGCTGTTAAATAAACTGCACCGCTTTCTGCGTAGGACTTATCTTTTGCAAAGGCAACTTCAAAAGACATTGAGTGAGATTCATTGATCTTATGATTTACGTTAGAGAAAAAGTTATAACGCTCTAGTGGCGTTGCTAAGTAGCCTTCTTCTAAAAAGTTATACCCATCTGCATCACCGGTATTGTAATACCAATCGTTTGGCGCGGGTAATGGGCCGTCACCGTTATTAAATGGCACTAACTCACCATTCGGGCCAAAAGTAAAGTGTCCATGTGGTAAGAACACATCACCTTTTTTGTCCCAAAATGCTAAAATAGTGTGTTGATCATGCTGAACATAAGCAGGAATGCCATCTCCTTCACCTGTATCTTTGGGGTTTCGCATTGCTGTTACAGGGTTTCGAATAAAGTCCCTGTCTAACGACCTGAGCTGCCCTATTTCAGAATAGCTGAAGTTAGCGATTAAGCTGGTATTGCCCCACTCTCCGCCGTAAGTAAGGTTTAAGAAGTTTTTATCACCTCTCCCTTGTTGTGTTTGCGATCTTGATAAATCAACGGATACACCATCATGTGATTCTTTTAAAATAATATTAACAACACCTGCGACAGCATCAGAGCCATAAACCGCTGAGGCCCCCCCATGTACCACTTCAATTCTTTCAATTATCGACGACGGAATCGTATTTAAGTTAACTGAAGAATCAGTTGGGCTTGCCGACACAAATCGGCGGCCATTAACTAACACTAACGTACGCTCTGAACCTAAGCCACGTAAATCGGTGGTATTAATACCTGCGCCAAAAATAGTATTGGTTGTATTAGTTGTCGTTGAACCCGCAGCGCTTGAGGGCAATTTCTGCAACAGGTCTGCTACATTAGTAATACCTGCATTAACTAAATCTACGCCGGTAATAACAGTTACCGGTGTTGGCGCAAGTTCACCAATACGCTTAATTCGCGACCCGGAGACTTCAATGCGCTCAGTTTCTTTTATTTCTATATCATTGGTTTGTTCAGCAAAGGCATGCCCCGGTAAAATTGAGGCAGCGCCTATTGTCAAAGCAAACTTAATTGCTTTGCTAATGGGAGAGGTTTTCATAGTTTTATCCTATTGTATTTATGTTTATTTCTTTATTTCGTTTACCGTAAGTTTTTTCATTGCGGTAACCTATTGGGTGAAAGAAAATCATTTGCAAATATTCATGTTGTTCTAGGGTATCCCACTTAGGAAATTACAAGCCAAAGCAGAATAACTTATTTACAATAGCCCCCCTTTGAAATTACATAATATTTACATAGACGCGTAGAAGACCCTAATTGGAGCTTTGTTAAAATACGTAATGGCATGAGATGAAGTATTAAGGGATTAAACTGGTTGATTGAGGACACTAAACAGATGTAAAAAAATGTGTCAATTGTAAAAAAAACTCCACCTGAAAGGTCACTATTTACAGATCTTAAAAAACTAGAAGTTTAAGCTATATCAATGCTTATAAAAATAAAAATGGAGCATTGAAATCATAACAACGATTGCGTTTAGTTTCATTGCTACGCGATATAAATTAATCTCTTTTCAATGTTATCGCTTTCCCCTTAGAATGCCTTACCAACAATCGTTTTATCTTGATAATGAACAGTTTTATTAAAGCGCTACCAGCTACTCGTCCCCCCTTTCTCTTGTTGTCCCCGGTTTGTGTGATTTTATCTTTAGCTTTTGCCACTAAGCAGGGCTATACCATTAACGTTTGGCATTTCGTTCTAGTAATTATCGGTGCAATTTTTTCAGCGGTTGCCGTTAATACCGTTAATGAATATCAAGATTTTCAAAGCGGCTTAGATTTAAAAACCAATAAAACCCCTTTTAGCGGCGGTAGTGGTCTTCTAGAAAACCACCCAGAACTTGTCAGCACGGTAAAAAACATCGCGATATTAAGTTCAGTGACTGTTTCTGCTATTGGTGTGTATTTTACCTTAACAGTGGGAGCAGGGATAATAATTATCGGGCTGCTCGGGCTGTTAATTATTTGGTTATACACCAGTTGGTTAAACAAACACCCATGGCTTTGCTATTTATCTCCAGGGTTAGGTTTTGGACTATTGATGGTTTTAGGCGCTCACTATTCATTGACGAGCGATATTTCTATGCAAATAGTCCTGTTTGCCCTCATTCCGTTTTTACAAATAAATAATTTGCTTTTGTTGAATCAATATCCAGATATAGCCGCTGATAAAGCCGCAGGTAGAAATCATCTCGTTATCGCTTACGGGACGAATGCCAGTAATATCGTCTTTTTAATCTCTAGCCTACTAGTACTAATATTAATAATTGTATTACAACAAAGCTTTCAACTACCAAAAAGTATCTTATTTGCATTAGTTCCAGCGTGTTTATCTTTGTATAGTTACATCGGCATGCACAAGCATCACGATAATATCGTAAAAGATATGAAATATCTGGCCGCCAATGCACTCTGTGTAAATTTAACACCAATAGTCATCTCATTAGCACTCTTCATTGATTAGCGCTCACTTCCTGATATAGAATGCGCTCATCAGCCAATAAAAATAACTCAGGTGACTCTTGTCTCATTTTGTCTGGAATATTGATCCAGTTTTAATATCGCTCGGCCCGCTAACAATACACTGGTATGGCGCTCTATTTGCTAGTGCTATATTTGCTGGCTTATATTTTATGAAGTGGGTTTTTGCTCAAGAAAACAAAGATGTGGCATTACTCGATAGCCTTTTTATCTACGCAGTCGCTGGCATTATTATCGGTGCAAGATTAGCTCATTGCTTATTTTATGATCCGAGTTATTACTTAGCGAACCCGTTGAAAATATTGGCCATTTGGGAAGGGGGCTTAGCCAGTCATGGCGGCGGCTTAGGGGTCATTATCGCAACAATTGTTTTCGCCAAACGTCATCAACAAAACCTGTTGTGGCTATTGGATCGTTTGGCGATTGCAACTGCATTATTTGGCATATTTGTTCGCACAGCAAACTTTGTTAACGCTGAAATCATTGGTAAAGTTACGGATGTCCCATGGGCAATTATTTTTGAACGTATAGATCCACTCCCTCGTCACCCTGCCCAACTATATGAAGCAGTTGCCTACGCGTTTATTTTTATCATTTTGACACTACTATATCGAACAACAAAGGCTAAATTCTACCAGGGACGACTTCTGGGTATATTTTTACTGTTAACCTTTACTGCCCGTTTCGTTATTGAATTCTTTAAACAGCAACAAGCCGCTTATGATCTTTCAATTGTCTTAAATACCGGCCAGTTACTCAGTGTTCCATTTTTCATTGTTGGGCTTGTCTTAGTTGTCACGTCGACAAAACGTGCGCAGGTAAATTAACAATGGCAAAAAAGTACTATGTAATTTGGAAAGGAGAAAAAACCGGGGTATTTGATGACTGGGCAACCGTGAAGTCGTTAACTCAAGGCCGTGCAGATGCACAGTTTATGGGATTTTCATCCAAACAAGCGGCTGAAGCAGCTTTTAAACAAAGTTACACTAAAGCGTTGATAAGTCGCTCTAAATCGACAACACCGATAAAAAACAGCTCAGCAAAGGAGACAACATCAACTGTCTCCAAAAGCAAAGCTGAGCTACAAATATATTCTGATGGTGCCTGTTCACCGAACCCCGGTCAAGCTGGCACAGGACTAGCGGTTTATCATAAGGGTGAACTTAAAGCACTGTGGTATGGGTTGTACGATCCAATGGGTACCAATAACACCGCAGAGCTCAATGGGTTACTCGCTTCATTTAAACTTGCGAACAAGTACCTTGATAATGTTAATAGTATCGAAATTCTTTCAGACTCAAGGTATTCCATTGATAGTATTACTAAATGGGCGGCGGGTTGGCAAAAAAAAGGCTGGAAAAAAGCCAATGGTGAAGCAATTAAAAACCCAGAACTGGTTAAAACGATCTACGAGCTTTACCTCACTCTAAAAAAACACATCACCGTGACTTATGTAAAAGGTCATGCCAATATCGAAGGCAATGAACTGGCTGATAGAATGGCGGTCTATGCGAGGAAAACAAAAGAGCGAAATCTCGTTCGCTATAACGATAGCCTCGATGTTAAGACAATATTAGCAATGGAATCTGGATAAGGCACTCGCAACGACTAATGCTTCTCATTTGGCCAAAGCAAAGTAAATCGAGCACCGCCTAAATCAGGATCATTGCCAACGCGCAAATCTCCAGAATGCAATATCGCTACCCTTCTGGCGATATATAGCCCCAAACCAAAGCCTTTATCGCTGCTTTTACTTTTTTTACGTACAAAGGCATCAAATAAATCGAGTTTATCTTTTGGTAAACCGGGGCCATCATCGCTAATCGTTAACTTACAATAACGGCGTTTGACCTCAATACTGACATTAATAGTTGATTCAGCATAACGCATGGCATTGGAGATCAGATTCTGAATAGCAATTGATAAATGATTGGCGTCAAATGCACATTTATCATCCCGATAACTAAAGTTAAGGGTAACTTCCTCTGAAAATAGCTGATATTTTTGCTCGAGTTTTGCCATTAATGGTGAAATACTTCGATAGCGTTTTTGAAATATGTCATCTTTGTTTTCTAGTTTAGCAAAATTCAAATAAGCACTAACCAACTGATCAATTTCATCGATATCTTGCTCCAACCTTTTATGATAATTCTCTGGAATACTTGTTTTAAGCGCCTCATTAACAAAACGCATTCGCGTTAAAGGTGTTCTTAGCTCATGAGCGATAGTGCGTGATAAATCACGGTTCATGGTCAATAGGTCAACGATTTGGCGCGACATTTTTTGAAAACTTTGAGCTAAAGGATAAATACTCGAACGACGCCTAATATCCAAAGGAATAACTTGCGGTGTTTTTCCAAAACGTTGAGCTGCTTTTTGTAACTGAAGTAAATCATTAAAAAGCGGTTTTAATAACAATAAGAACAATAACGCCAATGCACTATAGAAAAGGATGACAAAGTAACTTTTTATTCCGTCTTCTGTTTGCTCCGCTGGCACAGGACCGTATGAAAGTAACTGCCCTTGCTGCTGCTGATAGTAAGTGAGTAATCCAGGAGTTAACTCAAGAGCAATAATTTCTCCCGCCGCAAGCTTGCTCTCTAAACTCGCCGGCAAAGCTAAAGTGTCTTTAGCTACTTCACTAAACAAAGGTTGTTGTTGGCGTTGAATTTTTTGAGTAAATAATTGATTAATTGATGAGTAGTATTCCTTACTACTCATCTGCTGATAGATTTCATTGAAGGAATACAATAATAGACAAACTAGTGCAAAAATGAGTAGGTAGATACGAATAAACTGACTTCGCATTACAGTTACGCCTCTTCATAGCGAAAGACATAACCTTGATTTCGAATCGATTCAATTGATAATTGATTGAGCTCAAGTAATTGTAGTTTTTTTCTCAAGCGACTAATTTTTAAGTCTGCTGCTCGGTCACTGCCATCGTAAGCTCTACCGACAATATTTTCAAAAAGAAAGTCTCGCGCTAGCGGCTTGTTTAAATGGTTGATAAACAACCACAAAATATCAAATTCCTGATTCGTCAGATCTACTCTTTGTTTTTGATTTAATAACGTTTTTGTTCGACTATCAAAAATAAAAGGCCCAAATTGGACGATATGCTCACCTTGGTTGGATTGCACTTTACGCAGTGCTGCATTAATACGAGCCAATAGAACCGGGGGGCTGATAGGTTTAGCAATATAGTCAACCGCACCGACCTCTAACCCCTCGATATGGCTCGCGTCATCACCTAAGGCGGTGAGAAATATTACCGGCCCTTGCTGCGTTTGAAATAGTGTTTTAATCAAATGAAAACCGTTACCGTCAGGTAACATGACATCACATACGATTAAGTCAAAATGCTGCTGATCAGCTTGCACCTTCGCTTGCTTTGCCGTATGAGCCGTGGTCACTTCAAAGTAATTATCTCTTAAGTAATCGGCAATAAGCTCGGCTAATGCTTCATCATCTTCAATCAATAAGATATTGATAGTTGCTTGACTCATTATAAGAAATTCCAGCCAAAACTGCGCTTGCGCCTCGTTTTGGGTTTAAATTCACTCACCCTAAAAACTGCATCTGAATACAATGTCGCGTTGTGTTTATCTTCAATGTAGACCGCTAAATCTCTCTGTGTGTCTACTTCAACCTCTAGGGTTAACTCATGCTGCTGATCAACACAATGCTTAACGCCTTGCGCAGGGATCACCACGCAATAATCTTTAACACTATCGCTAACGTAACTGATCACTAACAGAGTCTTACAACGTTGTTGTTTATGTTCAACCACGCAAATTTCAGGTGTTAGCTTTAGCATCGCTACTTTATCATTCGCATAACTAAGGTTTATTAGCGTACTAATAAGAATATAGCTGACTAATGCGAAGATAGCATTTAAGTTAAGGGTCATCATTTAGAATTTGAAATTCACTCCAACAAGACCTTTTAAATAACGATCTTTTTCAACTAATTTACTCGACATTACCCCCTCATCTAACCACGTTTGTTTGAGGGACAAAACCAAATCAAAGCTAGTCGATAGTCGATAACTAACAGCAAGTTGCAAGTGACTATTGACAACATGATCAAACTTATACGGTGAATCGAAACCACCTAATTCTTCAGGTCGGTATTGATAGTAATATTCAACTAAGGTTCTATTTTTGTATACCGCTCCTAGTTGCCAACTAAATTGAAAGTTACCTAATTGATAATAATTAAATAAATCTAAACTCACTTCTGCGCCATGGTGACCGGCGCTAATATCTTGTCCATAGGTTAACTTAGCCTGCAACCAGTCGTTTGGCCATACCATTGAAATACCGGCCATATAAGAAAAGTCGCGCTCAATTTCCTCATAAACAATAGGCTTTCTATTCGGTCGAAGCTTATCGCGATGGGGCACAAAGTTGCTGACATCAAGAAATGACCATTGCGCGTTATCGAGATTAAAGTAGGCTCCTTCTTCATTAAGGTAACCAACAACATCGAGAATAAACTGCTCTTGCTCGACTAAGCTATAGCCCAACGACGTATTGTCGATATAAAATCGATCGCCGTAATAACTCCATGTCGGTAATAAGTGAGTGTCAATATCGTCACGATTTTTTAAAGGATTCTCGATCACAGCGTAGCCAGCAAGTACAGAGAAATTCCATTGACCAACTACGGTTTCTCCAATGGGGGGGGGTTCTGCTTGTTGGGCAAAAAGATGTCGTGAGAACAAGGATATAAAAACGACAATCAACAATTTACATTTCACGGTCATACAACTCTTATTAATCAATAGTCTCAACACTAAGCAGAGACGAAATGCTTTGCAAGACAAATAGCCAACTATGTACAAAATGCTACATTCCTAAGCACTTTATGGGTAATAATTCACAAAAATGAATAAAAAGTTAACACCTTGTAAAGCCTTGTTACTTAAAAGGTAACAAAAACATAAGAAGCGCTATTTTACACCAAACACTAAAACAAAACACAAAAAAAACATAAACCACTGTCACAAATACAAATAAAATAAAATACAAACCTTATAAAAAACATCTCCTCAAAACAAAAATCTATACAAGTGTACAAAACGCTACACAAATTAGGATGTTTTTTTCAAACAACTCCTGCATAACTATTAACAACTTTAACGAACTCTTCCTAACCAAAACAACTACAACTGCAAACTGAGTCGTTAAGTAATTATTACAATAAAACTACATGTCAACGGAGAACTCTATGAGTACAAAATCCATTTTAAAGAAAGCCAGCTTCGCTATAGCAGGACTAGCGTTAGCTACATCTGCAAATGCGATGAAGTTAAAGCAACAAAACTTAGAGCAATTAACTGATGCCTCTCAAAGTATTATTGCCGGACAAGTTATTAAAGTTACAGATGGATTTGATGCGAAAAACCGCCCTTTCACTGAAGTAACAATTCAAGTAGGTCAAAGTGCAAAAGGTAAACATAAAGAAGACTCTACCTATACATTCCGCCAATTTGGTCTAATTAAGCCTCGACCAATGGGTAACGGCAAAGTTTATCTCGGTGTTTCACCTGAAGGTTTTGCTAGATGGAACGAAGGTGAGCAAGTTATTGCTTTCATGTACAAGCCAGCATCTATAACAGGTTTTCAAACAACGACAGGAATGGCGCAAGGTAAGTTTGTCGTATCAAATGGCAAAGTCCAAAACATTTTTGCTAACACCGGGTTGTTTGAAAACATTGATACCTCTTCTCTAACACAAGAACAGCAGAATCTGCTAACCACACCGGGAGCAATAGATACTGACAAATTCATGGGCTTAGTAGGTAAACTTGCAGGAGTACAACAATAATGAAATTTTCTAAATTAGCAGCAGGCATTGCATTAGCGACGATTTCAACAGGTGCACTAGCAGGTGGCCCTTTATATATCCATGATAAAACAATGCAGCCATACAAATGGGACACATCAAAGGGCCCAATTCCAGTGTGGACAGATGGTGGACAAAGAGACGGTAACGGCCTTGAAACTTTCACTATGCTTGACGCTGGTATGTCATTTAATCAAGACGTTATATTAGCCGATGGCACTGTACTGCCAAAAGGTCAGGCATTAGCTAAGGACACTGCATTTTTATCAATTGAGCAAGCCAATGAAGTAACAAAACGCGCGGTCGCAGAGTGGACTAATGTTGAGACTTCAACATTTGCGATGGAAGTCGAGGGAACAATCTACGATAAAACCGGTATTGCCGATGTTACTGGTGCAAACGCTGATGACGTGTATAACAAAGAGCTAGGCTACGGATTTTGGGTGACTTATGATACAGATGGTTCTGTATTAGAAGAATACTTTGGTATTTCTCGTACTATGGTACTTGGTATTGCTTTTCCAGAGTGGGCTGACGAAGAAACAGGCGAGATATTAGAAGCCAAAGCATTAATGAACGGCTGGTTTGTTGATATAAATGATAACGACGGTTCTAAAGTTCAAGGTGTTTTTACCCATGAATTTGGTCATGCAATCAATATGTCTCATTCTCAGGCTAACGGTCACTTTAACTACATGTCAGCACCGTTCCGTCCATACTACGATGGCGTTCCGGGTTGTGACGGGGTAAACGTATACGGCCCTAGCCCTCGCCAAGGCGGCAGTACTTCACCAATTAGTGCTATTGAGACCATGTTCCCATTTATCAATGTAAGAAGTGACGCTGGTCGAGAGCAAGGCACCGTAAATGTTACTGATGATATCGTTAACATTTCAGACCTATACCCAACCGCAGCATACAAAGCAAACTTTGGTTCAATTTCAGGTACTTTGTACACTAAAGATGGTGTTGAATACTCTGGAATTAACATGGTCGCTCGTAATATCAACAACCCGTTATACGACGTCATTACCCAACAATCAGGTAATATGACGCAAGGCCGTGTCGGTCCTGATGGCAAGTTTACTATCAATGGTTTAACACCTGGTGAAGAGTATGTGCTTTACATGGATACCATTAAAGCTGGTGGTTATCCAACGAGACAAACCGCTATACTCTCTGAGCCGGAGTATTGGAATGAAGGTGAAAGCTCTGATCCATCACTTGATAGTGCCTGTGCAGTAACGACAATTTCCGTTGGTGGTGGTGAGACCAAAGAAGTTGAAATGCACTTTAATGGTTATACTGACGGCATTCAATACACCCCTCTTGTTGAAGCTTTTGTAATGGACCACTCTAAAAACGGTAAGAAAGCCCTGGGTATGACCGCAGGTGGTATTCCATTTATTTATGACACAGTACAAAATGACTTTGACGCACTAGTTGACGACAAAAACACGCCATTATTGCGAGCTACATCTGTTGCAATGAATAAAACCGCAACTAAAGCAGGTGTTGTTGCAGATTTTAATGGCAACGGTATTGGTCAAGCAGCCGTATGGGATATCCGCTCTGATAAAGTTATGGCATTAGCTGACGTTACAGGTAATACCTGCTTCTTATCAAGTCAACAAGGTAAGAGCTCAAATGCCGTTTGGGATATGGATGACGCAGGCCAAACTGTTGTAGGTACTACGCGCCTATCTAATGATTACCCTAATGGTGGCAGTGCAGTGTGTGCTGAAGGCGAAGGCGCAAAAAGTTTTGCTATCCCAACCGTCTGGAATACCAAAAATGGTGAGTCTCGACCTTTACTAGATAAGCTTAAAATAGCCCCAAGAAGTTACGGTAGTGGCTGGGATATCGTTATCATGAATGAAGATGATACTGAAAGCCGCAGAACACCATGGATCAGAGCTGATAGAGTATCAGGTAATGGTGAAGTCATTACCGGCACAACCAATGGCTTTGACTTAGTAGCTTGGGTTAATGATGAGTTGCATGACATTGGCAAAGATTATGGTGCTAGAAATACATCTGTGATCTCGACTGACGGTAACGAAGTTGCCTTTGGTACAAGAGCAGAAGGCGTGCAAGTTTGGAATACTAAAACAGATGAACTGACAGGCCTAGGTGGCTTAGAGTACTGTACTGATATTCCATACAACTTCTTATGGTTTGGTAACCTATGTGAATCTCAAGGTGCTGCATGGGTTTGGGACCGCGTAGGAAAGTACCCAGAAGCGACCTTACTTGACGCTACCGATGATTTATCAATGATCACAGCACGTATTGGTAGCTTCCGTAGTGGCATAACTGGTGCTATTTATCTTGAAGGTGTAGGCTGGATGTCAACAAATGACTTCTTTAACAAACAAGGTGTTACTGAAGCTAAAAACTTGATGACTGATAACCTATTTGGTTTAAGTGCAAATGGTTCAGAAATGATGGGTGGCCTTGCTGGTATTCAACTTTCAATAGAAATTGATGCCAATAAAGCCTTTGTTTGTGACAATGGTGTAGATATGGAATTAAGCTTCCCTAAACAAGTGGTGGAAGCGGTTAAGAAAGGCGCTGACTTTGGTCGCTGTGCCCATATTAACGATTAATTACAACTAGTCTCCCAATTAAAGGCCCGTTTATTGCGGGCCTTTGTTTGTCTAAAGGAAATATCATGAATAAAAAACATTTGACCCTAGCAATTTTTATCATGCTCTTTTTGAGCTTAAAAAGCTTAGCGTTTTATGCCGACCAAATACCTCCTAAAGTAGAAACTCTTATTGAAGAAGCGTTTAGCCACTCTTCATTATTACCTGAAGAAATTCGTGGCCAATGGCGCATAGATAACAATGCTTCCAAGAAACTCCTAGAGCAACTTATAACTAAACCGACAAAGCAAGAAACTATGCTACTGGAATTGCTAATGAGCAATGACGCTATTATCTACCAATTTTTAGAAGATAGTTTAATTGCCAAACACCACAGTGATGAAATAACCTTTGACGCAACTTTCGTCGCAAAGCGAGATAACCTTTATCAAGTAGAGTTAAACCATGACAATAACTCATCAACGCTATGGCTTTCTTTGACTGATGAAAAAAAACTTAATATGAAAGGGCGGCACTTTTTAGCTCATGAGTTTTTATTATGGGTGAGAATAGCCAGTTAGAAGTAATGTAAATCCATCACCTGGAAATTCCCTAAGCAACATATTGCGCTAAACGCTGAAAATAAAAAATCGGTAAGCAAAAAACTGCTTGCCGATTGACACTTGAGCATGTAACAGTTGCTACTATTGTACTTTGACTGGCAACAGTTATAGCCAATAGGTTTTTGGAAGAATATGCTAACAACAGCTTAGAACTATAGAAACTATTTACCTTCTTGCCACTTCGTTAATGCCTGTTGGTCCTTTTCATTAAAGGCTACCCACTTCTCACCTTGCTCAGTTAACTCTTTTTTCCAGAATGTCGCTTTATTTTTTAAAAAGTCCATGATGTATTGGCAAGCAGCAAATGCAGCGTCACGATGCTTACTCGTCACTCCGACAAACACGATTTGCTCTGAAAGCGCTAGTTTTCCGACCCGATGAATAACGCGAACTTTTCCTAAAGGCCATCGAGTTTTGGCTTGTTGGACTATTTCTTTTATCATTTTTTCAGTCATCCCAGGATAATGCTCTAGGGTCAATCCAGCAATGCTCTCTTCTGGGTCGACAACATCCCTGACTAAGCCCACAAAGGTCACGACAGCCCCTTGAAACTGACTGTCTTGAATAAGTGCTCTGTACTCAGCACCAACATCAAAATCTTGTTGTTGAATTGCGATCAAATTAACCTCCGGTTACCGGTGGAAAAAATGCGATTTCATCACCCGGATTAATCGATGTTTTATCATCTGACATGTTATGGTTTACCGCTGCTAATACCGAAGTTTCAGATAAATATCGCTGCCAGCGTTCGCCTCGTTGAGATAATAATTGTTTAACCTCTGCTACAGTGCAGGGTAAAGGTAGCTCGATTGAAAGAGCGTCACAATCTAAACGCTCTTTCAATTGACCGAAAAATAAAATTTTATTCATCTCGCTGCCAATCTCCAGACTTCCCGCCTTTTTTGGCGACGACTTTAATACCATATATTTCCATTGTAGGGTCACTCGCTTTACACATATCAAAAAGCGTTAATAAGGTTACACTCGCCGCAGTTAGAGCTTCCATTTCAACGCCTGTTTTACCTGCAAGCTTACAAAGCGTAGTTACTTTAACTTGTTGATTAATAGTGTCGATTTCAAATTCTACGCTGACTTTAGTCAGTGCAAGCGGATGACACAAAGGGATAAGTTCTGAACATTTCTTCGCAGCTTGTATACCAGCTATTCGTGCGGTGGCAATAACATCGCCCTTTTTGTTATTATTATCATTTATTGCAGCAATGGTTTCTGCATTCATTTTAATATAGCCTTCAGCAACAGCGACTCGCGACGTTATCGCTTTATCACTAACATCGACCATATTTGCTTGGCCTGATTGATTTACATGAGTTAGCATCTTTTTATCTCAGTAATAATAAGTATTCGCCCAACTAATCAACTTTTTTTCAAGTGAGGAACGAAGTTACAAGGTTTGGTTGAAGCGTCTAATTGCTCCTTTATGATTTCCTGCCATGCTGTTTTACATGCACCTGTTGAACCTGGCATACAAAAAACTGCCGTGTCGTTTGCCAGTCCTGCAAAAGCTCTTGATTGCAGTGTTGACATACCTATCTCTTGTAATGAAATTTGTCTAAATACTTCGCCAAACCCTTCAATGTGTTTATCAAATAATGGCGATAAGGCTTCAGGTGTAGAGTCTCTTGATGTAAAACCAGTACCACCGGTGACTAAAATGACTTGTACCAGTTCATTAGCTATCCAGTTCGAGACAACCGCTCGCATTTGATAAATATCGTCTTTAACAATTTTCTTTTCAAAAAGCTGATGTCCACTCTCTGTTAATCCTTGCACTAAATAATTACCAGACGTATCGGTGCTTTCATCTCTGGTATCTGAAACCGTCAATACCGCAATCGATAACGGTTTAAATTCATTCTTTTGCACGCTCATTGTATTAGACCTATCTTATCTATAGCGCTATCTTTGAACCTTTATGTTAACCCATGGTGAAAGTGAGTCAATTAAAGCAAGTGCAAAGACTTTTGATAAATGGTAAAACTTTGTAATTAAGTAAAGATTAACCGATAGGATTATTCATGATCTTCAGACAATTATTTGACTCAAAATCATCTACTTACACATACTTATTGGCAGATGAGAAGTCTAAAAAGGCTTTACTTATCGATCCTGTTCTAGAACAAGTGAGTCGAGATATTGCCTTAATAAAAGAGCTGTCGTTAACCCTTGAATACACCCTAGATACACACTGTCATGCAGATCACGTTACTGGTGCATGGCTAATTAAACAAAAGTTGGGTAGTAAGATCGCTTGCGCTAAACAAATAGGCGCTAAGCATACCGACGTTGCCCTTTGCGATGGGGATATTATCAGTTGTGGTGAGTTAGCATTGGAAGTTCGTGCAACTCCCGGACACACTGACGGTTGTTTAACTTACATCAATCATAAAGAAAGGATGGCATTTACCGGTGATGCACTGCTAATAAGAGGCTGTGGTAGAAGTGATTTTCAACAAGGCAACGCAGCCAGTTTATATGACTCGATTACCGAAAAGATCTTCACCCTTGCAGACGACTATCAAATATTTCCTGGACACGATTATTCTGGGCGTTGTTCTTCAACCGTATCTGAAGAAAAGCAGTTTAATATAAGAATTGGTGGAAATGCCAATAAGCAAGACTTTGTTGGCTATATGACCAATATGCACCTACCACACCCCAAGTTTATTGATGTTGCGTTACCCGCTAATCTAAAATGTGGCGAATTGTCTAACATGCCCGAGGAAATAACGTGGGCGCCAACTGAACTAAATTACGCTGCGATTCCTGAAGTTTCGCCCCAATGGGTAGCTGAACACTTAAATAGCGTTACCATTTTAGACGTTAGGGAGCCCGAAGAAACCCAAATATCGCACATTGAAAACGCGATAATGATCCCATTAGGTGAACTCACCTGCAAAATAGCAACCTTACCGACCAATAAACCTATTATTACCTTTTGTCGCTCTGGTCGCCGTTCGGCATTGGCTGTTAGTCAATTAAATGATGCAGGTATCACTAAAATCGCCAATCTTCGAGGTGGTATTATTGACTGGCAAGCTCACAATTACCCACTTATTGAAAACACTTTAGATAAATACCGTTAACTACCAAAATTACTCAATACAAAAGACAACGATTTATCAGGTGAGCATAGCCGGACAAACTCCGGTAAATAGTTACTGGTGGATAAAAATTCACTAAAGGCGGTAGGGTTACTATCAATTTCTCGCATAACATTTTCAGGAAATGCGAGCCTTGTAGCGAGCAACATACGATAACTGTATTTTTCTTCAGACAGGTTTTTGATGAAAAACATGTCATAAGTGATACCTTTTTGTGCAACTCGATCAAATGAAAGAATGTACTCTGCTATGGCGATTGCCACTAGAGTAAACTTAGTTTGTTTGTCAAGTTTAGGGTTTAGCTCGATCGTAGGTCCTTTATCCCCTTTCGCTAAGGTAATGCGACATAAATCATCTAAACCACTATTCGTGATCACTTTAACGTCTAACGCCCTAGCTATTGCTTTTAGATCGACTTCTCTTTCGTGGGTATTTTCGCTAATCAGTTTACTAATTAAGGTAGGCGTCAACAAAACTTAAACTTCTCTAAAAATTAATTGGCTTATTAAAAATAGCAATGTTTTAGCTTTTCGCCAAAGGTCAGAAACAATTCGTATACAATTGACATTGCTTTAAAAATGCATAAAACATAAACTTTAAAAAATTACAAATTAAATGAGAATCTTATGTTGTACCAAGGAAGTTGTCATTGTCAGGCGGTTGTCTTTGAAGTTGAAGCGCCATGTGAGGTAGAGGTTGAACGTTGTAATTGTTCGATATGTGCAAAGTCTGGCTTTTTACACCTTATCTTGCCATTAAGTAAATTTACCTTAGTAAAAGGCGAAGCAGATTTAACCACTTATACCTTTAATACGGGTGTTGCAAAACATACTTTCTGTAAACATTGTGGGGTAAAACCATTCTATATTCCTCGTTCTAATCCTGATGGAATCGATATCAACTTAAACTGTTTAGACACAAAACCCGATAAAATAAATATCGTTGAATTTGATGGTGACAATTGGGAGCAAAACGCTGATAAACTAAAACACAAAAGCCAAGAATAGCAAATTAGGTTTAACCTCAGGTTTGTATAAGAAATCGCTCGAAAGCAATAAAATCAAACCGTTAAATATCCTGTGACTTTCTAGCGCGCTACTTTTTACTTAATTCAAGGCGTATTGTTGTAGGAGTAGCCCGCTATTTCACGACGATATAACGCAGAAGTAAGTAAAAATAGGCGTTAGAAATGCATTTCTTATGCGGGGCTAAGGTTATTTAGGCCGTTTTTGCTGCCGCTTGCTCTAATACTTGTTGAAGTTTATCGTAGCTAATCGGCTTTTTTACCAATCCTTTGACATTACGTAATGAAATCGTCTTTCGTAGTAGCACTTCATCATTCTCAGCACCGGTTATTAAGCAACAAATTTGCTCAGGCTTCTCTTTACAAAAACGAGAGAGCAGCATAAAACCGTTAACACTCGCCATGTATAGATCACAAAGTACGATGGTATAGTCTTGCTTTTTAAAGGCACTAAAAGCCGCTGCGGGGTCGGTAAACCCGTAAACCTTATAGCCCCAACTTTCTAATACTGAAGTTAGTGCGCTAATGAAAATACGCTGATCATCGATAAGTAATATTGTTTTAACGTTTCCCGATTCATTTACAGCATTATCTTCGTTCATTTTCTTCCATTAATTTTCCAGCGCCTTTGTATAGATATTAGTCAAGACCGCATTTTTTATCAAAGTTCTATCATTAAAAAAGCCAGTAGAATATCTACTGGCTTTTTAGGTGCTTCACATTGTAAATCAATGTTTAAAATGGCATTTTAAACCCTGGAGGCATTTGCATACCACCAGTAAGCGCTGCCATTTTCTCTTTATTTTGTTCTTCAACACGACGAACGGCATCATTAAACGCTGCGGCAACGAGATCTTCAATCATTTCTTTATCGTCATCGATAATCGAGTCGTCAATTTCTACACGGCGAACATTGTGGTTACCTGTCATGGTTACTTTTACCAAGCCTGCGCCCGCTTCACCGGTAACTTCCATATTAGCAATTTCTTCTTGAGCCTTTGCCATTTTAGCTTGCATCTGTTGGGCTTGTTTCATCAAATTGCCCATGCCACCTTTCATCATAATTTCTACTCCTAAAATCTAATTGGGGCAACAATAGTGGTTATCACCCTAAAATTCAAGCCCTGCTTAACGAGCAGCAATGCTTTCTTCGTCAATTGTCGCTTGAAATGTTGTCTGTAGTTGTTGAACAACTTCGTCACTATGAATTAACGACTTGGCATACGCTAATCGCTTATCGTTGATTTGACTCTGGATTTTAAAGGGATCATCGACGGTTTCTTCAACCAGCTCTAATACGATCGATACCTTTTGCCCTAATAATACCGATAAATTTTCCTCTAACTGCTGGTGAGCTGCTTCACTCTTTAAATGTTTAACCGACTGATCAAGTTTAAAAACCCAAGTATCTTCCGTTGAAGACTCACAAATCGTCGAGTTTCCTGCTAGCACTCTCAGACGCCCACCAAGCTCCATGGTATCGATCATATTAGCCCAACGATCTACTTGATTGGCAAACTTTACTTGTGCAGGGTTTATTACCTCTGGCGTAAAACCTTGCTCTGGTAAGGACTCTATTTCTGGTACATGGGCTGGCTTTTCTTTTCTTAACAATACATCCGTTTGACGCTCACTGGCGTCATCAAGCTTTTTTGCTCCACTCTCCTGTGCCTTTTTTCTACTACGCAACATATTACGTGTCGCTAAGATTGAGTCTACCGAAGTGCTATATTGCTTACCTGCGACCGTTTCAGCCGCTGCTGTTTGCTCTGATGCAGGTGCAAAATTGCTCGCTGAAGTTGAACTATCATCCCCCCCCGCTTCACTTAAATCATTTTCAGTTGCGAACTCATTAGCCAATAAACTGCCATGCTGTGGCTCAACTATCTGCTCTTGCGCAAACTGAGTGGCTGTGGACGGTTCGCTATTTATTACCTCAACTGGTTGCAAATGTTGCAAAGTATTAGCCTCAGCTTCAATACTCAATAACTCTTTTGCAAGCTCTACTTCTGTATTTTCGGTAAACTCCCCGGTTTTTTCCGATTCAGGTTGAGAGCACTCATCTACATTATTATCTATGTGTTCAATTGATGTTCCAGGGAGGTTTACGTCATCAAAACTCGCGACGTCTGGTGTGCTAGCATTCGTTGCATTGTTATCAACCACCTTAACTTGAGGCTGAAATGCCAGCATCCGCAGTAACATCATATCGAAAGCGCCGCGTTCTTCAGCGACATAAGGTAAATCTTTACGTGCATTTAACGCAATCTGATAGTAAAGCTGCACATCATCTGCCGCGAGAGCCTTAGAAAACTTAATTAATAACTTGGTTTGTTCTTCGGTCAAATTAAAATGGCTTTCCACCACCTGATAAATGGCTACTTGATGTAAAAGCTGAATCAATTCTGCGATCAATCTGCTGTAATTTGGGGCATAACTGGCAATTTCGTCTGATAATGCCATTAACGATTTACTATCAGATTTAATTAGATAAATCAGTATCTTATACACCCAATTATCATCAACCCCCCCTAGCATTTGGCGGACATTCGCGAGCGTTATAACCCCCTTACCTTGAGCAATTGCTTGATCAGTCAGACTTAACGAATCTCGTATACTCCCTTTCGCAGCTTTAGCTAACAGTACAACAGCATCCTGCTCACAGCTAACCGATTCAGCCTCGAGCACCTTGTTTAAGTGCTGACTAATTTGGTCTACCATCATTGCTTTTAAATGAAACTGCAAACAACGAGATAAAACCGTAATGGGAAGCTTTTGCGGATCTGTTGTCGCTAAAACGAACTTTACATGGGATGGAGGTTCTTCTAATGTCTTCAAAAGCGCATTAAAACTGCTGCGCGATAACATATGAACCTCGTCTATTAGATAGACTTTATAGCGCCCTCGAGTAGGAGCATATTGAACATTATCAAGAATTTCCCGCGTATCATCAACCTTGGTTCGAGAAGCCGCATCGATTTCTAACAAGTCGACAAAACGACCAGCATCAATATCCAGACATGCATCACACTGGCCACAAGGTGTAGCACTAACGCCTTTCAAGCAATTTAAACTTTTCGCGAAAATACGCGCGATAGTGGTCTTACCGACACCTCGTGTCCCGGTAAACAAATAAGCATGATGAAGTCGCTGTTGACTTAATGCATTTGTCAACACTGAGACAACATGCTCTTGTCCAACTAATTCACTAAAATTTTTTGGTCGCCATTTTCGCGCGAGTACTTGATAGCTCATATTTTGTGTTTAATCACCTTCATATTGAAGTAAAGAGTATACATTTAACTTACACTGCGCTAATTTTTGCTCACCACCAAGGTCTGGTAATGAAATAACAAAGGCTGCATCAGTAGCTGTAGCGCCAACACGCTCAATGAGTTTTACGGTAGCTTCTATCGTTCCGCCGGTTGCTAAGAGATCATCGACAATTAATACATTATCGTCTGGTGTTAAGGCATCTTGATGAATCTCAAGTGTATCTGTTCCATACTCTAATTGGTAATCTTGCGAAAAAGTCGATCTGGGTAACTTTCCTGGTTTGCGCACAGGCACAAAGCCAACATTTAACGCTAAAGCAAGAGGGGCACCGAATAAGAAACCTCTAGCTTCAGTGCCAACAACCTTAGTAAAGCCCTGGTTAGCGTATTTAGCTTTAAACAATTCAATAGTTAATGCAAAAGCTTCTGCATCATCAAGAATACCAGTAACATCTCTGAACATGATACCTGCTTTAGGGTAATCAGGGATGGTATGTACTGCATTTAATAAAGTAGATAATTGTTGTTCTGTCATGTTATTGCTGTAGTTAATTCTAATTGCTACAGAATAAATGAAATCACAATAAATTTATAGTGATTGGCAAAGAGTATTTTCAGGAAGCAGTGAGTTTACCTTGGATAAAAAGAGAGATTTCTCTATGGGTTTGCTGATGACATCATTAAAGAGCATATACTCTTCTAAATTTTCAACGTCTTTAAGTTCTTGTGTAGTCATGAGCAAAACAGGAATCATACAAGTTTCCTGTTTTGCACGTATACTCTTAACCATTTTAATGCCATTCATGATTGGCATTAAATGATCGACAATGATCAAGTCGTAGTGCACTTTAAGTGCTTGTTCGTATCCAGCTAATCCATTATTAGCGGTATCTACATCAAAACCAAAGGACTTTAGTATCATTGAAACATTTTCAATGATATTCGCTTTGTCATCGACTACGAGTATACGCATATAGAATTTAACTAAGAACCGTTAACCAACCCATTAACATTGGCAGTAGTGGAGCGAAGATCAGTGCTGAGATTGCTGCTACTAAATGGCGCTTTGAAGAACTGTCTTTAAAATCGTGATTGTCTGACATCAAATAACTCCTATACATCTAATTGAACGGCGCGCATTCTAGCCTAAAATTTGAGATATAGATAGCATAATTTGATCTAGATCAAAGAATTAACGGGATTGTCATAATTAATCAAGTTTTTAACCCGCAAGAAAAAAGCCAGCTAAAAGCTTAATGCCAGTCAGTTAACAACTGACTGGCATTTTTTCTTGGGATATTTGCTAGGTTTTGGTTTAACGCATCTTGGATACGCTCGCTCTCGCTTCATCGGTAAGATGTGGTGCTCTACTTGA
>NZ_JBQRUM010000021.1:0-79316 GCF_053485795.1 Thalassotalea ganghwensis
CAAGAGAAAGTGCTGTTGTTAATTGCAAAAGAAAAGGCTCCTGAATAAATTCAGAAGCCTTTATAAACTAACCAGTTGATCGGTCAATGGATCATTAAATATTTCTTAACTGATCGGCATTAAGCGATAGTGCTCGCTTTTTTATAGATCACTGTTGTTTGTCGATTAAGTTTTCGACTTTGGCGACGAGCATATCAATTTTTTGCTCTAATTGTTTATTGTGGGCAAGCAAGTCGCTATTTTGCTTTCTCAATTCACGGTTCTTGACATTAGTATCTGAAAAACCAACGAATTTATTCACAAATTGTGCGCCAATGAAGCCTACTAAACCCACCCCAATATAGAACATTGCTGCGACGATTAATCTTCCCTCATAGGTCACTGGAAAGTGGTCACCAAAGCCAATGGTACTGGCACTCATCTGCAGTGTCCAAAAAGCATCGCGATAAGTTAAGATATTGGCATTTTCTGCTTGTAGCTCAAAATGAACTAAAGGATACGAAAGTAGGGCGATGATACCGTATAAGACAAAAACGGTAATAATAAATAAATAAAAAGAATTGTAGTTTTTAACACCAAACTCATCGATAGAGTAGGTTTTAAGTTTTTCATTCATAACAGGTCTTTAATTTTTTTTATCTGAAACATGATGAATTAAATCATCCATAAGTTTTCGCTTAATTTCTAGTTGCTGATCGGCACTAAGTTGATATTTCTCGGCCAGCGTTTGATAATCTTCTACTGATAAACTAACCGTTAACCTTGGTCTTTTTGGACGTTTGTTTGTTGGTAGCCCTAATATTTGACGAATTTTGTCCGAAGGGCTTAAGCCGTCTTCTAGCGCTTCCCTTCGAATTTCCATTTGCACTTTTTCATCCATATCAAAGGCAATTTGCGTTGCCTTTGCCGCTTTGACAGATGACTGCCATTTATCTGGAACTTTTCTGCTCATCACTAACTTCCTGGAAACATATCAACAATATCGGTAGTTGGTCGATAAATGGTTAAGAATACATCGGTGTCACCATCTTGCCAAACTTCTAGTTCAACGCCATGACTTTCATCCATATTGAGTAATTGATATAACTCAAATTGTTCACCAGCGTCTTTACCATCGTAAGGAGATAAGTTTTCACAGCGATGGTCTTTACGATGAAAGTACCCTACTTGGCAGAACTTGGTTTGGCGGTAATGTTCGTCAGACCAACCTGTGGTTAGGTCACTATCATTTTGTCTTGTTAATTCAGCTTGGCCAGGCTGTTCAAAAATGGTGGAAAACTCATCAAGATCAAACAGTGTTTCAACATCAGCATGAGCAAGCTTGAGGGAAAATTTTAAATAGACTTCGTCATCGATATCTAAGCCCAGATATATTTCAGCGTTATTATTTCCTTTCAATACCCATTCGATTTCGTTTGCGTGTTCAAATTCATAACTATTAACCGCTGTAATTTGAAATTGTTGACCGCGTAGCATTTCTGGTAAAGCGAAACTGTCGGTTAGCACGATGATGTCATCTTTTTTTAGTTGATTAACGTCGGTGATTTGGCGTTGTTGAACTTCTTTTTTAAAGATATTTTTTAGAAAACTCATAACATACCCCATGTAGCAAAAAATCGCTTACTTCGACAGAGAAGTAAGCGACAAAAGTAGGATGTGGTTGGGAGACACCCTGATACAGCAACTATTTTTGTTTGGCTTTCAAACGCTCTAATACCGAAGAAGCGTTATTATCGGCGCCACCAATTCCTGCTTCTTTCAGTTTTGCAGCTAGTGACGCGTCTGAGTTTTCAGATTCAAGTAACTCTGCCGCCTTCATTTGGTCATCAAATTTTTGTTGTTTTGCTTTAATACGCTCAAGTGAGTCTTTCGCACTTAACAACTTAGAATTACTCGATGAGAAGTTATCAGTAATTGCTGATGTCGCTTTTTGTACACTTTCAGTAGTCTTAACCATTGATAGTTGGCGTTTATACTCTTGTACTTGACGTTCGCTTTTCTTAACAAGTTCTTTTAATCTATTCGCATTACTTTCAAAGCTATCAAGCGCTTGTTGTTGAGTGGTCAATTCAATTTCAAGTGAAGATATTTTTTCAGCTACTTGCATTGCTAATGACTCATCACCTTTTTCTAATGCTTGCACGGCGTAACCTTCATGCTCAGTAATTTCACGCTTTAAACGATCTACTTCGCGGCTAGCTGCCATTTGCTGCGCCATCACACCGGTTAAATCACGCTTGGCTTTAGTTAAATGGTTCTCTGCATCGCGAATTTCCTGTTCAAAAATTCGGGTTGAGTTTGCATCAACTATCGCCTCGCCTACCTCCGAAGCGCCACCTCGGATTGCGGTCATAATTTTTTTAAAAATGCTCATAATATTCTCCTAAGGTGTTTACTAAATTAAGTATTCGCTCATGTCATCGATGATTTCGATGGCATTGTTATTCAGTACAGCTAGCTCATGTTCGATATCGTCAAATGATGAGTTAATTGAAAGCGCGCCAAATATTACATATTTATCACCAATTTTTGAAAACGATGATAATGGCATAGGAATATTCATTTCCAACATACTCTCATGCAGTTCATTAAGACTCTCTGGCTTAACTTCGTCTTTACCCCACAGGTAAGTAATACAAAGAATTTGGTCATCAGTGACCGAAACAAAAATAGGTAATTCTTCTCGACCAATCACTGATATCTGTAACACATCGACTTCACCAGAGATGGGTTGGCAATCAAATACCATGCCTGTTTCAGAATTATCAGCTAGGGCATTTAAGTGATTTGCTATTTTGTGAATGTTCATACTCGTCCTCTTAGTACATTTGACAAAAGTAAACTTGCTGTTGAGTTCATCTTTTGTATTCGACATAATATGTCGATAGGGTTAATTTAGCATCAAGACATAATATGTCAAGATAAAAGTTTGCTTTTTTTTCGTTATTGTAAATGAGCTTCATTTATTCCTTGTTGATCTCGCCATGCCGATTGGTGTAATTGGTAAATGGCGTGACTTCCTAAATAGTTTATTGGTACTTGATCTCGATTTTTATAAAAGTCTGCTGAAAATTCAAATGCCCCATAGAGCATAGGTAACGTTAACCAAGGCTGTTTAATTTTAAAGGCTTCCAGAGATTTTAGTCGCTCCAAGGGACTTTTTCCGACTTTACTGGCAATTGTCCATCCCCATTCACCAAAGCTTGGAACGTTGTCATGATATTGTTCTACTGCTGGAAAACCAGCGGCAGACAGTGTTTTTCCAATTGAAATGAAGGCGTCTTTGGCGTGATAAGGACTTGTTGATTGAATAGTGATAATACCGTCTCCAGCTAGCAATTGTTTCAAGCGTGCATAAAAATTAACGGAATATAACTTATTAAGATCGGGATGGCTCGGATCCGGTAAGTCGACAATAATAGCGTCATAATTTTTATTCTCGCCAATTAAATCATCAATAGCGATAAAGGCATCTTGAGTCATTACCGTGACGCGTTTGTCGTTAAAACTTTCATGATTAAGCTGTGTTATTTGATGAGCAAGCCTTTCAGGTACTTTACCAAAAGGTGATTTAAATAATTCGACTAATTCAGCATCAAGGTCGATTAGCGTGACAGAATTTGGCGACCATGCCAGTACGTCGCGCAATGCTAATCCATCACCCCCACCAACAATGAG
This sequence comes from Thalassotalea ganghwensis, assembly GCF_053485795.1. NCBI lineage: Bacteria > Pseudomonadati > Pseudomonadota > Gammaproteobacteria > Alteromonadales > Colwelliaceae > Thalassotalea > Thalassotalea ganghwensis. Next base: position 3,679 of record NZ_JBQRUM010000021.1, read on the forward strand.
AATGTTTTCCTGTCTGGCAGAAGCGGCAAGTGCTGGAGTGACCAAATAGCTATGATAAATATGCTCATCTGCAGAAGAAAATTGTAAACGACCATTAATATAAAAATTAATGATGGTATCTTTTTCGCTGCCAATATTTCGTTCGGTAAAAGTAAGCTGTTGATAGCGGGTTTTATCGGTATAGACGACTTTATCGAGGTAGAGCAAATTACTCATTTGGTTCAACCATTGATTGCCGTGTTGATAAACAAATACGATCAACAGCAATAAAACACCATGTAAGGTAACTAAAGTTAATCGCCAGTTGAGTTTTTGCCAATAAAAGCTGATAAATACCATTCCAGCGATCAAGTTTAATGTTGCAGTTAATGCTGACGCTTTACTGATATCAATAGAAAGTAGAAAGGTTACCCAGATAGCGGCGCCAACCCCAGCGCCGATATAATCAGCTCCGTAAATCGTACCTAAGTTATTTTGCAGATGTTTTTGGTGGATCTCTTCACGAATTTTTGCAATCAGAGGGATCTCCATACCAATGAAAAAACCCAGCATTAAGCCAAAAAAATAGGGACTGTTAAAGGCGAGAAAGCTGACTTGCTTTAAGTATCCACCACGCGGAATCGCATCCGGTGGTAATGCGAAAGTATCAGCCAATATTTGTGGGAAGGTCTGACTAACGGCAATCAATGCACCAATAATTAATATCGCACTGGTACCTAGAAAGGCGATAATAAGCTCTAGCCATACAAAACCGTTAAATGCACATTTAATTTTTCTGGCGGCGAAAGCGCCCAAACCCATGGCAACAATCATCAAGCCAATCATCGAATAGATTGCACTTTCCATGATCCCCAATACGCGACCTGCGTAATGAGATAATAGATATTCGTATATCAAACCACAGCCAGCAAGAATGGCCATGGTTAGAATTAGTAAGATATCGTGCTTGAGTGTTCGTTTTGGACTTATTTCATCCACAGTGGTTTGCACTGCAGTACTCCACTATGCCATTAACCCGGTTAATATCAATGCAATAGAAATACTGACTGCCATTTCAACACTCGCAACACCAATATTACTTTGATGATCAACTTCTTCTACTAAGTTAATACCCCATAAAATTAACTTTTTAGCGATTGTGGTTAAGAGGGATACCAACACGGTCATTACGATACTAAAACCAAACCAGGCTAAAATATTTGTCCATAATGTTTCTGGGCTATAAGTAAAGAAGTAGCTAGCGGCTGTCACTGCGAGTGCGGTACTGATCACTTGCCCAGAATAACGAATTGCTAATGCTAACTGCCCATTTTCTAGCGCTTCTTGCAGGCTATCATTTTGATTATTTTTGGCATACTGCGCTTCTTTCATTCGCGTTACCAATACCAGCATTAACTGGGAGACTAAAAAGCCACTGATGATCGCGATAAAGGTATTGATATCAATACCGTGAACCCATAACAACACCGCCTTGATAATAATTGCTGTGGCAATGGTACTTGCTGCATCAACAAGGCCAATGGCAACGTTTTTTGCTTTGATTTGAGCGACTTTATCAAGTTTATTTAATGCGACACGGTCATGTATCACTCGACCGATTTTAATTAGGATTAAACCTAAAAGTCCGTAGGAAAGCATGCCTACAGCTTCCATCAAGTAACTCTCAGCATTCTCACCAGTTATTGCACCTGTTAGTACGATACCTAATGCGGCAACACTACCTGCAACACTAATACCAAAAGCAAAGTTGTCTTCTTTAGCAAGTTCATCTTTAGAGTTTACTTTGGCAGTGACCCCAGAAATAACGCGCATTGTGCCAAGTAAGACAATAGCAATGGCAACATCAATGGCAAGGTAGATAAGTAAGTCTTGATTTAATCCGGTAATTTCAAACAATGTGTTCATAATGATTCCTTGACATCCTCTCGTTATTTGCCACGTCTAAAGCTACGAGAAGTGGTACTTTTACTATTTCTAAAGCTACTATTTTGAGCGTACGATGATTTTTTACTGCTGCCGCTTTTGGCGTAGCGACTGGTCGAGTTTGTCGATGAGCTAAAGCGTTTTGCACTCGTTTGCGCTTGTTTGCTTTGTCCTGACAAGCTTGATGACCCTGTGCGATTTTTGCTGTAAGCACTGTTAAATTTTTGACCTTTACTCTCAAATGTCTTACGAGTTCTATTTTCAATTTGCGTTTGTTTGCGCAACTGGCTTGGTGAGCTATAACGAGTCCGACCATAATCATGGTAGTAACTGTAATTTCGATATCGGCCCCACTGATTGTAATAAACACGGCGTCTGGAATCGAATAAGTTATCCATCAGCGCGTACATGCCGTACCATTCCCAAAATGAAAGACCATCACTGCCGGTTTGCCAGCTTCCGTAGGCAGGGTTGCCAATGAGTTGCTGACCAACACCAAAATCTTGAGCATTATTTGCCGCCAAGCTTTTTGATTTTGACAATGAATTGACTCTAGGTAGCGTGCCATCTGACATATCAGCGAGCACATTTAGCGGGTCGCTGAGAGCATCTGAATAAAGCACTGGATCTGCAGCTTGATAGATATTTAATATTTCATCGAAGCGGGCATTATTATCTACAAATAGTTCAGGGTTGTTTTTAACGGTATTAAGCCGATTGACAATAGACTGGTAAATCGGACTTTGATCCGTTGCTTCTTTTCTAAACTCGTTAACTAATTGTGCTAGCTCAGGCTTAATCTCAATAATTTTATCTGCGTATTGTTTAATGAGATTGGCGTTTCTAATCTGTCCGGAATTAATCGCCTCAGCAAGCTGCTTCACTCTTTGTTCGGTGACCGGCAATTGTTTTTCAATTTGTTCGACCACAGGATCGGAACAAGCTGAAAGAACGAACAGCAAGAAGCTGAAAAAGGTAATTTTTACATATTGCATTTGTGCCTTCGTTCCCTAAAAATGCTATGGTGAATGCTAATAAATAACATTGAAGACATAATATGTCCAATGCTTTAACAAATAATTTACCTACTTTAGCGTAATAATCGCTTATGTCGAGAGTTAAATGAATCTAACCGGCTTGAAACCACTTTCTCCAACGTTAAAACAGCAAAAAGCATACTATCAACTAAAATTTTGCGAGCAATACCCAGAGTATTCTTGTTATTTGCCTCAAGAAAAAATGGAGCGCATGTTTCACATGTTTGCCTTGAGTGACTTTGTTTATGAAAGTGCAATAAAAGCGCCCAAGATAGTATTAAAGGTGTTTGACGCTGATAACATGGGTCAGCCACTAAATTACTTGGAACTGCTCGAAACCCAGGTCAAGACGTGTGAAGATGAAACACAATTGCATCAGGTGCTTAGGCAGTTTAGAACCGAGCAAATGGTACGTATTGCTGCCGCTGATTTTTTAGATGACCACCCATTAATAAGCTCTCTGGAAAGGCTCTCAGATCTTGCGGATGCGTTAATCATTGCCGCACTAAATTGGTTAACGACATATTGTCATCAAAAGTGGGGAGTACCGAAAAACAAACACGGCGACACCCTGCCTTTGCTTGTTTATGGAATGGGTAAGTTGGGGGGAAAGGAGTTAAATTTTTCCTCAGACATTGATTTGATCTTTGCTTATCCTGAAACAGGGACAACGGTAGGAGCAAGGCGCGAGCTAGATAATCAGCAGTTCTTTATTCGTTTAGGACAAAAGTTGATCACCGCTTTGCATCAACAAACGGCTGACGGTTTTGTTTATCGGGTTGATATGCGCCTTAGGCCTTTTGGTGATAGCGGTCCTCTGGTGCTTACCTTTAGCGCTATGGAAGATTACTATCAAGAGCAAGGGCGAGATTGGGAGCGTTACGCCATGCTTAAAGCAAGATTGATAGGGGAAGGTAAGTATCATCAACAGTTATCGAGTATGCTCAGGCCGTTTGTTTACCGACGCTATATTGACTTTAGTGTAATTGATAGTTTAAGACGCATGAAAGCGATGATTGCGCAGGAAGTTCGGCGCAAGCAGTTGAGTGATAACATTAAGTTAGGCGCAGGAGGGATACGCGAAATTGAATTTATCGTCCAAGTATTTCAATTAATACGTGGCGGGCGAATAAAAGCGTTTCAACAACGAAATTTACTAACGGTGTTACCCTTACTAGTCGAACATGGAGAAATATCATCAGAAAGTGAAATCGTCCTTAAAAAGGCATATCAATTTTTGAGGCGTGTAGAAAATATTATTCAAGCGATTGGCGATAAGCAAACGCAAACCTTGCCAAACGATGAACTCAACCAAGAACGAATATTATCCGTGCTTGAACATTATGGTTTTGATGATTGGCCGATGTTCAGAGCGTATCTGCAAGAGCTCATGACGGGGGTTCATCAAGAGTTTATTAATCTCATTGGTGAAGAACCTAATCATCAGCAAACGCTTGACCAGCATTGGGCGACACTTTGGGATAGTCTTTGGGAAGATCAAGAGAGTGTTGATTGGATTGCGCAAGCAAGTGAACACTGGGATAGTGAAAAAGTATGGCAGCAGCTAAAAACGTTTCGACAAGATTGCCAGCGCCGCAGTATCGGGAATCGAGGACGCAAGATACTTGAACGTTTGATACCCTTATTGATGTCCTATTTGGTTCACTTAAAAGCGGGCGAGCTCGCTCTTGAACGGATCTTACTCATTGTTGGCAAAGTTGCAACGCGAACCGCTTACTTGGAGTTACTTTATGAAAACGATGGCGCGTTAAAGCATTTGGTTAAATTGTGTCAAATCAGTCAATGGATTGCAGAGCATATTGCTAAGTATCCAATCTTACTTGATGAACTGATTGACCCGACGTTATTAAATAAGCCTCCTGCACTGAGCAGTTACGCTGAAGTGCTAAGGGAAAGCTTACTACGCATACCTGAAGATGATCTTGAAGCTCAAATGGAGCACTTGCGTCAGTTTAAACAAGCGCAAACATTAAGAATCGCAGTCGCTGATATTGTTAATGTACTTTCTGTTAAAAATGTTAGTGAACACTTGACGGCATTAGCGCAAGCTATTGTTAATGAAGTGGTGTATTTAGCGTGGCAGCAAGTGACCGATAAATATGGCATTCCATCGTCAATTGAAGGACAAGATAATAAAGGCTTTGCTGTTATCGGGTACGGTAAAATGGGAGGGATAGAATTAGGCTATGGTTCTGACCTTGATCTTGTTTTTATTCATAACTGTGACTTTAACGATATGACCACAGGTGAAAAGCAAGTGAGGGCAGGTCAATTTTATGCCAAGCTTGCCCAACGGATCATGCATTTTTTTAATACTCGCACTAACAGCGGCATTTTATACGATTTAGACATGCGCTTGCGGCCATCCGGAAATTCTGGCGTTTTAGTGGTGAACATTGAAACGTTTAGAGCATACCAATTAGATGAAGCTTGGACATGGGAGCATCAAGCATTAGTTAGGGCTAGAGCCATTTTTGGCCAACAAACAATTGTTGAACAATTTGAGCGAATTCGCGCAGAAGTTTTAGCACTGCCAAGAGACAATGCCGAACTTAAAAAAGCAGTAGATGAAATGCGAAATAAAATGCGTCAGCATTTGGATAAATCAACGGATCAAGAAAGCGATGTCAAACAAGGTAGTGGTGGTCTTGTTGATATTGAATTTATTGCTCAGTATTTGGTGTTAGCAAACGCTAACTTACATCCTAGCGAACATATCCCCTCAGATAATGTTCATTTGTTTAAATTACTTAAGCAGTGGCAAGTCATAACGACAGAAGATTGTCAGACATTAATTGATTGCTATTGCCAGCTTCGAGATTACGGACACCATAACGTGCTTGCCGAGCGGTCAAATATGATGGAAAAGCTCGCTTTTGAAAAGTCATATAACAATGTCGCTGAGCTTTATCAGCATTATTTAAAGTAGGTGGATGTTATTAGAGTTTTAGCTTGATGAATTTTAGCCATAGGATAGGTAGTTAATATCATGAATCGAAATATTTTTTTGTTGAGCGGCGCTTTAGCAACGATGCTAGCAGCATTTGCTCATCTAGGTTGTATCGTATTTGGAGCACAATGGTATCGCACACTGGGGGCTGGAGAGCAACTCGCTTTGCTTGCAGAGCAAGGGCACTGGTATCCAACAGCTATAACTCTTGTTATAAGCATTATTCTTATTGTGTGGTCATTGGTTGCGCTTTCTGCTGCGGGTGTGATAATTCGATTGCCCTTATTACGAACCGCTCTTTGCCTAATTATGACTATTTTTCTACTCAGGGGCAGTTTGTTTTTCCTATTGATGCCTTTGTTTCCGGAAAACAGTATGACCTTTTGGCTGATAAGTTCGGCAATCTGTTTAATGATTGGGATGTTATATGGCATTGGTACCAAGCAAGTTTGGTCACAACTGAAGTGATTTTATTGAGTCGTTTATACCAATAAAATTAATTATAGACAGGGGATTAATCTCAATAGTATGAAAGTTATCGATAGTTTTAACCATCAACATATAGAGCAATTACATCAACTTTATCAACAAGTATGGTGGGCAAATGAAAGAACATTAGCAGAGACAAAAGCGGGGGTTGAAGGCTCTCAACTATGTATCGGCATTGTCGATGAAAACCATCAATTAGTGGCTTTTACTCGAGTGCTAACCGACTTTATTTATAAAGCGATTTTATTTGATGTTATTGTTTGCTCAAAACATCGCGGTGCTGGTTTAGGTAAAAACCTAATGGATGCGATACAAGTGCATCCGAGACTTAGCCAAGTGAAACATATCGAGCTTTATTGCCTGCCTGAGGTGGAGAACTTTTATAAAAACTATGGTTTTTCCAGTGAAGTGGGTGGGGTTAATTTAATGCGCAAAAACAACGTGCTTTAGAGATTTAATTAATTACTTTAGGGATAGAAGAGCTTTGCAATTTCCTCAATTAGAGACGTCAAGATTACAATTGACGCAATTAACTCGCGGCGACGCTGCTGATGTATTGACATTATTTAGTCAATCTTCCGTTGTCAAATACTATGATTTGGAACAGTTTACCGATGAAGCTCAGGCTAAGCAGTTGATCGCATTTTTTAGCAAGCGTTATAGCGAAGGGGTAGGTATTCGCTGGGGCATAAAGCTAAAGGAGACAAATACCTTGATTGGCACTTGTGGATATAACTCATGGAGTGCAGCCATGAGAAATGCGGTTATTGGTTATGACTTGCACCCGAATTTTTGGGGGAAAGGGATAATGACAGAAGCCTTACAAGCTATTATCAAAGTGGGATTTAATGGTGATTTACCTTGTGGAAAGCTTCATCGTATACAAGCGGATACCGTACCTGGAAATATTGCTTCTGAGGCTGTGTTAACAAAGCTAGGTTTTCGTGAAGAAGGTATAAGAAGACAAGCAGGTTTTTGGAAAAATGCGTATCACGATCTCAAATGTTTTGCGTTGCTAGCATCGCAGTTACCGGCAACTTCTTTAAAATAAAAACTATCATCAATTTGTTAACATATTATCTGGCGACTTATGAACATTACAGAACAAGAAAAAGCGGCACTATATAAGGTGATCTATTCTCGGCGCGATGTCAGAAAAAATTTCATCGATAAACCGATTCCTGACGCTATTATTAAACGAATTTTAAATGCAGGTCATCATGCGCCAAGCGTTGGTTTTATGCAGCCTTGGGATTTTATCCTAGTGCAAGACGCTGAAACGAAGCAAACGATCAAGCAAGGCTATGAAATTGCTAGAGAAGAATCTAGCAAACAGTTTAGCGATGACAAGCAAGAAACCTATAAAAGTTTTAAGTTAGAGGGGATTCTTGAAGCGCCGTTAGGTATTTGTGTTACCTGCGATCGTTCTCGAAATGGCCCTGTAGTCATTGGTAAAACCATTAAACCTGAAATGGATTTATACAGCACGGTTTGCGCTATTCAAAACATGTGGTTAGCGGCTAGGGCTGAAAACATTGGTTTAGGCTGGGTGAGTATAATTCACGATAGTACGCTTAGAGAGGCATTAAAAATCCCTTCTAATATCGATATTATTGCCTACTTATGTCTAGGATATGTATCAGAATTTTATGATAAACCCGAACTGGAAGCATTAGGTTGGTTACCTAGACAAGATATTGAAGAGCTGATCCACGTTGAGCGATGGCAAGACAAGTAAATTAACGCCCTAGTGTTGTCTAGTACAACAATAAATCTGTAAAAACGCCACTTATAAAATTGCCGTTTACTATTTGAGCACTTAACCGTTGTTAGTCACTTAACCCCAATTGTTTCACTGCATTATGTAGCGCTATGTCTAATCGCTGTAATTGGTGCTCCATCGGGAGCCCAAACCTTAGTGCGTCCTGTTCGTCACATAATCGGCAGTATATACCTTGTAAGCACAATAAGTGGTGAAGTTTTGTCGCGATAACTCCTTGATGAAATTGAATGGATTGAAACAATGAGGTGCCTCCAATGGATTTGATACACGATGAAGGTAAAGCTTTAGCTAATGTCGTAAGTAGCATCTTTTTCAATAGGGCTAACCTTCTGCGTTGGCTCTGGTGCCAGTTAACATCGGTTAGAGCTTTAGCAGCTATCGCTTGCGCAGGGCCATTTACTTGCCATGGCGATTGTCTTGATAAAAAGCGTTCACACCACTGTTGAGAGGCAATGAGAAAGCCAATACGGATCCCTGCTAAACCGAAGAATTTGCCAAAAGATCGAAGAATGAGGGTGTTTTGGAACAGCGGTTTTGAACATAAGGATTGCGATGTATCGAAGGTGTCAATAAAAGCCTCATCTACTACTAATAAACCGTTTAATTGCGCCAGCTTTTGTTGATATTGAGAAAGCTCATCGGGTGTAAAAAACTCTCCTGTTGGATTGTTGGGATTTATGACGACTAATACACTTGATGGTGTTAACGTATCAAGCGATGGTAATCCTCTTTGATAGTATTTCAATTGAAAGCCAGCTTGCTGCCACGCATAGGCATGCTCTTTATAGCCTCTTTCTGGTAAGTGAACAATAACGTCTTGCTTGCTTGGCGGTTGGTATAGATAAGGTAAACGAGCGATAACTTCTTGGCTGCCACTGGTCATGACCAGTGGTTTGTAACCGTAATAGTTACGAGCACTTTCTAGTGTCGACGGGTTTATTTGAGGAAGTTTTTGCCAAACAGATATATCAAGTTGTGGTATTGGATAGCTAATTGGCGCAATTCCAGTTGACAAATCAAGCCAATCAGATTCATCAATTTGGTACTTGTTGATTAATGGATTTAGTTCTCCTCCATGAGGTAATGTCATTTTTAGAGCCCTTCGATATTAGTGAATTAAGTTCAACATGAGTTCAATGATAAAAGTTGAAGACACTGCATACAAACAAGCCTTTCTAACAACGGTGAGACTTCTGGGAATATCTTCTATGGATAGCGCTTTATCGGTACCCAAGGAAACACTTTGGTAATGATTGTTTTCGTAAGTGGCATCACCACCGAGTTTACGATCTAAAACGGTTGCACCACTGGCCATGACCCAGCCGCCATTATAACTTTTGTAATGGCTTCCTTGGTGATATGCATTGGCGAACGCCCGAATACATTGACCTTGCAACGCATATAAAGCGGTACAATATTTAGCAGAAATAAACCCCAGTAAATCGTCCAATTTAGCAGGAAAAAAACCAAAATTAAGGTAGCGTTTGTTTTTGTAACCCCACATTGCGTCTAACGTATTGGCGAAACGATGCAATATTACTAATGGCGCTCCACCAACAAGATAGTACAGCAGCGAGGCAATCACTCCGTCATGGCCATTTTCTAATACAGATTCCACTGTGGCTCTGGTGACTTCATCAGTGTCAAGCTGTTGAGTATCTCGGCTAACAATATAGCCAGTAAATGTACGCGCTAGGTTGATATTACCCGTTTTAAGAGGGTGGTAAATCTGCAAGGCATGTTGATGTAAACTGGTGAGTGATATTGCCAAATAAACGATAATTATGTCGAAAAAAAGCTGTAGCAAGCTCGGTAGTTCAAAAACAACTAGAGCGTAAAACAATGGTAAGGGTAAAGTTAATATCATCCAAGCTATTAATCCCTTTAGTTTCGCTACGCTAGCAGAGGCCATTGTTGTCGAACTTTTATTAAGGTTGTTTAAGTGGCGTTCTAGTAATTTGGCAAGCCAGCCAAACCCTACTAGATAGTGGTAGCGCTTAGCTTCCCCTAGCCACTTGTCCAACAATAAGGCAACTGTTAAAACAAAGGAAAGTTTAAAAGCGATTAATGTTGCTGTTAACGTTGTGATGATATCCATATCGCCAATATCCTAAAGTTGAAAATAAGGCGCTAACAAGGCGCTGTAGAGAATTCGAAATGACTATTCATATGATGATAATTGAGCCCTATAAAGGTACCATTTTTAAAAAGGCTATAGGCACTTTTATCAAAATGGCGTCCAAGTCCTGCCAGTAGACAGCGAAAAGATTCCCCATGACCAATAATAAGCAACGCTTGATGCGGATGAGTTAGAGCAATACTTTTTAATGCTGTTAAAAGTCGCTCGGCACAGCCGATAGCGCTCTCTCCATCTGGTATTCGTTGTTGAGAAAAGCGACAAAAAATATCAAAAAACTGTTCATTTTTTTCAAGCTCGCTCTTAAACCTTCCTTGCCATACGCCTAAATGTCGCTCATTAAGTTCACTATTATGCTCAATAGGTACGTTGAGAACTTTTTGACATAGTTTGGCGGTTTCACGAGCACGTCCAAGTCCAGACGAAATGATTTTATTGATACTTTTTGTGCTGATTAGATCAGCTAGCGCTAATGCTTGTGATTTTCCTGCTACGGTTAACGGGCTATCAAGTTGACCTTGAAAGCGCTGCGTCTTATTCCAAAAAGTTTCTCCATGACGTGCCAAGTAAAAGTGCGTTTTCATCGTGTTTTGAACAAGCCATGAGTTAAGCTAAGTGTTGAACGCGGCAGGATATCGAAAAGCTTACGATTGGGCAATAGTAACTGAACAAAGACTACTTGAACTTATCCAAAAGTTAACATATTATCATCGGCAATTCTGGTGTCTGTCCTTGTGTTTAATGAGGAAGATGAAACGAGAAACTGGTGAAAAGCCAGTACTGCCCCCGCAACGGTAACTGCGAGCAGCAACAAAGCCACTGTATTTCGATATGGGAAGGCGTTGCATTTGCGATGAACAGGAGTCCGGAGACCGGCCAGAGTTAAGTTTTTATAAACTCTAATCGACAACTGCGGTGGGCGGTAAATCGAAGTCTATTTAGTGATTTTGTTTGGAAAATAGTACTACGGTAATTTGAGCTGTAGTCTGTTGCAACTGATCTTTTTTACTTTGATTTCCACAGCCGTTGAATGTTTACCAAACAACGGATATGTTATGAAATCAAAAACTTCAAAATCACACCACTATCATTACTTCTTGACTATTGGCTTTATGCTAACCCTACTTATGGTGGTGACAAGAGGTAATCACATTGCTTCTTTTTCTGCCTTACCAAGTGCCTCAACCGCGATATTTTTTATTGCTGGTTTTTACTTACGCAGTATAAAAGCGTTTTGGTTTTTTTATTTGCTAACCGTCATTATAGATTTGAGCACATCCTATTACCGAGGGCAATTCGGAGACTGTATTACAAGCTCTTATCCGATGTTAGTATTAAGTTATGGCATTATTTTTTCGGGTGGAGCGTGGCTTAGCCGAGCAAGATTTAGCCAACCTAAACACTCTCAAGACTGGTTTAATCGCTTAATAGTAATGTGCCTTGTTTTTATCGTGGTATATAGCTTGGCTTTCTTTATATCAAATGGCAGCTACTACGTTTTTTCGGGGAATTTCTTTCCTTTATCCCTAACTGAGTACTTAACTCGGGTAGAGAAATATTACCTTGGTTATCTGACGACTCCAATTGCTTATCTTGGCAGCGCGTGTGCAATGCACTTGAGTTTTCACTATCTAACTCGTTTGTTGACAAGCGAGCAGGCAGAAGCGACTCATTAGCTTTAACTTCATTTAGGTTAGTTTCATTCGGGGAATACATGAACAATATTGCGCAACCACTATTTGTTGGTAAAGCTGAATCAGGTAGTGGAGATAGTGCCTCCTGTCCGGCGTTACTTATCGCTGCTCCACATTCAGGTACAGGTAAAACGACAATAACCGCGGCTATTGCGCGTTACCATCGAAATCAAGGTAAAAAAGTGACGGTATTTAAAGTTGGGCCTGACTTTATCGATCCAATGATTTTGCATCAAGCAAGTGACGAAGCGGTTTATCAACTAGACTTATGGTTGGTAGGTGAACAGGGGTGCCAGCAATTGTTGTTTCAAGCTGCTCAGCAATCTGATCTGATTCTTATCGAAGGAGTGATGGGGCTTTTTGATGGTACACCAAGCAGCGCTGATTTGGCTTGCTACTTTAATATTCCAGTGCTTGGGGTCATCGATGCTAAAGCAATGGCGCAAACTTTTGCAGCTGTTTCGTTTGGCTTAGCAAAATGTAGACAGTCACTTCCTTTTGCTGGAGTCTTTGCAAATCGAGTTAACAGTGAAAGGCATGAAGAATTATTACAAGAACAGTTAACGCCTGACATCACTTATCTTGGCCGTTTACCCTCTGATCCATTGATAACCTTACCCGAAAGACATCTAGGATTAGTGCAGGCTCGTGAGCTATCAAGTATTGATGAACAGCTAGAAGGCGCCGCTTTGTATATTGGCCAAACTAAGTTGGCTACATTACCGAAGCCTGTAACCTTTACCAACGTTAAACGTTCACCTTCAGATGTTGATTTAACAACGCTATTACCGCTGTCAGGTCTGCGTATCATTGTGGTTAATGATGAAGCGTTTGGTTTTATCTATGCCGCTAACATCGAATTATTAAAATCTGCCGGCGCAGAATTAGTTTTTTGTTCAGCAATTGCTGATAAGCACTTGCCTGATGGTGATGTGCTTTATATTCCTGGTGGATACCCTGAGTTGTTTGCTAAACAATTGGCGGAAAATACTTCGTTTATTAGTGATATTCAGGCTTTCACGCTAGCAGGCAAACGAATCGTTGCAGAGTGTGGTGGCATGCTTTATTTGCTCGATGAGCTAGTCGCTCTTGATGGTGACAGATACGAATTTTGCAAGGTGATTCCAGGGCAAGCCCAGATGCAGAAAAATTTGGCGGCAATTGGTTCACAATGGGTTGATTTAGCTTCATTTATAGGTAAAGAAACGCGAAGTGCTACGATGATAAAAGGACATAGCTATCATTACTCAAAAGCAGATATTGCACTTACACCAATAGCGCTATCTACCCATTACCCAAGTAACAGAACAGGGGAATCTGTCTACTTTCATCACAATGTGATTGCATCATATATTCACTGGTATTTTCCAAGTAATCCTGCGGTGGCAATAGCGATGTTTCAGTAGCCAATAGTCAAGACATCTTTCGTTTGTATAACAAGTAGAAGCCTGAGATAACAAAAAAGCTAGGTAGTAAACTTAAGAAAAGCCAGATAATTTTTATTGGCCAGCCGATAAACTCCCCAATATGAAATTTATATTTAAAATGCCAAATTTTAGTCGCTAGATTGGCTTGGCTAGCATCAAATACACCGATTAGTTGGTTATTGCTCGTATCAACCCATGCCCAGCTATAAGCATGACTTTCTGATGGCATTTGTAACCTAACTTTAAGAGGCTCCTGCAACTTTGTTGGTAAATAAACACGATATACGGTTGCATTTTTTAATGCCTTTTTGGCAACGCTAAGTCCTTCATTAAGATCTTTAATTGCATGATTACTTGTTATTTTATCCGGTATATTGGCGGTCTCTATTTGGCTAAAAGTTAGCCATTCGATTATTTTTTGTGTCGGTGCTTGCCAGTGAAAGGCTATTCCTGAAAAAGCAATAAGAAACAATGGAATACAACAAATAACACCGACACTTGTATGAAGTTGATTAAAAAAAATCTTGGGTTTACTGCGCCACTTGACTTTTAAACGTTTGAAGCGATTTTTATGTCTACACCATAAGTAACAGCCCAATATGACTTCAATGATAAACAATAACGAGGCAATTGAAACCCAAAGTTTAAAAGGGCGCTCGCCTGAAGATGTTTCAAATACTAGCCAACGATGCCATGCCATAATAAAACCATAAAAGCTGTCGAAGTAGTTATGAGTTAATAAAACTTCACCAGTATAAGGGTTGATATTAAGGTATTGGTTGTTTGATAGCGCTACCAGCCATGCTTTATTAGCTTGACGCTCATATTGAATGAACTTAATTCTTTCATTTGTTTGAGCAGCGACTTTATTGACGAGAGTTGTTAATGAAAGCGGAATAGGTTGTTTGGCTTGATGAATATGGATTAACCAATGCTGTGGATTAAAAAAAGATTGCAGGCTTTTACCATAGAGTAATAGTGCGCCGGATAGGCTTATATTAAGCAGAAATATGCCGCCAAAAATTGCGATAGATAAGTGTATGCGTCTCAGCCAAGTTTTTATCATGGTCGTCTGTCTCGGGTCATCTGCCAGGCTAAGTTATTTCGAGTGGGGGAGACGCGATGTTAGCTTAGCCCGGCAAGATGAAGCCTGATTAAAATTGATAGTCAATGCCGAGATTTATCGTAGTGCCCAAGCCTTTTACGTTATAACCGCTGTAGGTATAGGCTTGAGATTTTGCGGGGAAATAATCTTCGTTTAGCAAGTTTTCGATACCTATAAATAGCGACCAGTCATTATTAAAGCGATAGTGACCACTTGCATTGATAACATGGTAGTTATTTATAGGGCCTTGGTCGCCAACGTAATTACCTTCAACAGGCGTAAATCGTTTTCGGTCGCCTACATAAGTGTAAGCTAAAGTTAAGGATGACTGCTGATTAGGTAACCAATTTAGATTCAATGTCGCTTTAGGGGCACTGATCTGTTTAGCGCCTAAATAAACATCATTTGCACTATCTTTACCTTCTACCCAGGCGTAACTAGCGCTGATATTTAGGTTTTTAGTAAAGCGATAATGCGCCAAAGCTTCGTAGCCGTATATTTCTTGTGGTGCTCGAACGGGTAAGTAGACCCCTGTTTGTGGATCATACTTATTGGTTGTTCCAAGTTCTGATGTTGAACGATAGGCTGAAAACTCGAAATGCAAATCATCGATGGTGGAGACAAATCCTAATTCGTAATTGTCAATGATGGATGCTTGAGTTTGTATTTGGCCTATATCCGTAACCGTCGCTGTGCGCAGCAATCTACCAATATCTGAAATATCTGCTCCTTGGGAGTAGTTAATAAAAGGCTGAAAAAATTCAGAAATGTTGTAGCGAAAGCCAAGGTTATAGGTTGTTGCTCGATAAGATAATGTATCTCCTTGCACGTTAACGGGAATAGAGCACACCTCTTCGGATGCACAGAGTTTTAATGTGCTATAGTCATTTACTCCTAAATCAATTTTTTCGTGTCTTATACCCGCTTTAATAATCAAACTGTCGTCGATAAGCCATTTGGTTTGTAAAAAGCTGGCGTAATTGGTCATGTCCATTTCTGGTACCCAAATACGACCATCGACTAATGGCTGTGAAGTGATGTCGTTTAGCGCATCGACTCCGTAAATTAAAGTTCCTTCAATATTCTCTAACTCAACCTGTGTATTGAACGTCACTCGTATACCTTGCTTATCAGATTTTATAATTGATTGACCGCCTGAGTATCCTTCGTCGGGATTAGCTAAAGAGCGAGAAAAGAAGAAGACATTATTAATCTCTTGTGAATATGCATCTATCACAAGTTGTGTATTAGCAAAAATGTCATAATCGACATATTTAAACATTAAATTGTCATTGTTAGGGCCTTGGGCAATGCCCTGTTGGCTGTGGTTTTCATCGGCCTTTACTGCATAGGTTTTTTGGCCCGAGTTTACACTGCCTGTCACATCTACAAGATCGCTTTGTTGCTCTGATTGATAGTGGTTGTAAGTCAGTTGCCAGAATTTGTTCTCATCAATATCATAAGTAAATTTAGCAAAATAATTATCTGCTTTAGCATCAGATAAGCCATAGATTAAACCAAGGACATCTCCTTCGGCATCTCGCTGTAGCCCATATGACTCATTACTTATATTGAGAACATAACTTAACTTTTCGAGACGGCCATCAAAAGATAGTTCGAAGCGCTTACCTATGCTTTGATCAGATTTTACCGCACTAAACCGTGTTGATGCGCTTGCTTTACCTGTGAAGGCTTTGTTTTTCGCCGCTTCTCTGGTTATGTAATTGATAATACCTCCAGCGGCTCCATTGCCATAAATAGAGGTGGCACCCTTGATGACTTCGATACGTTCAATCACACTCGCATCTAAGGTTTTAATCCCCAACGATCCATTTCTTAGTGGCGTTGACTGGGGCACACCATCAATCATAACCAAAGGGGAGCGACCTCTTAATGTTTGTGTCGAGTTACTCGAAGAGCCAGTATTAGGTGCAAGGCCTGGCACTAAAGTGGCTAGCAATGATTGCAATTCAGAAGAAACTTTTAAGTGTTCTTCAATTTGGGCGCGACTAATAACGGTTATTGTTGCAGGCACCTCGTCAATGCTTTCAATAAAGCGACTTCCTGAAACGACAATTCGTTCTATTGATGTATTTAAGGTTTCATTATTTTGCTCAGTCGCAGTAAGGTTATGACTAACAAAAATTGCCAGTAGTGGTACAGATGTTTTCAAGATATACTTCATGGAAATAGTAATGAGAATTATTTGTATTTAGATCTTAATGAAAATAATTCTTATTTGCAATCGGTTTTGAGAGATTAATTTGAAAGATGGATAGCTAATGAAAATTAGGCTGGAAATTAGCGTTTATATGATAGTTGGATTGTAAAAATTAGTTTAACGACGCTTATTGCCATCTAAGTATGTGCATTCCTCATCAAGGTAATCATAGGTTTTTTCTGTTAGTACGATACTTCTATGCTTGTAACAAAAATAGCTTCTTAAACCATTTGGGAAATGACCTTCTATACCTTTACCAATTTGATAAGCCATTTGAACAATGTCTTTGTTAATTCTGAATGGGTCTTTAATAAGGAAGTCTTTATCTAACCACCAAATAACTTCAAGACCACTTTCTTCCGCGTATTCAGAAAGCTTTTGATTTAAAGTAAAACCGGGTCTGAAAGGAGCATTTTTGGTACTGCTGCGCCAATTACTTCGTAGTGGTCTTGTCACCATCTGTTTTGCTTTTAGCATTTCAACAAGGTCACCACGCGGCTCTGGTAAATAGACAATGTTGTTTTTTACTCGTGGGCCTGTTTCATCGTCAGTACCACGTAGGTTAGCATAAAACCTTGAAAGCCCTTCTGCTGCAGCATTTTTACTTTTTTCGGTAACCGATGCCTCTTCACGTTGCATGTGCAGCTCTTCATCAGCTTGTGCTTTATCTGCGAGCTTTTCTTCTGTGGTTAAGGTCTCTTTTGCTGGCTCAGAAAACAGTGTGTCTTGATTGGTAATGAGGTAATACCCAAGGACAATCAAAATTAAAGCAAAACCAATATTTCTAATCCAAAACAACATACGTTTAGTGTCTTCTTTCAACATGTTAGATAAGCTTAAGTATATACCATACTGAAAAAGAGTTTAGTTGTACAATGAAGGATCATTCTCATTGGGGCGCGTTTTAAATCGACGATGTAGCCACATATACTGCGCGGGATGCTTTAAAATGGCTTTTTCTAACTCTTGGTTTACTTTAGTCACATCGGCGCGATCGTCTTGTGTAGGGAAGTTTTCAAGAGCAGGGGTGATTTCTAACGTATAGCCACTACCATCTTCATTACGTGTCGGTATAAGCATATGAGAGACGGTGTTTTTCTGACGGGCAAAAATGAGTGTACCTGTGGTAGTGGCGGTTTCTTTAACCGCAAAAAATGGTACAAATAAACTGCGATTTCGGCCATAGTCTTGATCGGGTAAATACACACAACATTCTCCGTCATGCAATGCGCGGATCAAGCCTTTAACGTCACGCTTCCCTAACATATATTTGTTTGATCTTCCTCTGCCGCGATATTGGAAAAACTCCATTAACTCATTATTGTGCGGTCGATAGAAAACCACCATCGGATGAGCCGTACCAATACTTCTACAACTAACTTCGGCACTTAAGTTGTGCATAGCTAATAGTAATATTCCTTTGCCTTCTTTTTGTGCCTTTTCGATATGTTCGACACCTTTAACTTGGCATTTTCGTTTGATACGCCAATCTGGCCACCACCAGCCCATGCCAGTTTCAAATAATGCGATGCCAGTATTTTCAAAGTTTTTAACCAGCAATTTATCGCGTTCTTGCTGAGACATTTCGGGAAAACAAAGCGCTAAATTTTTTTCAGCAATGCGTTTTCGACTCGATCCTATTTTCAACAATAATCGACCGAGAGCTTTACCCATTAGCAATTGTAATCGATAAGGTAACCAAGAAATGGTATAGAGAATTAAAACACCTAACCAAGTTAACCAATATTTAGGCAATAAAAAGGAAAGTTTAAAATCGGGTTGAAGTACGACGTTTCTGGCCACAATAACATGCTGATATTAATTGAAGATGCGGCATTATAGCGACAAATAGACTTCTTACCAATTGAAATGACAAGTAGCTCGGTTGAGTTCCCGATTACATTATTAGCGCTGCCTCATCTGAAATGACGACACTAAACTGCATTACCTTGTTTAAAAGCATCTTCAAATGCTGTAAAAATAGCCTCGAAAGTTCAACAGGCACTAAATGAACGTGTATAATGCTTCAGGTTTATTAAGGTATTTCAATATAGGTTAGCTAAGTGAGTGATTTTTCCGAAGTTGAGTTGATTATCGGCAACTCTAATTCTAATTTCTCTGGGGTAACATCAACAATGTTACAGGTCATGCCGTATCAACAAAAGCTTATCGGCTTGCGAGTCATGGGTAAACACCACTTACCTGATCAGAATATCGCTATTACTTTTTGGCAAACGGTGCGATTGTGCAGAAAACCTTTGTCAAATGGTCAATATCGAATATTTCATGCGAGACGCGTAGATGAAATGATCCAAGGCTTAATGCTAAAGCATATTTTTAGAGCCAAAATAAAGCTAATTTTTAGCTCCGCTGCGCAACGTTATCGTGCAGGATTTACCAAATGGTTGACCGACCGTATGGACGCAGTATTAGCCATGTGTAAAGCGTCGGCGAGTTATTTGCATCGGGCGCCAGATGCCATCATTTACCATGGTATTAAAGTCGATCAATATCAAAGCGCTGACAATAAAAAAGATAAATTTAATCAGCTGGGGTTTCCAGGAGATAAAGGGATAGCGATTCTAGGTCGAGTGAGAAAACAAAAAGGGGTTCACCTTTTTGTTCGAGCCTGTATTGAGTTACTTGATAGGTACCCTGGGTATACAGCTGTTGTTGTCGGTTCTATTTCTTCTAGCAACCAAGAGTTTGTTGAACAGTTAAAATCTGAAGTAGCCAAGGCAAACCTTTCCGAGCGCATTATTTTTACTGGGGAACAGCCTTTTGAGAAAATCCCCGAGATCTTTAGTTCGCTATCAGTCGTTGCTGCACTCAGTGAAAATGAAGGTTTTGGGTTAACGATCCTCGAAGCTATGAGTGCGAAGGCTGCTGTATTAGCGACTGAAGCAGGGGCATGGCCTGAAGTGATACGACAAGGCGTAGACGGTTATGTCGTACCCGTAAACGATCAGCAGCAAGTTACTGAAAAGCTAGAAATGTTATTAAAAGACGGCGAGAAGTTGGCACAAATGGGTGAGGAAGGCAGTGCGAGAGTTAAAGCGCTTTATAATGTCGAGCGAGAAGCGCAAGAACTGGTTAATTTTTACCGAAAGCTACAAACACAGTAATACACATTGAAAAAGGATGACGTCAATAATAACTGTTAACTATTGGCGTCTCCGCACTTTGATTCGCGTCGCAATGCTATGGTTGCGTCTTTTTCCATTCATCGGTAAGCATGCCAGCATATCCCCAATCTTGCTCTTCAACTTCTTGAATAACAACATGGGTATATTCTGGTTTTTTATCAAGTACACGTTGCAAAGAATTGGTGATATCTTTCACAATCTCTGCTTTTTGCGCTCTCGTGGCACCCCGGGTAATTTGAACATTGACGTATGGCATCTAAACCTCTTATTAATGATTTTTATAAAACGTATTACATGATTAGAACTAAAAAAACGAACAAAGAGCCAGTTTTAAATTAGTGCGAGCAAACATTTAAACTATCGATTTTGGCTCGATGTTTTCAATATCTCGAGTTAACATTTGATAAATTGATATCAAGTAAACTAAAACAATCGCGCAAGAGATAGATAACAATGCATGCTCAGGAAACAGATACCACGCCGCCACAATTAAAATGGTTCTGAGTAGAGCATGAATTAAGCCTACTGGGTGATTAACTATCCAAGAATACACTATCCAGTGAAGTCCCAAGCCAATACCTAAACTCATCGGTACAAATTCAGGTGCTTTTAACAGTAATGGTATATGTACAGCCCATAATAGGTTAACCATTAAAATACAAAGCCCCATTAGTTTTGACAGGGGGTTGGTTGAAGAAGATAAATTCTCTTTCCTAATTTTTGAGATGAGAATTGCCATAGGAAATATGGCGCCTGTTGCAAAAAGCAAAATGTAAATTGATGTGCGTCCATCCAATAGTGTACTTAATATAGCAACGATAGCCCAAACAATGGTGCCTGCGAGCGGCATAGAAACCGATCGATTGGCTGATTTTTCAAACTCGGCTCTGTAATCATCTAACGTCAAAATATATCTCCTTTCTTTGGGTTAATTTAAGTCAATTATCGAAATTTATTGAACCCTAAAAATAGGGCGAAACTTGTTTATTTTGGTAAACTACAAACAAAGCACTGTATTCATGATGTCTCGTTGGTTTAGTCGTTGTCATTGCTATTTAATTTTTTTTTGCAAGTGACTTTTGCAAAAGATTCTTGACCAGTAAATACGATAGTCTGTTCTAAATTATTGGATTTTTGATAACGCTGGCAATAATCAATTACTTTTTGAATGACTTGATCATGTGCTAAACCGTTTAGCTCAGTGGCTATATTCTCACTTTCAGGTGAGCTTGATTTGACTTGTGTACAACTTGACAATGTAAATAATAAAGTGAAGACAAAACATACTTTAATTTTAGAGTTTAACAAGAGTATTCTTCCCATAAAAACGTAGCCTATCCTTGTGTTGATAAATTTATTTAAGGAAGCAATTCGATGGCTAGTGATAATAGCGATTCATTTCCTTATGTAATCAAACAAAACATTACCAGTTACTTAAACCCTAATCAATAACATACGATAGATAGCAACTTGTTTTTTATCACTATTTTTTTATCGTGCAATTTAAAACATTTTATGAGCAGTTATCTATCGCCCTATTACGATTAAATGGTGTTACGATATCGAATCATGACACTTACCACATATCTTATTCACGAGAGATAGTAGTTTAATAAAAAGGCCTTGTGAGATGAGGGCGATAAAAAAGGGACCTAAATTGGATCCCTTAATTAAGAAAGTGTAGATACCGCGTAAATCGTTACTCGCTTGCTTGTAAACCTTTATTTATGTCCATTAAGTCCTGCTCGCTAATCGTACCGGCTGCACGTTTTAGCGCCAATATCGATTGAACATAATCATAGCGGGTTGATGATAAGTTACGTTTTGCATTATAAAGGTTGCGTGTACTATTAAGTACATCAACAATGGTACGTGTACCCACTTCAAATCCTGCTTCGGTTGCTTCTAATGCACTTTCAGCACTGATCACTGCTTGCTCTAAAGCTTTGATACCAGAGACAGCTGCAATAACTGTGTTGTATGAGTTACGTGCATTGCGAACAACGTCGCGATGTGTTCTAGCTAAATCTTGGCTAGCGGCAACGTAATTATTTTGTTGTTGACGTACCGCGCTTGAAACTGCTCCACCACTATAAATTGGCACCGATAAACTAATACCAATTGACTGGCTATCGACAGTATTGCTGACCACGGGATCATTAAGTAGGTAATCCGTATCAGAAGTACTGTAACGTCCTTCTAAGCTTAATTTCGGGTAATGGCCAGCACGGGCGATGTTAATATTTTCTTTCGCAATATCAACAGAGATTTTTTGTGCAATTAAATCAAGGTTTTTGGTTTCAGCGGTTTGTTGCCATTCATTAGCGCTGTCAGGCACAGGACGCGATGCACTGAAAGTTTCTGTATTTAAGATATTTAAGTCGCGAGGATAAACATTGGTAATAACGCGCAACGCTTCTTCGGCATTAAATACGGCATTTTCAGCTCGTATCTCTGCAGTAACTGCGTTATCAAATTGTGCTTGTGCTTCATGTACATCGGTTACCGCGGTTAGACCAACTGAATAACGTTGCTTCGTTTGTTCAAGCTGGCGCTCAATCGCTTTCTTTTCTGCTTTAGCAAAGTCTAAATCGTCTTTGGCACTCAAGACATTAAAATATGCTTGAGTCACGCGAACGATCAAATCTTGTTTAGCCACTTGATAAAAAATATCACTGCGATGGGCTGATTTTTTAGCATTATCGAGGTTCAACCAAGTATCATGATGATAGAGTTGCATTGAAAGGGTCGCAGACAATGTCATGTTCTCTTCTTCTCTATCATTTTGGATAAAAAAGTCGTTATCAGCTTCGGTTTCTTGATACGAACCGGAAGCACTTAACTGTGGAAGTAGGCGAGCTCTTGCTTGATCAATATCCTCTTTTGCTGCGAGATACTGAGCATGAGCCTTCAAGACAACGGGATCGTTTTGTTTCGCTTGTTGGTAAACCGAGAGTAGGTCCTCTGCGAAAGTGAATGTACTGTTTGCGGCACAAACAATACCAATAAATAAAGAAGTAACAGTTTTTTTCATGTTAGAACAAATCCTTTAGTGTCATTGTCGGTATTATATTTTTTTTGCGTTATTAGTTTGAAAAACATAGGTCAATTAAAACGTATGATTTCTAACGTTGTTCTGCCAGAGTAAGCAATTACCCTGCCATTATTTTAACTTAACCGGTATAGCGGTAATTAGCTGT
Source organism: Thalassotalea ganghwensis (assembly GCF_053485795.1). Lineage (NCBI taxonomy): Bacteria > Pseudomonadati > Pseudomonadota > Gammaproteobacteria > Alteromonadales > Colwelliaceae > Thalassotalea > Thalassotalea ganghwensis. The sequence goes on from NZ_JBQRUM010000021.1 coordinate 26,812, forward strand.
CCACTGAATGTTGTCTTGCCGACAAGTTTTTTATGAGTAATAACGCTCAAGCGGCTTTTATAATAGCCCTATATCCTAATCGTTTTACTCAGCTAGCTAAATACATAATCTATAAACTAAGCTATTCTAGTGTAACAAAATATTTTATGCTAACCCTTTATCTCGGTGATTTTCACCGCTAATTAAGATGATTGACTAAAAATGGATGAAAAAACGCAACAGCTCTTACGGTTTAATCACCATGATTTTGAGCTAAAGAACAAGCAAGTAAAGTATCAGGGTTTTTTTAAACTTGAGCAGTATCAGTTTCAGCATCGATTATATCGAGGCGGCATGAGTGAGTTGATTACTCGTGAAATATTTGAGCGTGGTGATGCAGTTGTTGTTGTTCCTTATGACCCAAAAACGGACACTTTGGTCATGGTCGAACAGTTTCGTCCGGGCGCCATCCGGACAGATCGCACACCTTGGTTATTAGAATTTGTCGCAGGAATGTTTTCTGAAGATGAGAGCCCTGTTGACGTTGCAATACGAGAGGCGAAAGAAGAAGCAAATTTAACCTTGGTTAGCGAAAATCTTGTTCCGATAATGAACTACTTTTCTAGTCCTGGCGGAATGTCGGAGCAAATTCACTTGTATTTGGGACTGGTTGACAGTCAGCACGCTGGCGGGGTTTACGGTTTAGATGAGGAGCATGAAGATATATTGGTGCATCAATTAAAACGCGAACGAGCTTATCAGCTATTGGTTGAAGGAAAAATTACTAATGCTGCCACCGTTATTGGGTTACAATGGCTACAATTAAATTATCATCGCTACCTAGCATGATCAGAAATAATGAGTATTATCAGAAATGAATCGACGGGATTATCGCCCACATTTACCGAGCTTAATGACATTATGCGAAGTAAATTACATGATGCTGATTCGCTTACTTGCTGACAAAGAGCAGGTCGGGGAGTGTCGTGAATTTTTCATTTCCGATTTTTTATCTTATGAAGTAGAAGTGAATGAGGTGACGCGCTATACCTCTTTAGTTACCTTAAGCCAACGCTGTGAACCATTATTCAAAAGTAACCATCATTCTCGTTGTATTAGCCCGAAAATGGTTGTGCGCTTATATCATGATGCCAGAATGGCTGAAGTGATTAGTAACCAAGACATTAACAGAATTCAGCCTCGTTATGATTACCCTAATGCGAATATGCATTTGCCTGATGAAAAGCAGCAAATCAATGAATTTCTAAAAGAATGGCTGCAGTTGAGTTTAGAGCACGGTCAAACTAAATTAGCCATGAATTATTAACCCATTTAATCGTTATAACCTACCAATGAACACTGCCGTTACTGTCGTACAATTTTCAGATACTCATCTATTTGCCGACCCAAGCACATTGCACCATGGGGCTAATGTTTATCAAAATCTGTCAATGGTCATTGAAAAAATTAGTCAACTATCAACGGTCGATTTAATCGTATTTACCGGTGACTTGAGTCAAGATCATAGTGAATTAGCATATCAACATTTTGTCGATATTATTAAAAAACATCAAATCAAGGTGCCTATTTATTATGTTACTGGTAACCATGATGAGCCTGAACTGTTAACCCGTTATTTATCATCAATCCCGTTTGTATCCTCTTCACTAATAGAGTTAGCACATTGGCAAATTGCCTTATTGAGTTCCAAAAGTGGGACACCTAGTGGGACAGTTGAGCAAAAACAACTTGAGTTACTTGGTAAAAGCTTTGCACCCAACAAGCATCAGTTATTGGTGATGCATCATCATCCTGTTGATGTCAATTATTTTATCGACCGTCATGGGTTAACCAATAAAGATGAATTTTGGCAATGGGTAGAGCAATTCCCATCAATTAAACAAATTGTCTGTGGCCATGTACACAATGCGATCACCACGATGGTTGCGTCTGGATGTGGCCAAATACCTGTGGTTTCTTGTCCTGCTACATCTATACAGTTTGACAAAGCAGCGGATACAGTGAAAAACAGTGGCCTTGGACCCGCTTTTAATGTTTATGAATTGTTTTCAAATGGGCAGGTAGCCTCAACAACCCACTTTTTAGCGAGAGATTAATTGATCGATAATATTTTATATTTGCATGGCTTTAATTCGTCCCCGTTATCTTTTAAAGCACAACTTACTCTTCAGTTTTTGCGAGAAAATTATCCTAAGATTAATGTGTCCTGCCCACAAATTGAAACGACTCCCGATACTGCGATTAGGCAATTTGATAAAATAATCAATTCATCTGCAGGGCGTTGGGGGGTTGTTGGCTCCTCATTAGGTGGATACTTTGCGACGTATTTAAGTGAAAAGTATCAGCTACCAGCGGTTATCATTAACCCTGCGGTCAAACCTTTTGAACTGCTTGCAGACTACCTAGGTGAACAAGTAAACCCTTACACACAGGAAGTGTATCAAGTCACTGATGATTTTATTGGGCAATTAAAACGTATTGAGCAACAACAAATTACTCAGCAACACTATTTAGTGATGGTGCAAACAGGTGATGAAGTGTTAGATTATCAACAAGCCGTGACAAAATACCAAGATTGTGAGTTAATTGTCCAACAAGGTGGTGACCATAGCTTTATTAACTTTGAAGAAATGTTGCCTCGCATTGCAGATTTTTTTAAGCTGTAACACGTCGTCCTAATAATAACTATCAGAAAACTTTATGAGTGAAAATTACAATTCCGAGTCTATTGAAGTCCTCAGTGGTTTAGATCCTGTTCGCCACAGGCCAGGCATGTATACCGATACCAACCGACCCAACCATTTAGGTCAAGAGGTTATTGATAACTCTGTTGATGAGGCATTAGCGGGCCATGCTCAAAATATTACCGTTATTCTCGACAAAGACCAATCTTTGGAAGTTATTGATGATGGTCGAGGGATGCCAATTGATATTCATCCCGAAGAAGGTGTTTCAGGCGTTGAACTGATCTTTTGTAAGCTGCATGCTGGCGGTAAATTTTCGAATAAAAATTACCAATTTTCTGGTGGTCTTCACGGTGTTGGTATTTCTGTGGTTAACGCACTATCAACGCGAGTAGATGTCACGGTTAAACGCGATGGTAAAGTTTATGAAATGGCATTTGAACATGGCGAAAAAGTAGAAGAGCTCAGAGAAACGGGGACGGTTGGACGACGTAACACCGGTTCACGCGTTAAGTTTTGGCCTGACGCTAAGTATTTTGACTCAGCAAAATTTTCAGTCAAACGCCTAATTCATTTGTTAAAAGCAAAAGCGGTACTTTGCCCAGGCCTATCGATAAAGTTTCATGATAAAAATGATAATACTAAATATCATTGGTATTACGAAGATGGCCTGTGCGACTATTTAAAAGAATCATTAAAAGAATATGTGACCTTGCCTGAGCAGCCATTTATTGGTGCATTTAGCTCGCATAATGAAGCTGTTGATTGGGCGGTAACTTGGTTGCCTGAGGGAGGGGAATCTGTAGGGGAGAGTTATGTTAACCTGATCCCAACGATACAGGGAGGCACACATGTTAATGGCCTTCGTCAAGGTTTACTCGAATCAATGCGAGAGTTTTGTGAATTTAGAAACCTTATTCCAAGAGGCGTTAAGTTAACACCTGATGATATTTGGGATAAATGCTCTTATATCTTGTCAGTAAAAATGGAAGACCCACAGTTTGCTGGTCAAACGAAAGAGCGATTATCTTCACGTCAATGCGCGGCATTTGTGACTGGTGTCGTTAAAGACGCTTTTAGTCTTTGGCTAAATGAGCACACCGAGATAGCAGAAACACTGGCAGAGTTTTGTATTTCAAATGCTCAACGTCGTTTGCGGGCCAGCAAAAAAATTATTCGTAAGAAAGTCACGCAAGGACCTGCCTTACCGGGTAAATTAACTGATTGTGGTAGTCAAGATATTACCCGTACCGAATTATTTTTAGTTGAGGGAGATTCAGCGGGAGGTAGTGCCAAGCAGGCACGTGATCGTGAATTTCAAGCGATTATGCCGCTTCGAGGCAAGATCCTAAACACATGGGAAGTTGATTCAGGACAGATACTGGCTTCTCAAGAGGTTCATGATATTTCGGTAGCCTTAGGCATAGACCCTGACAATGAAGATTTATCAGGGTTACGTTATGGTAAAATTTGTATTCTAGCCGATGCTGACTCTGACGGGTTGCATATCGCGACCTTACTATGTGCATTATTCACTCAACACTTTTTACCGCTTGTACAAGCGGGTCACGTGTATGTCGCTATGCCGCCGCTCTATCGTATTGATGTCGGCAAAGAGGTTTTTTACGCGTTAGATGAAGCAGAAAAAGATGGGATCTTAGATCGAATCGAAGCTGAAAAGAAAAAAGGTAAAGTGAATGTTCAGCGTTTTAAAGGTCTGGGTGAAATGAATCCGTTGCAATTACGCGAGACTACCATGGATCCTAATACCCGAAGATTGGTGCAACTTACTGTCGATGAGCATAGCGAAACAATGGAACTAATGGACATGTTGTTATCGAAAAAGCGCAGTGGTGATCGCAAAGAATGGTTGCAAGAAAAAGGCGATAAAGTAGAGCTATAATCTGAGTGAAATTCGATTACCCTTGAAAAAAGAGAGCAGCTGCTCTCTTTTTTTAACCCTTAAGGTGATAACAGAGTCACTTTTAATACTATATATTGATATATGCTAAATTAGGTTTTACTTGATTAGTTACTTCTAATATAATGAGCATTAATTCTACTTAATTGTTGAGGTTATTATGAATGTTAACGAAGCGCTGCGAATGATAGCAGGCACGATGATATTAATTTCATTATATCTTGCCAGTACTTATTCTACCAACTGGCTTTGGTTTACTGCATTTATCGGCGTTAACTTATTACAGAGTGCGTTTACCAAATGGTGTTTAATGATGTCGATTTTAAGAAAAATTGGCATCAAAGAATAACCCTATATTTTGTTCTAACGTTATCGCAAGGAAGCGCCCTCCGCCCGCCAAAAAATTATTTAAACTTGCACATAGAAAGATAGAAATTATAGAAAGTTAACGTACGACTGGTCATAAAGTTGATTAACAAACAGAAGATTTAATTGAACTCCAGCTTCTGATGCTTAGTTTATATACCTCGCATTAAATATCAAATTAATATCAATAACTTAAACAATTATCCAAAAAAGATAATATATATTGTATACATTATAATCGTTTTGGGTTATTGTAATGTTGCTTTAGTGTTAACTTATCATGATTTTTTTGTGATTTTTTTATTAAGCACCAGAGAACTAGAGAGAATATAATGAAAATAAATAAAAAGTTACTGACTCTTAGCACCTTGTTAACTGTAGTTTACGCCGGTGGTGCGGGCGCTGGTGAGTCAATTAGACCAGATAACGTCAAATCTTTTGAACAATTTAAAAGTTTGACACATGTAAAGCCTGACTATCATAAGCACATTAGCCCACCAAAAATAATGTCGCCCAAACAATATGTTGAGATGCAAAAGCTAAGCTTGCAGCATCATAATTTAGAAAAGCATAACGTTCATAGTCCAACGTTAAATACCTCAAAATTTAACCGAGCTAAAAGTGTTGCAGTGTCTTCCGTTCAAGATGCGGCTCAAGGTTGTACTGCTACGTCTGAGCTTATTTCTTTAACGGGACAAGAGCTTGTTGAAGGCATTAAAGCTGGCAATTTGTCTCAATGTATCTATGGTTTTTTTGACAATGCATTAAAAGGTCAACCGATTTTTTCTGATTCAAATTTAATAACGGTTGTAGAAGCCATTAATGATGCATTAGTAAATTATGATGCTCAAGACATGCAACAAACGCAAGAGCTAGAGAAACTGATCATGTATCTTCGTGCCATGCATTGGGTAGAAGATGGTCGTACATTTTCGACTGCTTATATGAATGGCTTAAAACAAGCATTTGACAGTTATTTTGCGGGTGAGCACTTTGTAGAGTTTACGGGGGCAACTTCGCGTAACTTTATGATCAAGTACGAGATGTTAATTTTAGTTAATAGCTCAAGTACTGAAAGACAACCTTACCTAAAACGTTTCTCCGAGGCTTTACTTGGATACGCAAATAGCGTTTCTAGAGTCAATGGATGGGGTGAAAATTACGAGGAGCAGTCGGTATCGGGCCTATTAACTCAGTTGTTTAATGGAAATGCCTATGAACAACAGGCGACTAAAGAGGCCTTGCTCGCAGAGCCTGAAATAATTAACAACTTGATTAAATTTGTGACAACTGATGGGGTATGGTTGATTGGCCACACTCGAGAGTATCAATGGACAGATACTGTCGGTGAGTTGGGACGCATGCTAATGCATGGTGGCATTATTGCTGAGTCGGTTCGTCCAACGATCCAAACTATTTTATCTACTTACGAATTTGAAGGAACGGGCAGTAATGGCTGGGTTAGAGCGAGCAACATGGTCAAAGAATATGATAGCGCAAATTGCGAATTGTATGGTGAAGCATGTAGTTTCGACTTGGAAGCAATAATTTTATCAAACGTTCATCAATGTCATGCAAGTTACTCTATTAGGTATCAAGGTGAAATTGCAGCCAATGATTTAGCTACTACTTGTACTATTTTAGACGAAGTGGAAAATAAGTTTCATAACGTATTTGGCACTTCGCCAAGTGAGCCTGTAGCTGATGATTATAATGAGACATTAGAGTTAGTTATTTTCGCGGATAGCAATGAATACAAAAAATACGGTTCAGATTTCTTTCCGATGTCAACAGACAATGGCGGTATGTATTTAGAAGGTGACCCGAGTGTTGAAGGAAATCAAGCACGCTTTATTGCTCATCAAAATACTTGGGCTGAAGAGTTTGATATTTGGAACTTAGAGCATGAGCTGATTCACTATCTTGACGGTCGTTATAACCAGTGGGGCGATTTTAATCAGTCACCGTTAAACTTGGTTTGGTGGGGTGAAGGTTTGGCAGAATACTTGTCAAAACCTGATGATAATTCTAATGCTTTAGCAGTTGCACCTCAAAAAACTTATAAGTTAAGTGAGTTATTTCAAACAACATACGCTAACTCTAATAACGCTCGTACTTATTACTGGGGCTACTTAGCCGCACGTTTTATGATGGAAAATCATCGTAATTTAATTGATAACGAATTACTTCCAACATTGCGAGCGCGGAAAGTTGCAGATAATAGCGGCGGTTCGCAAGTGAGTAATGAAGGTTGTGAATTTGACTGGGGTTGGAAAGCAAAACCAGAGGCGGAAGAAAACAACTGGTTATGGTTGTATGACGATGGCCCAGATTATGGTTACAGCGGTAGCGGCTATTGGGTGTGGACTTGCGGACAACCTAACGATGGCAGCCAGCCAGAGCCAGAGCCAGAAACGCCTGAAATCCCTGAATTCACGCCTTATGACGACATATTAGCGAACTGGGGAACTAGTATGGATGATGAGTTTGACCAATGGTTAGACTGTATTGTCGCTGGAAATGGTACTTGTCAGCAACAAACATTCCGAGTTGAAGATATCGATCAAAACGGAGCGGTAGATAAACGTGATGTTAACTTGTTCCAAGGCATGTTACGTAACAATGAAAACTTAGGGCTTGAATATGACTTTAATGGTGATAATCAAGTTAACCGTCGTGATGTTAGAGCAATGACAGCGTTATGTGACATAACTCGTTGCGCCATCGCGCAATAACCAATATGCAACAACCAACAACTATAACTTTAGAAGAGAGAAATATATAATGTTTAAGAAATTACTTTGTGCAGCACTTTTATTTGCAAGTCAACAATCAGTTGCTGGATTAATTGAACTAGAACTTGATAATACAACCTATCAGGTTAATGACACAGTCACAGCAAACATTGTTATTAGTGATTTTGGTCAACCACTCAGTGCAGCATTTGCAGAGTTACTATTCGATAGCTCAAGCCTAAGCCTAATTGATTTCAGCTTTGGCGGTGCATTTGATGATGGATTGGGCTCATACCAATATGCTGATGATAGCAGCGCTGGTACGTTATATTTAGAAGACTATGCGGATATTTCAGCTGACTTCTCTGTTCTTGAATCGTTACAAAATGATAGTTTTATCTTTGCGACAATTCAATTTCAAGCATTAGCTGCAGGTATTCAGTCGATTGATTTTGGAATTTTCGATACCGGCATATTCGATATCGATGAAAATTCACTACAAGCTTCATTTAGCCCAGTGAGCTTTGATGTTACACCTAGCGTTACTGAAGTACCAGTTCCTGCCACGTTAGCGCTATTTGGTTTAGGCCTATTGGGCTTGGCTACACGTCGCAATAAATTAAAAGTATAGATTTACTTTTTTAAACGAAAAGGCTTTAACTTTAGGGTTAAAGCCTTCTTTTTCTATCGTGGTGTAGAATTAAGGGGTAACATAAATTCTATCTTTACCTAAAAATTCAGGTGATTGAATAGATAATACTTTTAGCGGCTCTTTTGACAAAACCTTAACTGCATGGATACTACCAGGTAAAATTTTAACCATATCGCCTGCAGAAACATTAAATGATTGCTCATTCATGGTCATCGCTGCTTCCCCCGATAGAATATAAACCACTTCAGTATGGTTTTGGTGATAATGAGCTTTAACTTCATCTTTAATAAAAATTATAAACTCAGAGCTATGCGCGGAGCTAGACAGTGGCGTCACTGACACATTTTCAAAGTTCTTTTTGGGTTCGATATTTTTTAAGTTTGTTGCCGAAAAAGCAACGACTGTGGATGTTTGGGTGAAAAGTAATAGCGCTAATAGCGTTTTAGTGAACGTGTATTGTTTTCTTTTACATGCAGAGTTATTCATCATCTTGTCATCTCTTGTTCTTTTTCGTTTCATTTTAACTAGGTAATTAATATACTTTATTTTTTTTGTAATGTGGCACATAAATTAAGGGGCGCTAAATGAAAATTAAAGTTGGAATAAATGGTTTTGGTCGTATGGGGCGCTTGGTGCTTAGAGCTTCGTGGTTATGGCCAGAATTAGAATTTGTGCAAATCAATGATCCCAATGGTGATGCCGCAACGCTTGCCCACTTATTAAAGTATGATTCCGTACACGGTATTTGGCCTCATAAGGTGACCTCGGAAAATGACGCCATAATGATTGATGAACAAGCAATACGAGTCACTAATAATCGAGAAATTTCAGCGACTAATTGGCAAGATTGTGATCTCGTTGTTGAAGCGTCAGGCGTGATGAAATCAACCGCTAAATTGAATGATTATTTAGCGCAAGGCGTCAAAAGAGTTGTCGTCACTGCACCTGTAAAAGAAGATGGTGTACTAAACATAGTAATGGGGGTAAACCAGCACTTATTTGAGCCGGCTAGGCATTCTATTGTGACTGCTGCATCATGTACTACAAATTGTTTAGCACCAGTGGTTAAAGTGCTTCAGGAGAGCATTGGTATTAAGCATGGTAGTATGACAACCATCCATGACATTACCAATACGCAAACAATTTTGGACGCGCCGCATAAAGACTTACGCAGAGCGCGAGCCTGTGGAATGAGTTTGATCCCAACTACGACTGGCTCTGCTACCGCCATCACTCACATTTTTCCAGAATTAAAAGGTCGCCTCAATGGCCATGCTGTCAGGGTACCTTTAGCAAATGCCTCAATCACTGACTGCGTGTTTGAACTTAATCGTGCTACAAGTGCTGAAGAAGTAAACCAATTAATGGCGACCGCAGCTCAAGGAGAGCTTAAAGGGATTCTTGGTTATGAAGAAAAGCCACTCGTTTCAATTGATTATAAAACCGACCCTCGCTCAGTTATCGTAGATGCGTTATCAACCATGGTTGTTAATGACACGCAAGTGAAAATGTACCTTTGGTATGACAATGAGTGGGGCTACGCTAACCGGACAGCAGAGTTGGTTAAATACGTGGGGCTCGCTAAATAAATAGGAAAACTTTTAATGATAGAACATCGACTCTTGCGAAGCGTTTGCCATATTTCCCTTGGCGTTAACAATATTGCGCAAGCAAAAGCATTTTACCAACCGCTTCTGGCGTTACTTGATATTTCACTCGTCAGTGAGTACGAACATGCACTTGCTTTTGGTAAAAATTACCCAGAATTTTGGGTGCAAATTCCCTACGACGGACAACAGGCTTCGCAGGGTAATGGTACCCACATTGGCTTTGTGGCTAGCAACATGCTTCAAGTTGATGATTTCTATCAAAAAGCGTTATCACTTGGGGCTAAATGCAACGGAAAACCTGGCCCAAGGCCTGAATACGGTGAGCCCTATTACGGTTGCTTTGTCATTAGCCCGCAAGGCCATAAAATTGAAGCCAGTTATTGGAAAATAAATAAACAGTAATTTTCTCATAATTATTCATTATATTGCTGGCAAAAAATGTGATAAATTAGCCATGCTATCGCATCATATTAATAAAAAGTATTAAATTTCAAGTTGTTTTAGAGTAGGAAAGTCCATTGCCTTATTATCGTATAACAATGACCCGTTCACTGACCGCGTTGTTATTATGCATATTAATGTTAATTTCATGTAAAGTTTATTCGTACGAAATGTTAACTAAGGGGGAGTTTACGCAGTTTACAGAGCAACTTGAAAAATTGCGCAGTACTAATCCTCGTGAAGCCTACTTCTTTATTCAAAAGTTTACTGAACAAGCGGAAAACCTGCCGTTAGAGAATCGTTTGATTTTTTATAAATTGATGGCTGAAATTTATTCAGATCAGTCGCAATTTCAACAAAGTAAAGAGCTTGCAACCAAAGCGTTGAATGAGGCTAAAAAACTATCTCATCCAAATGTAGTCGTCGCTGAACTTTATTATGCCAAAGGTTATGCTATTGAAAATTTGGGTGACTATGATAAAGCGATTCAAAATTATGAACGGGGGCTGGAAATCGCTGAATCGGTCGGAGATAAAAAAAATATTGCAACTGGGCTTATCAATTTAGGCGCGATGTATTACCAAGTAGAAAAGTTTGATCGCGCTTTAATCGTCTTTAACGATGCACTTAATATCGCCAGTAAAACAGAGGATGCCGAGTTACTAGGTTATGTTTACAGCGAGCTTGGAATTCTTTATAGCTATTTATATGAAGAAGAAAAATCGAAAAACTTTTTTCAAAAATCTTATGAGCACTACTTAAAAGCTGGCAAGATTTATTACGCATACAATAGCTTGTTTATGATCGGACAATTTCATGCGTTGAATAAAAATTATGAGCAGGCGATAGCGATTAACAAAGAAATTGTTGAGCACGCCAGTGAAATTGGTAATTTGGAATTAGTTGCAAGTGCATACAGTGGCTTAGCATGGAGTTATATTTTAAAGGAAGATAGTAATCCTGAGGCAGCTTACCATTATATGCAAATTGCTGAGCAATATGCCCAGCAATCTGAGCGTCACGAAGCACCACTTACCTTTGGCCTTAATAAAGCGTTTTTTTTGTTTGAATTAAAAAAATATGATGAAGCACTAGATACCGCGTCAGATTTAGAAAAATTAATTAATGAAGACGAAAAATTAGTGAATACCTGGTCTAAATATGATTTGTTGTATTTAAAATCAGAAGTTTATTACAAAAAAGAAAGCTATCAACAAGCTTATAATGCGCAAAAACAATTCCTAGAGTTTGCTTTTGAAATTCGCGATCGCTCAAATTATAAAGAGGTGGAAGATTTGCGTATGCGTTATGAAAGTGAGCAAGCTGATTTACAAAAACAAATTCTTGCCGAGCAGGAAAAAGTACAATCAATAAAATTAGAAGATGCTCGTTATCAACAAACTAGTCGACATATTATCATTGCGTTTAGTGTCGTCGTTATACTGCTGCTTGCTTGGTTTTTAATAAAGATCATTCGAGGTCAACGCCAGTTATTAAAGTTAAGTCATACTGATGTCCTAACGGGTGTCGTTAATCGTCGTCGCCTAATGGAACTAGGTAAGTTTATGTATAGTCAAGCTGGAGAAAGTACCGACTCTCTCAGTGTTTTAATGCTCGATGTTGATGACTTTAAAGCAATTAATGATAATTATGGGCATAAAGCTGGCGATAGAGTGTTGAAAAGTATTGCTGAGCTTTCTAATACCCTGATGCGTGGCAGTGATGAATTTGGACGTTTTGGCGGCGAAGAGTTTATTGCATTATTACCTGATGCCAATTTAGAACAAGCGGTAGAAGTTGCTAACCGTTTATGTCGAGAAATTAGTGGCCACGATTGGAGTGCTTTGGTGCAAGAAAAAGTGACAGTGAGTATTGGTGTTGCTAGCTATGATAATGATAAGCACAAAGATATCGATGATATTATAAAAGAGGCGGATTTATTGCTTTATAAAGCCAAAAGTTTAGGGAAAAATCAAGTATGTTTTTAAATGCTTATCACTATACTATTGGTCAAAAAAGCCGACTGAAGCTAATGCCGTTGGTTTATATCTTCTTTGCGTTGATTGTATCTAATAGTGCAATGGCCAGTTCGCAAGATTTAAAAAGTTTTTCACCTTATTGGAAGATCACTCAAGGTGAGGTTAGCGGTAGCGATGAAAGCAATAAAGGTGAAAACAAGCTTAGTGATGATGCAACGCCAAAAAAAGAAATTACTCAAGAATTACCTATTCGGCCAAAAGTGTTAAGTTTTGTTAAGTTGATGGAGAATGACCAAGTATTCGATCGGTTTTATATTGAACAACTTATAGAGAATACCCCATCCCTTAACGCTGCTGAGCACCTTATTTTGAACCGTTTATTGGCTTACTTAGCAGAAAAAGAACAAAAATCTGAGCAAGTCATTACGTTGTTGAATGAGGCTATCAGCTATGAAAATCAAATGGCGGATAAACAATTAAATACACCAAGGTTTTTTGATATTTATTTGAAATTGAGTGATCACTACGCGCTACTTGAAAAATTTCAATTGGCTTATGATAGCAAAGCAACGTATATGGACCGCTACCAATTTTGGCGCGCAAGTGAAAAAGAAAAGCGTATGATCGCGCTAAACGAAAAGTATGAAACCAGTATCAAGCAAAAAGAAAATCAATTGCTAGAAAGTCAAAATGAGCTAAAACAGCTTAAAATCAAAGAAGCGGAAAATAAAAAAACGGCAGAAATTAGAAATATTATTTTATTGGTATGCTTATTTTTGATTTTTGTCGTTTTAGTCATGAGACAAATCAAGGTGCGCCGCAAGCTACATAATTTGGCAAAAACCGATGCTTTAACTGGCTTGTATAATCGTCGAAGTTTATTTGAGCAAGGGAATTACCTAGTTGAATATGCATTGAAGAACAAAACCTCATTAAGTGCCATCTTACTTGATATCGATATGTTTAAATCAATTAACGATACCTTTGGACATGATGCCGGAGATAAAGTTATTAAATTAATCGCGCAAATAGGACAAGAAACGATCCGCTCACGTGATTATTTTGCACGCATAGGGGGAGAAGAGTATGCCGCTATTTTGCCAGGTACAACCCTAGAAGAGGCTAAAGCTTTTGCCGAGCGTTTTCGAGAGAAAGTAGAGCAGTATGATTTATCTGCATTGGATATAGCCCGTCAAGTTACAGTAAGTATTGGCGTTGCTAACTTAAGCCAAGTAGATAAACATTTTGATGCACTGCTTAATGCTGCAGACGAAGCGATGTACCACGCAAAAGAACAAGGCAGAAACCGAGTGTGCTGTTACCACGAAGTTAACCCTGAGTAACTTAACACTTGGTTATCATTAGGGTCAGCGCTCTTTGAAAATGTCTCTATATTAGGATAACTTCTTAAAGATCACCTCTACATTGCCATTTAGACATATTTTTATTTAAAAGCTGTTTTCTCCTATTCGAGAATCAGATAAGCTAACGTAATAATAATTAAACCCTCATACAGCTGCAGTGCGCTTTAGAGTAGGAAATCTCCATGTCAGATATACTTGAATACAGCTTAGATGGCGTTGAACAGCGACCATTACGTCAATTTACTGAAGAAGCTTATTTAAATTACTCAATGTACGTCATCATGGATAGGGCTTTGCCTCATATCGGTGATGGACTTAAACCTGTGCAACGTCGCATTGTTTATGCAATGTCAGAGCTTGGACTATCGGCGTTGGCAAAATATAAAAAGTCAGCTCGAACGGTCGGTGATGTATTGGGTAAGTTCCATCCTCATGGTGATTCTGCTTGTTATGAAGCGATGGTTTTGATGGCGCAACCTTTTTCTTATCGTTACCCTTTGGTTGATGGTCAAGGCAACTGGGGGGCACCGGATGACCCCAAATCATTTGCAGCAATGCGTTACACCGAAGCGCGATTATCTCGATTCAGTGAGGTGCTCTTAGCTGAGCTTGGTCAAGGAACGGTAGATTGGGTTCCTAATTTTGATGGCACCATGAAGGAGCCCAAGAATCTACCGTCACGTTTACCGCATATTCTATTAAACGGTATTACCGGTATTGCTGTTGGTATGGCAACCGATATTCCGCCACATAATGTGAGAGAGATCGCTAATGCTTGTGTGCATCTGGTTGATAACCCTAAAGCGGAATTAGCTGAACTTTTTGAATTTGTGCAAGGCCCTGATTATCCAACTGATGCTGAAATAATTACCTCTAAAGAAGATATCGTTAAGTTATATGAATCTGGTCGCGGTAGTATCAAAATGCGTGCGGTCTATGAAATTGAGCATGGTGAAGTTGTTATCACCGCATTACCTCATCAAGCGTCAGGAGGTAAAATTTTAGAACAAATTGCCGCACAAATGACCGCAAAGAAACTACCGATGGTGGTAGATTTACGAGATGAATCTGACCATGAAAATCCGATTCGCTTAGTGATAGTGCCTCGCTCAAATCGTGTCGATATTGAGCAATTAATGCAACATCTTTTTGCCACGACTGATTTAGAGAAAAACTATCGAGTTAATCTCAATATGATAGGGCTTGATAACAAACCAGCGGTAAAAGATTTAAAAACTATATTGAATGAATGGCTGGTATTTCGTCGCGAAACCGTCAGACGACGTTTGCAGTATCGTTTAGATAAAGTATTGGCTCGCCTTCATATTCTAGAAGGTTTATTGATAGCTTATCTAAATATTGATGAAGTCATAGAAATCATCCGCACTTATGATGATGCCAAAGCAGAGTTAATGTCTCGCTTTAGTTTATCCGAGATACAAGCTAACGCTATATTGGAAATTAAATTACGTCAATTAGCCAAACTTGAAGAAATTAAGATCAGAGGCGAGCAAGATGAATTGAATAAGGAGCGAGAGCAGCTCGAAAAAACCCTTAATTCAAAAGCGCGCATGAACACACTGATTAAAAAGGAATTACTCGCTGCCGCTGAGCAATATGGTGATGAACGCCGTTCTAAATTGGTAGAACGAAATGAGGCTAAAGCGTTATCAGAAAAAGATCTTGTACCTAGTGAGCCGGTAACGGTCGTTGTTTCGCAAAAAGGCTGGGCACGATGCGCTAAAGGACATGATATTGAAGCGCAAGCGTTGAGTTATAAAGCAGGTGATAGTTATTTGTGCTCAGCGAAAGGGCGCAGTAACCGTCCAGTCGTCTTTATTGATTCTACTGGACGCTCTTTTGCAACGGATGCACATACATTGCCAACGGCTCGAAGCCAAGGTGAGCCGCTTACTGGAAGATTTAGCTTAGCCTCTGGTGCAAATTTTGAGCACAGTGTTATGGCTGAGGATGATGCTAAGTTTTTACTTAGCAGTGATGCCGGTTATGGCTTTGTCGGTACATTTGCTGAAATGGTTAGTCGTAATAAAAACGGTAAAGCCTTACTGTCTTTGCCTGCCAATGCCAAAGTAAAAACACCTAAAGTCGTCAAAGATATCGATAAAGCACTGGTCTTATCCATTACCACTGAAGGGCGTATGTTGGTCTTTCCGGTTAAGGATTTACCTGTGTTAAGTAAGGGTAAGGGTAATAAAATTATTAATATTTCGTCGGCAAGAGCAAAAGCTCGCGAAGAGTTTGTTACCTTACTGGAAGTGCTCTATCCTGAGGACTCTGTCACCTTGCATGCAGGTAAACGAAAGCTTACTTTAAAATCTTCTGATATTGAGCATTATCGAGGTGAACGCGGACGTCGTGGTAATAAGTTACCGCGGGGGTTACAACGTGTCGATCGCATTGAAATTGAAGCTGCTCAAAACGACAGCCAAGCTGCAGAAGAAAGTGATATCGTTGAAACCTCTGAAGATCAATAAATCACCCATTTATACATATAGTGAAGTAGATTCATCACTTGGTATACTGTGTAAATAATGCGCTAAATGTATTTGGTATATGTTATTGCGATATTAAAGCCAATTTAGCGCACTAATTGTCATAAGTTTGTCATCTTAGCCTTCTACACTTCTGGAAGATAAGGAGACCCAAGTGATTAGACAATTACATTTATTGCTGAAAAATAAGGCCGTGACAACCGTTTTTCAGCCTATTTTCGATATTCACAATAAATCTATACTAGGCTATGAGGCGTTGACTCGTGGTCCTGAGAATAGTGTATTTTTCCATCCGGATTTTCTTTTTCAAAAAGCTACAGAGTATGGCTTGCTTTCCGAGTTAGAAATACTTTGTCGTGATACCGCAATCAAACGTTTTGCTTATCTCGGCCTGCCTGGAAAACTATTTTTAAATATTAGCCCATTAGTGTTGCTTGATAAAAAACATCCTCAAGGTGAAACCAAAAAGCTTGTAGAAAGTGCGAATTTACCATGTCAACGCATCGTCATAGAGCTAAGCGAAAAGTACCCTTTACCTGATACCGATATGTTAAGTGTCGCCTTAGCTAAATATCGTCAGTTTGGATTTGATGTTGCTATCGATGATTTAGGCGCTGGCTATTCAGGTTTAAAAATGTGGAGTGAGTTAAGGCCCAATATTGTCAAAGTAGATCGTTATTTCGTTGAATCGTGCCATACCGATAGCTTTAAACGGAAATTTCTTCGAGCTATCTTTGAACTTGCGCAATCTGCACAAGCACAGGTAATTGTCGAAGGAATAGAGTGCTATGAAGAATATGAGCTATTAAGGCAACTGGGTATGCAGTACGCCCAAGGATATTATTTAGCAAAACCGGTTGCAAACCCTATTCGTTTCTATCCTCGGTGGCTTGAACAAAATAATTTGCTCAGAATAGAAGCGAGTTAGTAAAAATGGTCATTGTTGACTGCCATAGTTTTATCGATTTGAGCTCGCTTATTTTCTAAGGGGAAAGTTAAACTTACTGGGCCTGCACTAAGTGCGAGAGTTTCACTTGAGTAATCGGTTAACTAATTTTGCTAACTGGCGAATACGCTCATTAGTAAGCTGGCGATAATCAAAATAGGGGCTTATCAACGTGCGAGAAGCTTCATTAATGGCAATGTAAGGGGAAAGCCATTGACACTGTTCCGCTAAAGAGAGCTCTTGGGCATAACCTTTTCCCATGATAATTTGGACATGATCATTACCAGGAATAGCACTTGGCTTAGAAAAGCACAGGCTATGGTCACACTCTGGCTGCAATAATCGCTGATCACGAAGCTCTTGCCATGTTTGGTATCCATTTGAGTCTATTTCAAACAATAGTTTAGCATAGACATTAAATACCTTACGCCAGTGATTGCCTGTTGCTTGCCCAATATAGAAGACCTCATTTTGGGTAAAGTAACGACAATCTTCCATGTCTTTATATGGAGCGATAGGTGGTCTATTTTGAGTAAAAACGCTTATTCTAGCGTGCGGGTTCCCTAAGCCAATCATTCAGTTTTTTAATTTTTATATTAATAATAAGTTTTCGATAATCTAATGCTTAGTAATACAATAAAAAACCCAGTTTTAAACTGGGTTTTTAGTTAGGTAGATTCGTTTAATTAGCTAAAACTCATCCAGCATGTAGTCTAGAGAATCGTCATACGCTTTAAGTTCCTTCTCTAGTTGGAACTTCTCCTTCAGTTGTTCTATCTCACGCCATTTACGTTTTTTATTAGTTGAACTAGATTTAGATTGCTGACCCAAAGAGTTCAATATTTCTTCTATTTTATCCATGGTATGCTCCTTTTTTACAACTGCATCTTTTTAATATCATATTATTTGAAAGATTAGAACTAATTTATGATCATTTTTTGACAAAAAGATGAATTTACTTTTAGGAGTTTTTAATTGTACATATGTTTTGTTTTGAGGCGTGTTGTTCTATAAGTTATTTGTTTAAAAAACGTTTTCAGTATATTGAGCAACACGCGCTAGTGGCTATAACAGTTCAGCGAGTTGGGTTTCTAATTTGTTTTGATCAATGGCAAAATTTCGAATGCCCTCCGCTAGTTTCTCTGTTGCCATTTCATCCTGATTCATCTCCCATCTAAATTCACTTTCGGTCATAATATCTGGTCGAGCTAAAGCATCTTGTGTTTCGTTTAACATACGAGTGATGTCTTCATTGCTTTCAGAGAGTTCATCGAGTAGCTGAGGACTAATGGTTAAGCGATCACAGCCGGCAAGCGCTAAAATTTCATCTTTGTTTCTAAAACTTGCCCCCATAACAACGGTTTTGTAATCCATCGCTTTATAATAGTTATAGATCTTGGTAACAGAAATCACGCCGGGATCTTCGAGAGCAGGGTAGCTATCTTTACCGGACTTATTTTTATACCAATCTAAAATTCGACCGACAAAAGGTGAAATTAAATATACGCCAGCTTCAGCACACGCCTGCGCTTGTGCAAAACTAAACAGTAAGGTTAAATTACAATTAATGCCTTCTTGCTCTAATTGTTCTGCGGCTTTGATACCTTCCCATGTTGAGGCCAATTTAATTAAAATACGGTCATTATTGATACCCGCTTCATTGTACATTGCGATTAACTTACGGGCTTTGTCGATTGATGCTTGGCTATCAAATGACAGCCTTGCATCAACTTCTGTTGAAATACGACCCGGAATAATTTTAAGTATTTCTAAGCCAATGAGTACTGAAAGTTTGTCGGCTGCATCAATGACTTGTTGTTTAGCACCAGAGGATTGGGATTTGGCCCATTCAACAGCCTCGGTTAATAAATGCTGGTAGCTGGCAAGCGATGCGGCTTTTAAAAGTAACGAAGGGTTAGTGGTTGCATCTTGAGGATGAAACTTCGCGATAGCTTCTATGTCGCCAGTGTCAGCGACAACAGTGGTCATTTGCTTTAATTGTTCTAATTGGTTAGCCATAAGTTTGCCTTGTAGTTGAGGTCCATGAAAAAGTGTATTGCTTTATTATGCTAGAAATATGACAAGGTAAATGAATGCCTATATTCAATGTTATTGCGATACAGACCAATAGTTGTATCAAATCTAACGTATTTGGCAAGTACAACCATCATTTTTGCTTAGTTTGTTTCATTTTTTTATATATCGCTTGTGATATAGTACGTTTTTTTCACTATTTATTCTCGGATGCTCATATGTTATTTGTTGTTTCTCCAGCGAAAAATCTTGATTACGAATCACCTTTGGTTACGAAAAAGTACAGCCAGCCTGAATTGCTTTCTCATAGTGAAATATTAATCGAACGTTGCGCTAAATTGTCGCCCGCTGATATCAGTTCTTTAATGGGTGTAAGTGATAAAATTGCTGGACTAAATGCCGCTCGATTTGGTGAGTGGTCACAGCCTTTTACCATCGATAATGCGCGCCCTGCAGTTTTAGCATTTAACGGTGATGTTTATACAGGTTTAGATGCTAAAACCTTAACTGATGATGATTTTGATTTTGCTCAACAGCACATGAGAATTTTGTCAGGTTTGTATGGTTTGCTAAAGCCGCTTGATTTAATGCAAGCATATCGCTTAGAAATGGGCACTAAATTGGATAATCCTCGTGGTGATAATCTTTATCAATTTTGGGGCACTATTATTACAGAGAAGTTAAAACATGCGCTCGAAGCACAAGGCGACAATGTGTTAATAAACTTAGCTTCTAATGAATACTTTAAATCCGTCAAGAAGAAAGAACTTGGTGCTGACATTATTACTCCGGCTTTTAAAGATTGGAAAAATGGTCAATACAAAATGATCAGCTTTTTTGCCAAGAAAGCGCGAGGCTTGATGGCTCGTTATATTATTGAAAACCGAATAGACGATGTTAAACAGCTTAAAGCGTTTGATAGTGCTGGTTATAGTTTCAATGAAGAGTTAAGTAAAGGCAATGAGTGGGTATTCACCCGAAAAGAAAGTGATTAATGAGTTTTAGCCGCACTTACTCCTTACTTTATTGCTTAAAAAGTTCTTTTTGGTATTTCTGTATAGCTTCAATGAGAGATTAGCGTATGTACAATCTAAACTTTTCTCTCGTTATACGTTTTATACCCCATTTATCTGATAACAACATTTGACTGTGGTTCTGTGATTATTAATCAAGAAGCATGTGAAAAATAAAGATTGATGGAAAAAACTATCAGGAAGAGTGGTCAATTCTCCGGTATGAAAAATATCTAATACTTGAAACAGTTGTCATGGCTTTATTAAAGCTCAAACAAACCCGTCTGAAATGCAAAGCACGATGAAAGCAGCTTAAAGCTGTTCTTTTGATAATCGCCATCTGCCAAATAATGAATGCGATGATGCTTCTAATGTATTGTTAATTTAAGGTGGGAAATGCTTTAGCGATATTCAATTTATAGCTCATGAGTATTTTTCAAATTATTGGGTTAAATTCTCCTTAACATCCCCTTAACCTTTTTTTATTGAATCTACAGTTTTTGCTTATTTTCATGTATTTTAGCGTGCACTTTTGGTAATATTGATGCATTTATCTACAAATTAAAATATAGAGAACATTGTATGTCACGTAGTTCGCAGTTTGCGTTGTTGATTTTGATATTCTTTTCGGGACAAACCCTCGCAGATATCACCACTGGCCTTGTTGCCCACTATGCATTTGAAAATAATCTTGACGATAGTCAAGGCAGTAATAATAGCCTCGCCAGTAGTGCAATAACCTATGCCAGTGGGCAAGTTGGCAGTGCTGCAGTGTTTAACGGTTCATCGAGTTATACAGAAGTGACTCGTATGGTGCAGAATGACTTTTCTATCGGGTTTTGGATAAAAACTACGAGCACAGGTGCAGATCCCAGTGCTTGGGCTGGCATAGGCATTGTTACCGCCGATGAAGCTGGCTATGTAGATGATTATGCGGTCTCCATTGTCTCTAATGGTAAGTTAGGTTTTGGAGTTGGCGATACCGGCGGGTACGTCACTGCAACATCCTTAACGTCAATCAATGATAATAGCTGGCACCATATTGTTGTCACGCGCTCTCAAAGTTCAGGCGAAATGAATGTCTATGTAGATAATGTTTTAGAAGCCACTCAGACTGGAACTACAGCGATTTTAGACGATAAAGCGACCATTCAAATTGGGGCGATGAATTTAACACCAAGTAATTTTTTAAACGGTAGTCTGGATCACATAAAAATCTATTCACGGGTATTAACGAGCACCGATGTTACTGAGTTATATAATGATCTAAGTGCTAGCAATAGCGCCCCTGTGATAGCTGGTGTAACGGCTTCGACAACAATCAATGACAATGCAACAGCTACCCCTTTTAGCTCCGTTACTATCACAGATTTAGATAATGACAATGTAACTGTATCAGTGAGCTTGGATACCGCGGCGAAAGGCGCATTTTCTTCAGCGTCATTAACCGCATCCGGTTTTACTGATGCAGGTGGTGGCAGTTATACGTTATCGTCAACTGCCCCGGTTAATGCTCAAACAGCTATCCGTCAATTAGTTTTTGCTCCTACCGAAAATAGGGTAACGCCAACCTTAACAGAAGATACTACATTTACGATTACGGTTAACGATGGTACCGCTACCAATACTGATAGTACGACCGTTGTGACTTCAACGTCGGTTAATGATGCACCATCGATTACCATAGCGAACAGTTTAACCACGTCGGAGAATACGGCACAAGTTCTGAGTTTTAGTTACACCGATGTCGACGGTGACACGGTAACAGCGACTGAGCAGACAGCACCAACAAATGGCTCGATAAGCATCAGCGGCACCAATATCACTTACACACCAGTCTCATACTACAATGGTAGCGATAGCTTTGTCGTAACCTTGAGTGATGGTAGTGGTTATAGCACTAATCACGCGGTGAGTGTGACTGTGAACTCGGTGAATCAAGACCCGGTTATTACTATCGCAAATAGTTTAAGCACTGATGAAGATACGCCCGCTGTATTGAGCTTTAGCTACTCCGATGTTGACGGTGATACAGTTACAGCGACACAGCAGACAGCACCCACCAATGGCTCGCTAAGTATCAGTGGCACCAATATCACTTATACACCCGCGCCTAATTATAATGGCAGCGACAGTTTTGTGGTGACCTTAAGTGATGGTAGTGGTTACACCAACAATCATAGTGTCGCGGTTTCGGTAAATGCGGTCAATGATGACCCTTCAGTTAGCATAGCGAACAGTTTAACCACGTCGGAGAACACAGCCCAAGTATTAAGTTTTAGTTACACCGATGCTGATGGTGATACGGTGACGGCGACAGAGCAGACGGCACCTACAAATGGTTCAATAAGTATCAGCGGCACCAATATCACTTATACACCGAATGCCAACTATAATGGCAGTGACAGTTTTGTGGTAACCTTAAGTGATGGCAATGGCTATGGCACTAATCATGCGGTGAGTGTGACTGTAACCTCGGTGAATCAAGACCCGGTTATTACTATCGCAAATAGTTTAAGCACTGATGAAGATACGCCCGCTGTATTGAGCTTTAGCTACTCCGATGTTGACGGTGATACAGTTACAGCGACACAGCAGACAGCACCCACCAATGGCTCGCTAAGTATCAGTGGCACCAATATCACTTATACACCCGCGCCTAATTATAATGGCAGCGACAGTTTTGTGGTGACCTTAAGTGATGGTAGTGGTTACACCAACAATCATAGTGTTACAGTTACGGTGAACGCGGTTAATGATGACCCTTCAGTTAGCATAGCGAACAGTTTAACCACGTCGGAGAACACAGCCCAAGTATTAAGTTTTAGTTACACCGATGCTGATGGTGATACGGTGACGGCGACAGAGCAGACGGCACCTACAAATGGTTCAATAAGTATCAGCGGCACCAATATCACTTATACACCGAATGCCAACTATAATGGCAGTGACAGTTTTGTGGTAACCTTAAGTGATGGCAATGGCTATAGCACTAATCACGCGGTGAGTGTGACTGTGACCTCGGTGAATCAAGACCCGGTTATTACTATCGCAAATAGTTTAAGCACGAATGAAGATACGCCAGCTGTATTGAGTTTTAGCTATACCGATGTTGACGGTGATACAGTTACAGCGACACAGCAGACAGCACCCACCAATGGCTCGCTAAGTATCAGTGGCACCAATATCACTTATACACCAGCGCCTAATTATAATGGCAGCGACAGTTTTGTGGTGACCTTAAGTGATGGCAGTGGTTACACCAACAATCATAGTGTCGCGGTTTCGGTAAATGCGGTCAATGATGCACCTATCATCACATTGGCATCAACGCTTAATGTCGCAGAAGATACTACAGGGGCTCTTAATATAATTGTTGATGACGTCGAGGGTGAGACGGTATCCGTCAACCTTAAGACACCGCCAACAAATGGTAATGTAGAGGTGACATTATCTACTTTGAGTTATACGCCCAATATAAACTATTTTGGAACTGACAGTTTTACGTTGGTGTTTTCCGATGGCAGTTTAGAGGTTGAACGAACGGTTAGCGTAAACGTTTCTGCAGTTAATGATGCGCCGGTTGTTACTATCGCACAATCTATTGAGACGGATAGAAATAAATCTTTTTTTCTTGATTACTCGGTAACAGATGACGAAAATGATGAAGTTTCATTGTCGGTTAAAGTACAGGCTGAGAATGGCAGTGCTATTTTGCAACAATCTATCTCTAATGTGCTTTACATGCCTAATCGAGATTTTAGTGGTCAAGACAGCTTTACGCTTACTTTTACTGATAGTCAAGGTGCAGCGGTTGATAAACAAATCAATGTAACCGTCAATGCTATTATTAAAGACCCGCAAATAACTATAACGCGAAGTTTGAGGGTGTTCGAAGACGAAGTTTTAACGATTCCTTATACAATAGAAGATGGAGTTGCAGGGCCAGCTTACCTTGAAGTAACGTCGGAGCCTACTTTTGGTGGAACGCTTGAAATTACTGACTCGGAAGTGATTTACACCCCTGAGAAAGATGTTAGCCGCGAGTATGTAGAGTTTACCCTGAGCCTAAAAGACAGTGGCGGGTACAGTCTAGATTTGGGTTTTATTGTTTACATAAGACCTGTAAATGATGCTCCTGTAGCCTTCCGAGATGAATATACACTTGATCAAAACGCTGTGTTAAACGTCGATGCAGACAATGGTGTGTTAGCGAATGACAGTGACCCAGATCAATACGATCAGCTGAATGTTCAAGTTCGAACGCGGCCTGCTTATGCGAAAGCGTTTAGTTTGAATCCAGATGGAAGTTTTAGTTATCAACATAACGGCACTAAGGTGCTTAGAGACTCTTTTGAGTATATCGTTACTGATCGTGATGGTACGTCCGATCGTGCAAGGGTTGTGCTAAACCTTAATCAAATTAATTCGGCACCTTATTTTTATACGTCAGGTAGGTTTAGGACCAAGCAAGGGTATAAATTTGGCAAATATATTGATGTCAGAGACGATGACCGTGACAACTTGTCACTTAGCATCAAATCGGCGCCAGAGTGGTTAAGTTTAAGTCAAGATAATTATCTGTTTTCGCAGCAAGTCCCTTATTCTGTATTAAAAGACAGTTATCCAGTTGTTCTGGAGCTCACTGATGGCAAAGATACAGTAGAAAATACTTATTATATTAATGTAGATGATATCGACTCACCAATTATAAACATCACTGCGGGGTGGGATAAGGAAGCTCCGTTATCTAATCAGCCACTCGAATATCGTGCTAACATTGAGAATGTCGGGGGCATATCAGAGGGCTTCACTGGCTGGGTTGGTTTTACTGTTGAAAATGCAGAAATTACAGCGGTTGACTCTGGGTGCGTCAGGTATAGTGTAAAATACGCTTACTGTCGTTTTACATTAGCGATAGAAGAGTCTCAACAATACCCTTTAACGTTACAACCCATAATTGATGGTGATGTCAGTGTCCGCGCTCAAATCGTAGATACGAGAGTCAATAAATCCAAGAGTCAAACAGACTCAATTTACGTTTCCTTAGCGCCGATTAAACATAGGGGCTCATTCAATATTGAAAACGCAACCGTAATGCGAATGCTAGACAGCAGAGTAGGACGTTCAGGTTATGATTATATTGTCGGAACGAAAGCAGGTATATATACCCATCAGGTATATTTAGAGTCGGTGACGGACCAAGAGGGACTTTTAGTTGGTAATTTGGATAATAATGGAGAAACAAAATATATACTTGCAACAGACATTAATGGAGACGGACTGAAAGATGCGGTGCTCATTAATGAACGAGGCGGTCAAGCTTCTGCTTATTATCTAAATAAAGCGAATAATCGGTTTCAAAAGGGGGGGGACTTAGGGTATCCAATTGGTGGAAGTGCTCGCTTTGATTTCAACGGTGATGGCCAAATTGACATCTCTATATTTGGCCGAAATCGACTGGTGTTATTTAGACATGAAAACAATAAATTAATCGCGACCTTATCATTTAACTTTGGAAAAATGTTAGGAGAGCCCATTGCTACTGTGAGTACTACTTATCATCGCAGACGAGATCGTTACTATTTCATGGTTTCAGGAGTCTACGGCAACAGAATACTCATTAGTTACAGAAGTGCTCTATTAAGATCTTACTTTAACTACTATGCAAGTAATGCGTCTAGTGCATCTAAAAGTATTTCTTCTAGAGCATTGTTTAGTACACCGCCAGTTGCTTTAACCACTGCACAAGCAGAGGATCTGATACCAGAATTTGAGTTGAACGTTGACGAATTAGTTGCTTCAGGTGATATGCAAGAATTAGAACTTCCTGTTGATAATGCAATAAATACAATCAGTGCTGATTTAAACAATGATGGCGTTGAAGAGCTTATTGTTATCTCCGGTACGCTAGAGGAACCAGAATTCGCTAGTGAAGAGATTCAGGATACTGAAGAAGGTCTAACTCCAGAAGAAGCAGCCACTACTGGCGATACTAGTATTGATAGGTCGGTCACCATTTTAGCGATTAATGACGACTCTGGAGAATTTGAAACGCTAACAACGATAGGTAATTCAGCTGCTCATAGTGTCTATGTTGAAGATTTAAATGGCGATGGCTATGTTGACTTGCTAATCGGTTTGGAAAGTGGAGTATATGAAACGTATTTAGGCGAAGGTAATGCAGTTGACTTCATCCGCCAAGACCAGACGATTATCGAGTCATCCAGAAATATCAATATTCAAGATCTAGATGGTGATGGTAACCTTGAAATAATGGCGCTTGATCAAAACACTGGTGAAGTGCGTACCTATCCGTCCAAAAACGGAAGCTTTGCGACTACTTCTGAATTAAGTATTGCGTCAGAGCAGTCCCGCTTAACACTGGATGTTCAGGGGGATAGTCAAACGATTGACTTTGTTATACGTAATGCGGGGCCGTTAATGGCAGAAAATCTGATGCTGACAATGAAGGTTCCAGAGTTTGTTGAAGTTTCAATTAGTAATGGCACGTGTGCCAATGACAACAATGAAACTGTCTGCTCATTGGGTAGTCTAGATATCAATCAATCGATTACAGTAACAGCTAGTGTCATAGCATTGGCTGATAGCGACTGGCAATCATTGTCTGTCAGTGTGGCGTCAGACAATGATGAGCAAGACGAAACTGACAATGCGCATTCAATTGATGTAATGGCTAAGATCAATAAAACGTCAAGTGGTGGCGCTTTTGTGCAGCTACTTGTATTACTTGGTTTCCTAAATCTGTTTGCAAAAAGGCGTTTTACGAAGGCGAGTAAAATGCGCTAGTTTGTTATTTTAAATAAGAACTTTGAGCTAGTTTAACGAATAAAAAAGGAAGCGAATTCAAGCTTCCTTTTTTATTACTCTGCCCCGTCCTAAACAGGCGCATGATGGCTAAGGAAGACAAGGTAGTTTAACTATATAAACTTGGCTTAAAATGCGTCCATCAAATCCGTCAAGAAGAAAGAGCTTGGCGCCGACATTATTACTCCGGCGTTTAAAGATTGGAAAAATGGTCAATAAAAAATGATCAGCTTTTTTGCCAATAAAGCGCAAGGCTTGATGGCTCGTTATATTATTGAAAACCGAATAAACGATGTTAAGCAGCTTAAAGCGTTTGATAGTGCAGGGTATGTCTTCAATGAAGCACTCAGTAAAGGCAATGAGTGGGTGTTCACCCGAAAAGAGGCAGAATCAGCGTAGCAAGGTTAACAGGTCATGCATTTAGATATGACCTGCTAACGTAAAGGTATTATTTCTTTTTGCGTTTGGCAACTTTTTTAGCTTTTGCTTTTTTCTGAGCTGCGGTTTTCTTGACCTTGGGTTTTTTCAAGGCAACACGTGCTTCTTTGTGCTGCGGACGTAAACCTTCAATCACTCTTCGCGCCAGCTTCTCACCCATGTAGCGTTCTATTTTACCGATAACCGCCATGTCATGAGCTTCTACTAAAGAAATAGCGATGCCTTTGTTTCCAGCGCGTCCGGTACGGCCAATACGATGCAGGTAAATATCGGCCTTTCTTGGCATATCAAAATTAATGACGTGGGTAATATCGTCAATATCCAAGCCGCGAGCTGCTACATCGGTTGCAACAAGCACATTGACATCAGCTTTCTTTAGACGATCGACAGCGCTGTTACGCTTATCTTGTGGCATGTTGCCTTCTAGCCACGCACAGGGAATTTCTTCAGCATAGAGTTTGCCGGATAGAAACTGTACGGTTTCTCTTTTGTTGGCAAAGACTACAGCTCGTTTAACGTCTTCTTGCTTAAGAATATTGACCAATAAATTAAACTTATGGGTTTTATCGTCTGCCAAATGGATCCATTGATGGATTTTTGCCTTTTCTTTTCGTGATGGGTTGGCTTCTAGATAAACAGGCTCATTAAGAATGTCTTTGGCAAATCTTAGTACGCCAGCTCCTTCAAGAGTTGCTGAAAATAGCAGCGTTTGTTTGCGCCAACGAGCTTCGCCAACAATTCGGTTAATGGTCTCTGCAAAACCCATATCAAGCATACGATCTGCTTCATCTAGTACTAAAATTTCGATATCACGAAGATCAAATTGTTCATTGTCAATGTATTCTAACAAGCGTCCTGGGGTGGCAATAACGACATCGACACCACCGGTTAAAATCTCTTTGTGACTACCATAGTTTACCCCACCGGTGATGACACCTGTGGTGATCTTGGTATGTGCAGACAAAATTTCACATTGCTCATGAATTTGTAAAGCAAGTTCACGAGTTGGAGACAAGATCAATACGCGAGCAAATCCTGGCTTTCTTCTTGGGTAATCAAGTAAGTGCTGCAACGCCGGTAATAAAAACGCGGCGGTTTTTCCAGTACCTGTCGGTGCTGAAGCCATGACATCTTTCGCAGCCATTGCTTCAGGTAAAACAAGCGATTGGATAGACGTTGGTTTTTTATAACCTGCACTTTTTATTCCCGCTAAAAGCTCAGAATCGAGGTCAAACTGCTCAAACATATAAAATCTAAATCATTTAAAAACAAAATTGTTGCGTATTATACGGGCAATTGTATCGATTAGCTAACCTAATTACAGAGTGAGCTTACGGTTAGGCCTGATTTAATAATTGTTCAAGCTCGTTAACCAGTTGTTGGCACCAAGTGGTAATGCGCTGGTCAGATAAATTGTATTGATTATCTTCATCAAGCGCCAAGCCAACAAAATGTGCTTTGTCTTCAGTTAACGCTTTCGAAGCCGCGAATTCGTATCCTTGATTTGGCCAGTAACCAATAACATATGCCCCTTGAGCAACGACTTGCTCGTGCAACATGCCAAGCGCGTCTTGAAACCAATCGGTATAGCCAATCTGATCACCCATACCATATAAAGCGACAATTTTTTCAGACAGATCTAACAAAGCAATGTCCGACCAATGACTTTCCCAGTCTTCTTGTAGCTCACCGTAGTCCCACGTTGAGATACCAAAAATTATCACATCATATTGCAAACAATCACTGAGAGGAGTTTCTTTTATATTCGCTAAGGTGACAGAGTATTGATTATGGTTGTTGGCAAATTGCTGCTGAATTTTTTCAGCCGCAATTTCGGTGTAGCAGGTAGTTGAGCCATAAAACAAACCGATTGATAACATAACCTTTATTTACTTCCGTCACGATAAAAGAGGCGTGATTTTAACAGATAAATTCATCTATTTACTACACCCAGCAATCCACAGTTATTTGTTAGGGTTTGATTTCTTATCAATAACACGGTAATTTTAGCGGCAATTAAACGGTCATTGTCTCAAAGGCTCATTTTTTTGGAATTTTCATGTTAAAGACATTTATCACTGGTGTAACACTATCGCTTTCACTACTTATTTCGACATCAGCTTTCGTTGCCCATGCTAATCAAGGTAGTAATGCAACGACACAAAGTGCAGAGGTCTCTGCTCAGTTGGCGCAATTAAAAACTAAATTAGCTCCGTTGGTTGGTGAGGTAAGCTCACTTGAATTATCACCGATGGTCGGCTTAGTTGAGGTGATTTCTGAAAATCGCGTTTTTTATTCAAGTCTTGATGGCAACTTTTTGATCGAAGGGACACTTTACGATTTAAATGCAAGGGCAAACCTAACTGAGAAAACCAAAAGTGACATTCGCGTTGCCGGTATTGAAAGCTTTAAAGATGATATGATTGTTTTCAAAGCAAAAGATGAAAAACACGTTGTTACTGTTTTTACCGATATTACCTGTGGTTATTGTCGAAAATTGCATGAGCAAATGGCGGATTACAATGACCGAGGGATTACTATTCAATACTTAGCGTATCCCCGTTACGGCATTAAAGATCAAACCGGTGAGTATTCAAAAGGATTTAAAGACCTGCGTTCTATTTGGTGTCATGAAGATCCACAAGAAGCACTAACAAAAGCTAAATTAGGATCATCAGTTGCACAACGAATCTGCGAGAGTCCGGTTGAGCAAGAGTTTAATTTTGGTCGTCAAATTGGTGTCAGTGGTACGCCAGCAATGATATTTGAAAATGGATTTATGTTACCAGGTTACAAAGATCCTGAATCACTATTAAAAATTATCGAGAGTGTTAACGCCGCGGGCTAACAGCAGTGGATAAACAAATCGTTCGCTTAGATCAGGTAGATGATAGCTTTCTGCCTGATACGCTTCACCCGGTTATCAAACAAATTTATGCTCGTCGAGGCGTAAAATCTCGGCAAGAACTTGACTTGGTCGTTAAGCAGCTTTTGCCTGTAGAATCGATGACAGGGCTAAACAGCGCTTGTGAAGTGCTCTTTTCTGCCTTACAAGAAAAAGCGTCTATTTTTATCATCGGCGATTTTGACGCCGATGGTGCCACCAGTACGGCATTAATGATGTCGGCCTTATCAATGCTAGGGTCATCCAACCATCAATTTTTGGTGCCAAATCGCTTTGAGTATGGTTATGGTCTCACTCCCGAAATTGTTGAAATCGCATACCAAAAAGGGGCTAAGCTGTTAATTACTGTTGATAGTGGTATCAGCTGTCACAAAGGTGTTGAAAAAGCAAAATCCCTCGGACTAAAAGTGATTATCACCGATCACCATTTGGCTGGAAAAGTCTTACCTAAAGCTGATGCTATCGTTAATCCCAATCAACCAGATTGTCAATTTAGCAGTAAATCAATCGCGGGTGTTGGCGTTGCCTTTTACTTTGTTTTGGCTATGAGAAAGTATCTAAGAGAGAAACAATGGTTTGCGTTAAAAGGCATTGCAGAACCTAATGTTGCACAACTACTTGATTTGGTGGCGCTGGGTACAGTTGCCGATGTCGTTTCTCTTGATAATAATAATCGGATATTAGTGGAACAAGGATTAAAGCGTATAAGAGCCGGCGCAACTAGACCCGGTATACAGGCACTGATCGAAGTGGCGGGTAAAAATCAGCAGCAATTAGTGGCGA
The DNA here is from genome assembly GCF_053485795.1 of Thalassotalea ganghwensis. NCBI lineage: Bacteria > Pseudomonadati > Pseudomonadota > Gammaproteobacteria > Alteromonadales > Colwelliaceae > Thalassotalea > Thalassotalea ganghwensis. The sequence goes on from NZ_JBQRUM010000021.1 coordinate 58,024, forward strand.
GCGATTTTGGCTTTGCTTTAGGACCAAGAATTAATGCTGCAGGACGATTAGACGATATGGCCTTTGGCATTAATTGTTTGCTGGCTGAAGACTTAAATACGGCTCGCGCGATGGCACAAGAGCTTGATGCTCTCAATAAAACGCGTAGAGAGATAGAGCAAGGCATGCAGCAAGAAGCAGAAAACGTCTTAAAGCAATGTAACTTTACAGAAGATAACTTACCATTTGCTCTTGCTTTATTTCACCCTCAGTGGCACCAAGGGGTTATTGGCATCGTCGCTGGACGATTAAAGGAAAAATATCATCGACCGACAGTGGTCTTTGCCAAAGTAGAAGGGAGTGATGAGCTTAAAGGATCGGCTCGCTCTATTCCTGGGCTGCACATTCGAGATTTGCTCGAGCATATTGATAGCAAGCACCCTGAGATGATTATTAAGTTCGGTGGTCACGCGATGGCGGCGGGTTTAAGCATTGAGCAACGTCATTTTAATCAGTTTCAACAGCTCTTTAATGACTATGCTATGCAATGGTTAGATGAAGAAGTGCTTAAAGGGAGGCTATTTTCTGATGGTGAACTGCCAACTCAGCTAATGACCTTGACCTTTGCTGAGCAAGTCAAAGCAGCTGGGCCATGGGGGCAAAATTTTTTAGAACCATTATTCGATGATATTTTTACGCTAGTCCAACAACGAATCGTTGGCGAAAAGCACCTCAAAGTTGTTTTGGAAAAAGATGGTGAGTTATTTGATGGCATCGCCTTTAATGTCAATACCAAAGCCTGGCCGAATAGTCAGGCAAATAAAGTTCATGTCGCGTATCGACTTGATATCAATGAATTTCGCAATAAACAAACACTGCAGTTAATGATTGATCATCTTGTCAGTATGTAACTAAAACGTGTTGTCAAATGAACGATCAAGAGCAACAACCCCTGATGTAATGAAATAGCATAATTGATGCATATTCTGTCATTTATTTGGTGCTAGATTTAAGCTACAATGCGCGACAATTTTCTATTGTTTTGCTAAATGCGATACTGCGTTAATAAAGAAGAATGCTCTAAACATGTTTGAAGTAAATCCAATAATCAACAAAATCAAAGAAATTCGCGAGCGCACTGAAATGCTTAGGGGGTACCTTTGACTATGATCACAAGAGTGAGCGTTTAGTTGAAGTAGTTCGTGAATTAGAACTTCCAGATGTTTGGAATGAGCCCGAACGCGCTCAAGCATTAGGTAAAGAAAGAGCGGCATTAGAAGCGGTTGTAGAAACAATTGATGAATTAATTTCTGGCTGTGATGATGTTGAAGGTCTCGTTGAGTTAGCTGTTGAAGAGCAAGATCAAGAAACCTTTGATGATGTGCAAGCTGAAGTGGATGTTTTAGCACAAAGCCTTGATAAACTTGAGTTTCGTCGTATGTTCTCAGGGGAACAGGATCAAAACGATTGTTACTTAGACATACAATCAGGATCTGGTGGTACTGAAGCTCAAGACTGGGCTGAAATGTTGATGCGCATGTATTTGCGTTGGGGTGAAGCACATGGTTTTAAGACTGAAGTGCTTGAAGTTTCAGATGGTGATGTCGCTGGCATTAAAGGATGTACCATTAAGTATTCAGGTGAGTACGCCTATGGTTGGCTGCGCACGGAAACCGGTGTGCATCGTTTAGTTAGAAAATCGCCATTTGATTCGAGCGGTCGCCGCCACACCTCATTTGCCTCTGCATTTATTTACCCAGAGATTGACGACAATATTGAAATAGATATCAACCCAGCGGATTTACGTGTAGACACTTATCGTGCCTCAGGCGCTGGTGGTCAGCATGTTAATAAAACCGACTCAGCCATTCGAATTACGCATATTCCAACAGGCGCTGTAGTGCAGTGTCAAAATGATCGTTCTCAACATAAAAACCGTGCGACGGCAATGAAGTTGCTTAAAGCCAAGCTTTATGAGTTGGAAATTCAAAAACAAAATGAGAGTAAACAAGAGTTGGAAGAAGGCAAGTCAGATATAGGATGGGGCAGCCAAATTCGTTCTTACGTATTAGATGATAGCCGTATAAAAGACCTACGTACGGGTGTTGAAAATAGAAATACACAAGCGGTACTTGACGGCGATCTCGATAAATTTATTGAGGCTTCGTTAAAGTCAGGTTTATAGTGAATGCTTTTTAAAGCGTTCTTGAATTAACTTTATAGTGTAAATTGACGAGCAATCGCTCATTATTTGGAAATAAAATGACAGACCAAGCAAATTTAGACGAAAACAAATTGATTGCCGAACGTCGCGGCAAATTAGCACAAATTAGAGAAAACTGTCCGGCTAACGGTCATCCAAATAAGTTCGATCGAAAACATTACGCTGCTGACTTGCAAGAAGCTCATGGTGAAAAAGAAAAAGAAGCGTTAGAAGCTGAAACAGCCGTTTATAGTGTTGCTGGTCGAGTAATGGCTAAGCGTGGCCCGTTCTTGGTTCTACAAGATATGACTGGCCGTATTCAAGCGTATGCCGATAAAAATGTCCAAAAAGATATCAAAGCTCGCTGGGGCGTATTAGATATTGGTGACATTATTGGTGTAACCGGTACCTTGCACAAGTCTGGTAAAGGCGACTTATACGTTAATATGGATGAATACCAGCTATTAACTAAGTCACTTAGACCATTGCCAGAAAAATTCCACGGCTTGTCAGATCAAGAAACGAAATATCGCCAGCGTTATGTTGATTTAATTATTAATGAAGACACTCGTAACACTTTCAAAGTGCGTTCAAAAATTGTTGATGGCATTCGTAAATTCTTAACTGAACGTGGCTATATGGAAGTGGAAACGCCAATGTTGCAAACCATCCCTGGTGGAGCAACAGCGAAGCCATTTACCACGTTTCATAATGCATTAGACATTGAAATGTTTATGCGTATAGCGCCTGAATTATATTTAAAGCGTCTAGTCGTTGGTGGCTTTGAAAAAGTATTCGAAATTAATCGTAACTTCAGAAATGAAGGATTGTCTACGCGTCATAACCCTGAGTTTACCATGCTCGAATTTTACCAAGCCTATGCCGACTATCATGATTTAATGAATCTGACTGAAGATATGTTACGTACACTGGCTGAAGATGTGATGGGCACATCGGTGATCAGAAACACCGTTCGCAACGCCGATGGTGACGTTATCGAAGAGAAGTTCTATGACTTTGGCAAGCCATTTGAGCGCTTGTCGATGGTAGATGCTATTTTGAAGTATAGCGATAACTTAGATGAGAACGTTCTTCGTAATCCAGAAGCCAATCTCGATGCGTTAAAAGCGATGGCCAAACAGGTTGGCGTTAAAGAAACTGAGGCCTCGAAAGTATGGGGTGCAGGTAAGTACATTTGTGAAATATTTGAGGAAGTTGCAGAGCATAGGCTTGATCAACCGACATTTATTACAGAGTATCCTTGGGAAGTTTCTCCACTGGCGCGACGTAATGATGACAACCCTTTTATTACTGACCGTTTTGAGTTTTTTGTTGGTGGTCGCGAGTTAGCGAATGGTTTCTCTGAGCTTAATGATGCAGAGGACCAAGCAGAGCGCTTTAGAAAGCAAGTGCAAGAAAAAGATGCGGGTGATGATGAAGCGATGCATTTTGATGATGATTATATCAATGCATTGGAATACGGTTTACCGCCAACGGCTGGTGAAGGTATCGGCATCGATCGTTTAGTGATGTTATTTACTGACTCACCTACGATTAAAGACGTTATTCTATTTCCTCATATGAGACCATTATCAGAATAATTGATAGAAATCATGGTTTAGCGTATTGTATTTGTACTCTAATAAATAAAAAAACCAATGCTAAAGCATTGGTTTTTTTATGTCTTTACCTAAATTCAATAGGGATAATGTATTATGCGATGCTCAGCACCCCCCAAATAAATGCAACAAGGGCTGCACTGGTCAAAATACACATATAAAAAATCCCAACGGCGAAAAACTTTATCGAGGTCATAAGTATTCCTTGTCGATAGACTCGTTTTTGCATAATAAACAGATAAATCGGTATCCAAGCAATAAATAAAACCGAGGCTAGCCCCAGTGACGATCTCAGCAAATCATTATCGGCAAGGACTTCATCACTTATCGTTGTTAAAATTTCCACTAAAAGTAAATTTAAGAAGATAAAACTATGACTATGCAACGCTACAGTAAGGTGTTCTAGGTAAAGTCGACCAGAAAACATGTACATGATTTTAAGCAGCAGCGCAAAAATCGGTAATATGACAAACATGATTTGTGGCAGCTTTTCGAGAGCCTCTTGAAAGATTTTTTCAGGTTTAGATTGAAGTAACTTCTCTGCTTTTGTTTCCAACACTTTTGTATTGGCTGCCAATTTTTGATTCTGTGCCTCTGAAAGAAATGGCAACTTCAAACTACCATCAGCTTGATTGCCAATCGTCAGGTTTATCGTACCTTCATCTTTGTTTTTATCTGGCCGTTGACCATTATCGGTATCTTTATCAGGCGTAAATTTTTGCTCTCGCTGCTGCGTTAACATATCTTTTAGTGTTTGATAGCGGATCTTTTCTGCTGTGTTTAACGGTGCAGCGGGCAAATTATTAGTTGAGACTTGTTTTAATTCAAGTTCGGCTACTTGTCGAGCGAGCTCTACCAGTGCATCATTTTTCGATTCGTTGATATCTTTTAGATAAAGGTTGAGGGCAGCAAGTTGTTGCTCAAGCTTTATTTTTCTCTCATCACTTGCTTGCGGTAATTCATTGTTGATTTTTTCCACTTGACGTTGAATTTGTTCACTAATTTGTAAGTTTTCATTTGTCGAATGAAAAATTGATTTATCGTCAGTGTTGATAAACACCTTTAATGAAAGGAAAAAGATAATGCTGACAAATAGATATAGTCTTAGTGGTGGAACGTAATGAACACGACGACCAGCAAAATACTCATTGGTTAAAAAACCCGGTTTAAATAGCAGGGGATATAAAGTTCGACTTGCTCTTGAATCAAAGCTAAAGATGTCATCGAGAATATGAAGAACGACCGTCCAAAAATATTTAAGGCTTGATTCGACCGATTGTCCACATTCACTGCAATATGAGCCTTTCACTATCGCGTGACAATTTTCACATTCGATTGCTTTTTCGGTCTCGGTCTCGGCCTCGTTGCTTTGAGATACCGGCAACTGAGTTTTCATTGATTATATCACTCTTTGCATTGTTATTATTATGGCTGAAATATTAGCATGTTAACCATCAAAATAGTGATAAATCAAAATAAAGTAAAAAAAATCGTTAACAATAGTGCTGTAACCGCAATGTTCTGTTAGATTTAATATAAGCACACATAAATGCCAAATTAGGAGAATTATAATGGCCTTTGAAGTAACGTTTGAATTAAAAGAGTCTGATCTTGATCATTTTCGTGACGTTATGCGCAAAGCGCAAGATGGTGCAAAGAAACTTTCTGAGCAAGAAATTTTAACCAATGCGAAAAATTTAAGTGATAATATTAGCGTTGATGTTCCACCATTTGTTAGTGACCGTATAGCCAAGCTAAAAACATTGGTAGCCATGATTGAAGACAGCGAGTGGCAGATCCCTGAAGAAGAAAAGTCAGATGTACTTAGTGCATTGGCTTATTTTAGTGATCCAGAAGATCTTGTACCAGATCATATTCCAGTGCTAGGTTTCCTTGATGATGCAATCATGATTGAGCTAGTCGTTTCAGAGTTAAGTGAAGATATTAGCGCTTTTGAAGAGTTTTGTGCCTACCGTACGCGAGAAGAAAGTCGTCGAGATACAACGGTTACACGAGATGAATGGTTAGGGGCTAAACGTCGAGAGTTACATAGTCGAATGCGCAATAAACGCCGCGGTTTGCATCGTGGTGGTTCTTCTTTCCGCTCTATCTTTTAACACATTTAATATATCGAAAAACCTTAACATTAATGTTAAGGTTTTTTTTTGCCTAAACGCTAGCAAACTTGATATCTAACGGTAAATATGGCATAAATTTACAAAAATTTAACATGCGAACCGTATGTTAATTTCCCTTCAATTTTTTTGCAATAAAATGGAATAATAATAATGTTACAAATAACCGGATTATCAAAAACCTATGATAATGGTGTCAAAGCGCTCAATAATGTTAATTTGACCATACCTAAAGGTATGTATGGTTTATTAGGGCCAAATGGTGCAGGTAAATCGTCATTAATGCGCACGATCTCAACCTTACAAGATGCGGATCAGGGCACAATAGAATTTGATGGAATAGATGTTTTTGCCGATCCTCAAGCTTTACGTCAACGCCTAGGATATCTGCCACAAGATTTCGGTGTTTATCCTCGTATTAGTGCCTATGAACTATTAGATCATATGGCTGTACTGAAAGGTATCTCAAACTCAGCTGAGCGAAAAGAAGCGGTTGAAGGATTGTTAGCACACACTAACTTGTATCAGCATCGTAAAAAAGCCGTTAGTGGCTTTTCTGGCGGGATGCGTCAACGATTTGGTATCGCACAGGCGTTATTGGGAGATCCTGATTTATTAGTAGTTGATGAACCAACGGCAGGCTTAGATCCAGAAGAGCGAAACCGATTCCATAATTTACTGGTGAGTTTAGGCGAAGAAAAAGTCATTATTCTGTCAACTCATATTGTTGATGATGTCTCAGAGCTGTGCCCTAATATGGCGGTATTGGCTTCTGGACAAATTTTACTGGAAGGCAATCCTATTCAACTTACTGATCAGCTAAATGGCCAAATTTGGCGTAAAACAGTTAGTCAACAAGAAGCGTCAGAAATTGAACAAAGTTTGCCTGTTATTTCTAAGCGTTTGTTTGCAGGTCAAACTATTATTCATGTTATGGCAGAGCAAGCCCCTGATGGCTTTGAGGCTGCACCAGCGAATTTAGAAGATGTTTACTTTTCGACACTTCATCGTCATCGCAGTGCCGCTTAAGGGGGAATTATGTTTACTAAAATGTTCTTCTTTGAATGGCGTTATTTTACGCGACAGCCGTCGTTTTATGTGACGAGTTTAATTTTTTTCTTTTTAACCTTCTTTGCCACTATTAGTGATAATGTTCAACTAGGTGGCGGTGGCAATGTGCTTTATAATGGCCCATTTTCGATAACACAAACCTTATTGATACTTGGCATTTTTGCTATGTTTTTAGTAGTAAACTTTGTTGCCAATACTGCTACCCGAAATGATAGTTCGAGAATGGCTGAGATTCTCTATAGTAAGCCATTAAATCCTTTTAGTTATCAGTTAGGGCGTTTTCTCGGAGCTTTTGCTGTAACGGTTACGGTATTTGCTTTTGTACCATTTGCTATTTTAGTGGGGACGGTTTTAGGTGGTGCGGTTGGCTGGGTTGACCCAGAGCGATTAGGCGCAACACAACTCTCTTATTATTTGACGGCATTTTTCTATATGTCTGTGCCAACGCTTTTTGTTTTGTCCTGTTTGTTCTATGCCGCAGCGGTTCGCTTTAAAAGTTTGATGGCGGTGTATCTCACCGCGTTAGCGATATTTATTCTATATTTAGTTTCTGGACAGCTTTTTTCTGAGCCAGAGTATCGAACAATTGTGGCATTGGCTGATCCTTTTGCCGTCAATACTTTTAGTGAAATTACCCGTTATTGGACCATGTTTGATAAAAACAACACGCCAATTCAGTTAGATGGCATTTTGTTGCAAAACCGTATCATTTGGTTGGTCGTTGGCGTGGTTATTCTTGCGTTTTTTGGTGGTTTTTCTATAAAGGTGCGCTTGCCTAAAAGCAAGTCTTCAAAGAAAGCTGATAAAGCAGAGTCGGCCAATTATGCCGATAAACTTACCAATAAAATCGATTATCGAAGTGAAGGCGTTAAAACGCTTTCACATATGAAAATGCGCATTGGCTTTGAAATTAAGCAGGTGGTAATGAGCGCGCCATTTTTGGTACTCGGGGCGTTTACTATCTTTTCATTAATGGCACCATTAATTGATCCACGAGCGATGTTTGGTACCCCTAACTGGCCTATTACTCAAACGATGGTGCAACTTATAGTTGACGCAACAAGTTTGTTAATGCTGATAGTGCTTGCTTATTACAGCGCTGAAATTGTGTGGCGAGAGCGTAACTCAGGGATGGGCGATATCGTTGACTCTATGCCGGTTCACAACATTACTTTTTGGTTATCCAAGCTTATCGCTATGACCTTAGTATTTGTTCTATTGTTTGTGTTTGCTGCTAGTGTCACCATGCTAAATCAATTACTGCGAGGCTATGATTACTTAGAAGTTAGTCAGTATGTCATCCGCTTGGGGTACGTAACCATACTCCCTTATATCATGTCCGCCGTTTTAGCTTTCTTTTTGCAAGTGATCAGCCCGAATAAGTTTGTCGGTATGATGTTGTTCGTGCTTTATATCATTTCATCGTTAGTGCTATCTAACTTGGGCTTTAGTCATAACATGTTCAATTTTGCGGGCAGCCCAACAGTCTATTATTCCGACATTAATACTTATGGTGATTTCTTAACAAGCCATAGTTGGTATATGTTGTACTGGGCAGGGATGAGCATAATACTCGCCAGTTTAACTTATGCCTTGTGGCATCGTGGCCCTGTGCAACCGCTTAAAGCACGCTTTAATAAAGTTTCTTACTATCTTGGCGGGCGCGGCAAACTTGTTGTTACTGTTGGCTTGGTGATTTTTATCGGCTCAGGGGCTTATATTCACTATAACACACGAGTTTTAAACGAGTATGTAGAACAGGAAGACCGCCTCGATTTGATGGCTGAATATGAAAAGAAATACGCTCAGTATAAAGATGATCATATTCCAACGATCACAAAGGCAAATGCAAAGGTTGATATTTACCCTAAGCAGCGAATGATTGATGCTCAAGTAGATATATCGGTTGAAAATAAAAGTAGTGAACCAATTACGCGATTTTTAGTTGCAAAACCAGCATTTACTTCCGATTGGCAAGTAATTATCGACGGTGGAAAGGTTAGCGAATTTGATGAAACTTATTATACTGGCTGGTTTACTTTTGCTACGCCATTACAGCCAGGTGAAATTAGAAAGGGTAAATTAGTTGCTCGTCGCAGCCATCAGGGTTTTAACGATGGCAGTAATGATTTTGCTTTGGTAGAAAACGGTACCTTTATTAATAATTATGAATTGTTTCCGACTTTCGGTTACCAAAATAGTTTTCAAATTATTGATCGCCATGAACGACGTAAACGTGGCTTGGAGCCTATTGAAAGGGCAAATAAGTTGGAGCAGAAAGAGTTTTATAACGAAAGTTTTTTTGGCAAGGGGATCGGCTTTATCGATTTTGAAGCAACCATTTCAACGGATGAAGATCAATTTGCCATTGCTCCAGGTTATTTACAAAGCGAAGTTGTCGAAAACGGTCGCCGTATTTTTCATTACAAGATGGATGCGCCAATAGTAAACTTCTATTCGATCATGTCAGCACGTCTTGCTTCAAAAAAAGAGCAATATAAAGGGATTGATATTGAAGTTTATTACCATCCTGCACATGATATGAATATTGATCGTATGATCGAGTCGGTTCGGGATTCGATAGATTATTTCAGTGAAAATTTCGGACCGTATCAACACAAACAAATGCGGATTATTGAATTTCCGGGATATCGAACCTTTGCACAGAGTTTCGCTAATACTGTTCCGTATTCTGAAAATATTGGCTTTATTACTGATTTGCGAGATCCTAAAAATATCGATCCTGTTTACTATATAACGGCTCATGAAGTTGCCCATCAATGGTGGGGTCATCAAGTGGGGGCCGCTAATGTACAAGGCAGCGCGATAATTTCTGAAACACTGTCACAATATTCAGCGTTGATGGTGATGGAGAAAAAATACGGCCCAGAGAAAATTCGTAAATTCTTAAAATATGAGCTAGATCGTTACTTACGTGGCAGAAGTGTTGAAGTGATTGAAGAAATGCCATTAATGCGCAGTGAAAATCAGCAATATATTCATTACCGTAAAGGCTCTGTTGTCATGATGTCATTAAAAGATAAGATCGGAGAGCAGCGATTAAATGAAGCCCTTGCTGGCTTTCTAAATGAATTTCGCTATCAAAGCACGCCTTATCCGACAACATTGGACTTACTTGCTTACTTAACTGATGGTGCTACTGAAGCAGAACAAGTGTTTATTAGCAACTTGTTTGAGCATATCACCCTATACGATCTAAAAGTAACAGCTGTCACAGTTGATGAGCTTGAACAAGGTAAGTATAGCGTTAGTATTGATATTGAAGCGGCGCTAAAGCGTGCTGACGGTCAAGGTAGTGAAACTGACGAGCCTTTTGAAGATATGATAGATATTGGCTTATTTAGCCAAGATCCAGAGGATTTATCGGCTGACAGCAGCTTGCAATACCTACAAAAGCACTTAATTAAAACTGGTAGTAATACCATCAAACTTGTTGTCGATGAAAAGCCTAAGTTTGTCGGTGTGGATCCGTTTGTTAAATTGATTGATAGAGATAGCGCGGATAATATTTATCGTTTGTAGTATCTCTTAACATATCAAAGGCCACATTGTTGTGGCCTTTTTAATGAGTGCAAAATCTGTAGGTTATTGATTATGAGTGACAAAAAGCATCACAACGAGAAAGCCGATAATAATTGCATTAAAGGCAAAAATATAAGCAAAACCTTTTAGTCCATCTTTTAGCGTATATCCTTTGCTGTTAAGAAACCACCACCAAATGGCGCACATCACTATTGGTAATAAGAAAATCAATCTGATCATTTTAGTTGCTGTTACTAATTAGTTTTATTTCAATAGCATAAGCCAAAAGTTGCTATGATGCTATGCTATTTAACTTTGCGTGCAGATAACCTCGTAGATCGTGAACCATAATTTTTAGTAACTGTCGCGTTAAATTAAGTCGCTAGCTATTGTCAAAGCCAATTGTCTTGGCTATTCAAAAATTACTCTTTAACTTGTTTATTTAACAGTTGTTGCTGCTCAATAAGGCGTGTTAGCGGCGTTCTAATTGAATACAAAAAGGCCAGGCTTGGTATCACCATTAACGACGTTAACACAAAGAACAGTGCCCAGTTTCCGTCGAGCCAATCAACGATAATACCGGAATATGAGCCGAGCATGACTCGACCAAATGTCCCTAACGACGCCATTAATGCGTACTGACTTGCCGTGAAACTTTTATTACATAACACAGACAACAATGCGACAAAAGCGACGGATCCCCATGCTGAGGTAAAACCATCAACAAACACAGTAAAGGCAAAGAGTAAGTGATTGGGGCCAACAAGAGCCATCACTGAAAATAACAGGTTACTCGCTGACATGGCAATGCCGCCAATAAATAGTCCTTTTAATATGCCGTAACGAATGGTGAAAACACTGCCAATTAACGAGAAGACAATGGTTGTCGCCCAGTTGATTAATTTAGAGTAATAGGCGATATCTTCGTTAGAAAAACCGACTTCACGATAAAATACGATCGACATTCGCCCCAAATAAGCCTCTCCTAATTTAAACAAGAAGATAAACAAAAGAATGGAAATGGCTAAGCGAGTGCCATTGCGATCAAAGAATTCTTGAATTGGCGCTACCAATGTTGTTAAAAGCCAAGCGGTTAACCGTTGTATTGAGGTAATACGTTGATTGGTAATAGTCGTTGCAACTTGATTAACCGCTTTGTTGAGTTGAGTTAACTGCTTAACGAATACGATTAGCAAAGTTAATACCGTCAGCGTTAATACTGAAAATTGGTGTGAATTGTCAATGACACTTGAAGGCCAGCCTGGATAGCCAATATTGGCATAAACAATACAAGCAAAAATCAGCGGGATTAAGATAACAATGGCTAATGATTTCGCGCCAAATGAGGGTAATGCATTTAGATAGTTGCTTTGAATAAGTTGATGTTGGTGCTCTCTATCATTCTCTGGCTCTTTAACCAGAAGTACGGTAAATGTCAGCAACGCCATAATTGCACTTAAAACAACATAGACTTCTGGCCAATCCCAATTAGGCTGACTCACCAATATAAAAGGGATGCTGCCTAAGCCCGCATAGCCAGTCCACCACCCTGCAGTCGCCATTGCCGAGCCAGCCGCCATAAAGTTCGCTTCTTTATCGGCAAGTGAGTCAATTCGGTACGCGTCAATAGCGATATCTTGTGTTGCGCCACTTATCGCGATTAATAATCCAAACAAAGCCATCAAGCTTAGTTGATGTTGTGCGTTAAATAGACTCATCGATAAGGTCAGTAATACTAAACTCAGTTGAGTAAAGAAAATCCAACTTCGGCGCAATCCCAATTTTCGGGTTAACCAGAAAATTTTGAGTCTATCTGCTAAAGGAGACCACAAAAAGTTGATGCTATAAGCGACAAAAATCAAGCCAAATAAGCCAATGCTTGAACGAGAGAGACCTTCATCTTTCAGCCAGCCGGTCATTGCTGAACCAATCATTACCCACGGAAAGCCACTGGCAATCCCAAAAAAGAAAATAGTCAGTAAATGGCGATCTTTAAAATAATGAAGAGTTTGTCTGATTGTTTGCACTACAATTGTTTGTTATGTCAGTGGTAAAACTCGATTGAACAGAGACTAACAGAGTCTTTGTCTTGAAAGAAGGCTTTTACACTATTTGCTAAGTTAAATAGTTGGCAAAAGCTAAGGTAAAGGTCTCCAACCTATACAATCTATTGGATAGCTACCTTTACCATTAAAAAAATCTACACAGGTGGTCACTTCCGCTTTAACAAATAAATTATGAGTTAGAGCACTTGCACCATGTAAGCAAAGTAGATGAATGACGTGCCAAAAAACGCGCTCTTTTGCACAATGAGGCGTTTCATCGACGACATGTAGCAGTGTCCATTCTTCCATGGTCTCGGTTACAAAACGGTCTAGTTCAGTGTAGTGCAGGGTCTTTTCAATGACTGCGCTAATGTAGGCACCTACTTGTTTTATTTTTTCATTGATAAACTGCTCAATTATCATTTACTTCCTCAATAAATCGATTAATTAGCGGATTGAGCGCAATAAAAAAACAGGTGGTAGACCTCTTGTAGTGTGGCTTTTAATGAATTGCGCTGCTTGTTTAAGTTATGATTGATAATTGTATACTTGTCAAAGTTAGGCAGCGCATAATGTTCATTAAATTTGTAACATTTTGTCTAGTTTGAAGTTTTAAATGGACGAAATAAAGCTTCAAGCTCTTGTTCTACTCAGCCCTGAGTAAAGTGGCTTTAATTAGCGTTATTGGTTCTACCGGGACATCTTCCCAGCCAAAATTATCATTATATTCTGTTTTAACTTTAGACATTGCCATGACAACCTCTAAGCCCTCAATAACTTCACCAAATACCGCGTAGCCCCAACGTCTACCCGGATCTAGATCGCTATTGTCAGCGACGTTAAAATAGAATTGGCGGTTTGCAGAATGCGGCGCGGATTCTTTGGCCATGGCGATGGTGCCGATGACATTTTTTAAACCATTACCTGATTCGTTAACGATATCTTCACCGACTTTTCTTGGCACAAAATCCTTATCATAACCGCCGCCTTGGACAACAAAGTCAGCAATGACTCGGTGAAAAATAGTCTCGTTATATTCGCCTTTTACCACGTAGGTTAGAAAATTATCAATAGTAATTGGCGCACGTGTTCTATCGAGCTCAACAACAATAACACCCATAGAGGTTTCAAACTTGACCCGAGGGAATAAATTATCAGGATCAATCGCGAGGTTTTTACTCTGGCTATTAAAACTGAGTAATAATAATAGTGCAGCAAGAATTCTCATAAGATCACCTTAAAAACTGATGGACTTGCGGGTCGCGAATAATATCATTAAGCAATTTACCTAACTGCTGATTAAAGTCTCTTTCTAGAACGGCAACATCTGCTTTTAATGGGCCATTGCTTGAACCTTTTATTCGGTAGGTTTTTTGCAAGCTTTGTTCTCCGTTATCAATGGATATTGATAAGACGATAGCGTTACTCGCCTTATACTCAACTAAACCTTGATCGACACTAATCAAGGCTTTATTGACTGTAACATTAATGGCATTACCACCAACTTGAGTAATTTGTGCACCGGCTTGTTGAAAACCTTCATTTAAAGCGCTCTTAATTGCGTCAGTTAACGCTTGTTGACTCGAAAACAATTGTGCGGGTTGATCTTTTTTTAAGACTTGCATGACATGCCGAGCTGGGCGCATATCCTGGACCGATATTTGTAATTGCTTCAACTGCAAATTTGTTTGCTTGTTAGTAATCAAATCAGGTGCTATCACAAGGTGCGTCGGTGAGCTAGTGCAGGCTGACAATAATAGAGAATTAGCGAATACCCAAAGCGTTAGTATTTTTTTCATGATAATGAGCTCTTATTTTTTTATCGATGATAAGGTGACAAATTTGTTATCACTGGCAATAAGTTGATTATTACCAAAAATTCGTTTGAGTTTGATATGGTAACCAAGCTGTCGGTTACCGACAATCCGCAACTGACCATTTTTTCTTAAAACTTTGTAACTGTCTTTAAACATTTGTCACACGATATTGTCGAGGGCGACATACTAAGTTGTCAAACAACGTAAATATGTTAATATGTGTAACAAAAAATTAACAAACGCAGGGATGTAAGTTTATGAAAACCTACCTAATAGGTTTTTTGACGATATTATTATTTTCAATTAACCTAAACGCTTCTGAATATATGACATGGAAAGGTAAACAATATCACTATCTTTTAGGTGACTTCAATGGAGATAGATATCCAGACCTTCTATTACAAAGCTTAATTCAAAATGAACCATCCACTATCGTAATTGGCAAGGATATAGACGGCACTATTCAATATTTATTAGAGAATGCGATATCTTTGCCAATCGAGATAAATGGTTACCAATGGTTTGAAGAAAAAGCAAAAATTGTTGTTATTGATCATAATGGCGATAATGTCTCTGATCTTTTTATTGTATTGCATGAGCAGCAATTAGCGTTGGTTGTTAATGGAGATCTTGCAGAGATAGATTTTTCTAACGTATTTAATTATACCGCTGATAAGCTGGAATGGTTAAAAAACTCGCAAGAATTTGCCTTTTATGTTGGAGACTTCAACGGTGATAAAAGTCAGGACATGTTTGCAGTTACTCAAAAAGGTAAGAACCATTATTTAATGCACGCCGGTAAATCTAATTTATCTGTCGTTCAGAAGATAAAAAAGTCAATCAGATGGGCAAAAAAATCAGAGTTTAAGATTAAAACAGGCGATTTTAATAATGATGGTAGAGCCGACATCTTTGCCTTGGCAAATTCTAAAAATCAAAAACACTACATTACTTATGCCAATGAGAGTGGCTTGATTGGGAAAACAGAAACAGTAAAAGGCAAATTAAAAGGAAAGGACTGGAACGCGTTAGGCTACAGTGTAATAACCGCTTTTGTAGATGATGATGAGAACCTAGACTTAATCCGGCTGAACAATATGCCAGGTGGAGTTGATGAAAATGGAGAAAAGATACTATCTGATGATGAAGATGTAGATGATTTGTCTGATGATTGTGATCAACTCTATTATTCAGCAGCAACTCAAACGGAAAGCAAAACATGCCTACCTTGGAAGGACGATTCTTCAAAAAGCAGTAATAGCGATATTGTTGATTTTACGAAAGCATACACCACTTCTGCAGCTCCAATTTGCGAAGAATGGCGGATGGATTGTGTCGATCTTACACCGCCAGGTCCTACTAAAACCCCAAGTATAAAAGATGGAAATTACCATCCAGTGGGTTCTTCAGCGGTTGCTTACACAACCTCAGTTTTTAATGCAAGTCATTATAAATTATATACAAGTACAGATAATGCTACGTATACCTATGTTGCAACTTATACTGGTACATCTCAGTCTTTTTCTGTGAGAGGTAATTACGGGTATCAGTATATAAAATATCAAGCTTGTAATTATGAAGGCTGCAGCGGATTAAGTCCTTATCGCAGAATTTATGCGTACACCATACCAGGTAAACCCTCAAGTTTGTCATCATCGGATTATTTACCTTTAATAAATACCAGCTTCGACTTGACGTTTGGTTCAGCAGGAGGTTCTGTTGATGGAGCGATATATTATTTACAAGAATCTTATAATGGTGGCGGGTATTCTACCGTATGCACCAAAACACGCGCTACATGGAGAGAGACATCTTATACATGTCCTATTTCAGGAAAGTCTAAAGCAGGAATTTATAAATATAGGGTATATGTGTGTAACCCAAAAAATGTTGGCTGCGGTGGAAGTAGATATAGTTCTAATGTCACCGTATCTTTACCATTACCAGGCGTTCCTTCATTAACAGTTCCTAGCACAGACAGCGATGGAACTTACAACGTATCATGGAGTTCTGTGAGCTATGCAACACGATATGAACTTGTTGGTGAAGCAAAAGGTACAATCTATTCTGGAAGCGGATTATCTAATAAAAGGACTAACGCGCCTGGCACATATAGTTATAAGGTGAGAGCTTGTAATTCGTCAGGTTGTGGTGATTATTCTTCAGTAAAATCTATTTCGGTTCTGTCTCCTATACCTGGAGTACCATCATTAAACGTACCTTCATCGGACAGCGATGGAACTTACAACGTATCATGGAGTTCTGTGAGCTATGCAACACGATATGAACTTGTTGGTGAAGCAAAAGGTACAATCTATTCTGGAAGCGGATTATCTAATAAAAGGACTAACCCAACTGGCACATATAGTTATAAGGTGAGAGCTTGTAATTCGTCAGGTTGTGGTGATTATTCTTCAGTAAAATCTATTTCGGTTCTCCCCCCTATACCTGGAGTGCCATCATTAAACGTACCTTCATCGGACAGCGATGGAACTTACACGGTATCTTGGAGTTCTGTCAGTGATGCGACAAGTTATGAGTTATTTGAAGGCAGTACTAGAATATATGTTGGGAGTAGTTTATCGAAAACCATAACGAAACCTAATGGCACATATTCATATAAAGTAAGAGCTTGTATTAGTTCAGGGTGCGGTAAATTTTCACCAATAAAGAGTATCGTTGTTGATATTCCACCCAAGAATAGCCCGCCTACAATTTCAGGAGCACCATCTACAAATATTAATGTGACCAACGGCTATAACTTTACGCCAACAGCCAGCGATTCAGATAATGACACATTAACATTTAGCATTTCATCTAAGCCTAACTGGGCCTCTTTTGAAGCAACTACTGGAACTCTATCCGGTACCCCAACAATCGAAGATATCGGTTTGTATGAAAATATCATCATTTCTGTATCTGACGGAAAAATAGCAACTCCGGTATCTTTACCTGCTTTTGCAATTGAAGTGTTAAGTGGTGCCCCGCTTCGAAAGGTTTTATTTATTCATACCGACGTATTAGGAACCCCCGTGGCAGAGACGGATGAAAATGGAGATATTCAATAATGAAAGCTAGGTATTTACAAAAGGTTAAAAAACTCAGAGTTGGTTTTTTCGGGGTTTTGACGTTACTGAACTCTTTGACAATCCAAGCAATAGATGTGAACAGTGGTATCGATGTTAGCGAATATACCCGTGTACTTGATCCAGTTTTTAATAATAGTTATCAAAATGCATTTAGTGATGGCTATAACCCTGCTAATGGCCAATTAGCGTTTGAAGTTACCGATATTAGCATCCCAGGAAACTCAGCACTGCCTGTGAATTTATCACGTTGGATTTCGGGAGATGATCTCGATAATAACGGCCCTCATGGTTGGCAGTGGAATGTACCAATGATTCAAGGGCACTTTCTGGCGATAAGAGATGGACATACAGAGCCAGAAGGCTGGGATTGGGGTACGAATAATTGGCATTATGGCAATAACTGTTCAGGAGGGGGAGATAGCGTTATTGACCCCCAAGGCAATAAATTATTTCCAAGCCATTATTGGAATGGAAAGTATTTGCATATCCCAGGAAAAACATCAGAGCGATTTTTAATCGATGATGAGCAAAATCAGCGGACAAAATCAAATTATAAAGTTATTGAATGTATCAATAACGCGAATAATCAAGAAGGGATAATCGTACAGGGGCCTGATGGAACTAAATATACCTTTAATGAAATTCAAACCTATGAAAATGGCAAATTTACTTTTAAAGGGCCTGTGATTAAAACTCGTTTGTTATTGGTTACCAAAGTTGAGGATAAGTTTGGCAACTACGTTAACTACAACTGGGTAGATGGCGCCTTAAAATCTATCACGGCTAACGATGGGCGACAAATCACCATAGAATATGAAGACTTTTCATACGGTAAACGTGATTTGAAACGACCAACAAGTGCGACAAGTGGCACACGTACATGGACGTATGAATATAACTCAGACAGTCATTTTTTAGAGTATGTTATTTTACCTGACGGTCAATCGAAATGGGAATATGATAGAGATATCTACTTTACTAAGTTTAACCCTAATGATTTCAATGCTGGTTATACGACCTTATTTAGACAAGGAACAATGTATACGCCAGCCATTCCAAGTTGCAATTTCGATGATTCGCCTGTTACAACGTCGGTTAAAACTCCTGAAGGATTATCAATCGATTTTACCTTTAAACGTGTCAGGTTTGGCCGTTCTCAAGTAGACCCTGTTTTTTACCAGCCATTGACTAATCAACCTGGTGATAATTCTCAAAATGTGCGGAACTTGCATTGTAGTATAAAGGTTGTGTTAATCAGTAAAACGATAAAAAATACAGGAAGTACAGACTTAACTTGGGCTTATTCTTATTCTGATAATCAAGGTAATTTTAAGGAGACAGCAAATTTAGACGGAAAGATCATAAATGATTACTTAACTGGTCCATTTAAACTTGCAGCACCTTCTGGTGGGTTTCCAGATAATATCAATTCAGAGAATGCAGCAGATTTTCGTTCGGTTACTATCCAAGGCCCTGAGAATAAAGAAATATATTTTATTGATAGAAAGTTCGCCTCAGCGTCAGAAGGCAGTGTTGTTGCCAAGCAAATTTACGATTTAAATGACGATTTAATGTCTACAGAGGTCTATGAATTTTTAGCGCCGAGTGAAACTAATTATGTAGGCAAACACTGGGGGGCAACCGGGCCATCATCTGAAGATGGGGCTTGGTCTTCTCTTAACGCTAATATGTTGAGCCATCGTATTAATCAAGTGGCGAGTACAACATATTACTATGAAGCTGATAACGCAACGACGACCTACGTGGTTGAGGATAAATCATACAATGATTTGGGTGCGTTAACATCGATGGTCGAGTATTCAGCAGCAACGAAAAAGCGTTTTCATTACTACCAATATCGTAACGATGATGTTAATGGGGTAATTAACTTACCGACCAAAACGTTTATGTTTGAAGAAGCAAAATCGGATCAGCAATTAACCGGTTTAACAGCTGTAAGTGAAACCACTTACCAAACCGTTAACTTTACCGATGCGGGTGGCTCATCGCACGCGGTATTAATGCCAGATGAACAAAAATCGTTTGGCGTTTGGCAAAAGCAGTTTAGCGAGTATCACACCACGCAAGGCACTTATCAGCAATTAGGGCAAGTGAAAAAGGTCGAGTACAACCAACCTTTAGTTCACGATGCTTCACAAAATGTTTATCAACTGTTTGAAAACTACAAACGTGGTCAGGCGCAAAAAATCAGTGTACCTAAACGCAGAAGTAGCGGGACAGAATACGTATTGCGTACTATTGATAATAACGGCTGGGTTACCTCTACCACTGATTTTAATGGCAATAAAACCGAGTATGGTTATGACGATTTAGGCCGTATTCAATACATAAAAGCGCCTGATAAAGCGGGTGAGGTTGATTGGGCGGATACCTTCTTCACGTGGTCACACGATGGCGGCATTGGTGCCAACCAACCGGTACGTAAAGTTGAGCGTTGTACGCTAAACGTTGCCAAAACAGCCTGTTCTGATACCGCATTGATGACCGAAACCACTACGTATGATGGTTTATTACGCCCGGTATTGGTAAAAACAGAAGATGGCATCACCGGTGATGGTAGCAATACCGTTTATCAAAACAATGAGTATAACGCCTATAACAAGCTAACCTTTCAATCGTTTCCATCAAGCAGCGACACCGAAACAAGTGGTACGACTTATAGTTACGATGGATTGCAACGTTTAATCTCACAAAGCATCACCGATGGCGGCACTGTCACCACTGAATATTTAGCTGGCAATAAAATTAAAGTCACCGATGCGGGTAAAAACACTGAAGTTAAGAATAATGAACAACACTCAACCACCACGACGTACTTAGCTTATGGCAGCCCAAGCTACGAGCAAGCCATAAAAATTGAATCACCAGAAAGTGTTACCACCACCATCGATATCAACCTGTATGGCAATATCAACAGTATTACCCAAGCGGGTAATCGCGACGGCAATAGCATTAGTGCAACCGAATATCGCTACTATAACGATGAGCAGCAATTGTGTGCGGTAAAACGTGATGATGTTGGTTCAACGGTTTATCACCGCAATAATCTTGGCCAAGTTGAGTGGCAAGCCGAAGGTCAAAGCTTAACCGCCGCAGATGAATGTAATACGGCAGTAGCTGATAGCGACAAAGTTACTTTCACCTATGATAACCTGGGCGCGATTTATCAAACCAGCTTTGGCGATAACACGCCAACGCGCACTTACAGTTATGATAATAATGGTAATATCACGTCGATTGTTGGCGCGGTTAGCCAAAGTTATACCTATAATGCTATCAATTTACTTGAAAGTGAGTCATTAGTTGTTGACGGTAAAACCTTTGGTTTAGATTACGGTTATAGCAAGCTTGGTCATCTAGCGTCGCTGACCTACCCTGACAGTGTCGAGGTACCCGAGCCGATTGAATTTGCCCCGAACGGTTTTGGCCAAGCCACCCAAGCGATACGTACCTACCAAGATACCAGCAAAGGGACAGATACTTTTGTTGAAGCTGGCGCAAAATACCACGTCAATGGCATGGTTGATACCTTTACCTATGGTAATGGCTTAACCCATAAAACCTCATTAAATGACCGCTTAATGCCACAGCAAATTCGTGATTATAAAACAGGCACGGATGCGGTTAACTTAACTTACAGCTACGATAATAACGCCAATATTACCTCAATTACTAATGGTAGAGCGGCTGATTTAAGCACGCTAAGTGCATTAACCTATGATGGTTTAAATCGCTTAACGTCAACGACAGGGGAGCAAGGGTCACATATCG
>NZ_JBQRUM010000022.1:0-49264 GCF_053485795.1 Thalassotalea ganghwensis
TCAAACTCTTCAATTAAAATCGTTTGTGAGAAATAAATTCTCGGCTCAATGAATCTGTACATATAAAACTTGCATTACTTAAAAAGTAAATTTTGTCTTGTGTGTCATCATCATTAAGTTTAGTTTTGCTACCTAAGTAGCTGGTAAAACCAACATCAATGTGAGTGCCCACACAAATTGCATGATAACTACTTGTTAAAGAACTTCTTCAAAACACATTTGCTTGAAGAAAAAGTTAAATCGCATTCGTTTAACTCATTCCGCTTTAGGCCTTGCCCGAAGCGAGATGCGCATTTTACGCACCTGGTTGTTAATGTCAACATTTATTTTGAAAAAAGTTTTAAAAAGTTCAACTCGTTTTCAACTGTTTCATTAACCCGTTCCTGCTCAATCTCTTGACAAAAACGTCGTAAAATAATCTTTTAACCTTTTGTTTAAAACGAAAGCGTTAAAAACATTACTTTACTGCTTTCAACGTTTCCCCTGAAAGCGGATGCGCATTGTAGGCATTTGAGAAAAAGGATCAAGATCTTTTTTCATATTTTTTACTGTTTGTTGGTAAAAACAGCAAATTGTCGATTATTAAAGCTTTTAACTATTTTTAATGGCCATAATTCAATAAAAGAACAGAGTAAAGACCGCCAAGAAACGATAATTGTAAGAAAATTATACAGATTATCTTGCACAATACTAAAAGCTGGGTAACATAGAATCGGCACTGTTTTGATTTTTATATAATAATTATTAGGTATTTCGTATGAAATCTTCTCACATTACTACGCTCATCATAGCTATTGTCCTAGCTGGTATAGCGTTTTTTATCGCTCAATCTATTGAAGTTACCGGAATAATAGCAGCAGCTATTGCATTTATCAGCGCAATTCTTCCGTCACTGTTTATCAGTAAACCTACTTCAGAAGACGAAGCTACTCTTGAAATAAAAACCCTTTATGTTGGTAACTTACCCTACCGAGCAAATGAAGGCGCAGTTAGAGCGCTATTTGCTGAATATGGTCAAGTGCAATCAGTTAGGTTAATGAAAGACAAACAAACCGGAAAAAGAAGAGGTTTTGGTTTTGTCGAAATTTCCGCATCTGATGCTGATCACGTAATTCGAAAACTCAATGATTCTGAGTTTCAACAACGAACATTAAAAGTTCGAGAAGCTAAAGAACGACCAGAAAAGTCCGACGACGAATAAAAGAATCCGCCAATTGGCGGATTTTTTTTATCTTAATTTACGCGCCATCATTAATTTAAGTTATCACGCTCCCTTCGCTATAATTAATTGCCAGCAAGTACTGGACAAAACTGCGTGTAACGATAAAATTCGCGCTTTTATTTTCCCCGATAGATAGGACAACACATGCTCAGTCATATTAATCCCAAGTTTTACGATGCGCAGTTATCAGAAAAAAAACAAAGAATGACTGACTTGTTTGCCAAATTCAATGGACCAGAATTTATTTTGTATTGTTCAGAGCCTTTAAACTATCGACAACGTGCTGAGTTTAGGGTTTGGCATGATGGTGATGATTTGTATTACATCATGTTTGACTCAAGTACCAAGCAAAAATTCAGAGTGGATGAATTTCCTGTTGCTAGCACGCTGATTAATACACTCATGACAGCCTTGATTAAAGAGATTAAAGATTTTCCGATATTAAGAGAGCGCTTATTTCAAGTAGACTTTCTTTCGACATTAAGTGGCGAAGCATTAATCAGTTTGTTATATCATCGCCAGCTTGATGACGAATGGCAAAAAGCGACATCTGTATTACGTGAAAAGCTGTCAACCATTGCACCTGTCGATATTATTGGTAGAGCACGTAAACAAAAAGTCATTATAGACAAAGACTATGTCACGGAAACACTTAATGTTGGTGAAGACGTTTTTCGTTATCAACAAGTTGAAAATAGTTTTACTCAACCTAATGCCAAGGTAAATGAAAAAATGCTGTTATGGGCCCAAGAGGCGACTCAGGGTAAAGGCGGCGATCTTATCGAGCTCTATTGTGGGAATGGCAACTTTAGTATTGCTTTGGCTAAGAATTTTAACCGTGTATTGGGTACTGAAATTTCAAAATCATCGGTGAATTCTGCGCAGTTCAATATTAAAATGAATAACCTGGATAATATCGATATTGTTCGTATGTCGAGTGAGGAATTTAGCCAAGCAATGAACGGTGAGCGAACTTTTCGTCGTTTAGAAGGCTTTGATTTAACGGGTTATGATTATGATACGGTGCTTGTTGACCCTCCGAGAGCAGGTTTAGATCCAGACAGTGTTGAACTTGTAAGCCGTTTTAATGACATTATTTACATTTCATGTAATCCACATACATTAAAAGATAATTTGCAGCACTTAACTAAAACCCATGAGATAAAAGAGCTTGCTCTCTTTGATCAATTTCCTTACACCGACCACGTGGAAACGGGTGTCATACTGACACGAAAAAACTAAGTTTTATGACTTTCTAGGCGTTGACTGAATTCAGCTGCGCCTCGCGCGATAAAACGCAGTTGTTGAATAGTTCGCTCTGAAAGTTGCTCTCGTTCCTTTTTATTCATATCTAAAGCATCTGAACCTGCACTAAAGACAATAGTTACCGCAGCATTGGCTTGCATATATGCAACTTCAGCATTCATCTTATTAGCCTGCTGCAAGTAATCACACAACTCCAAAGTAAAATAACTGATTTCTCTGTTGACCGCGGCACGAAAAGCAGCGGAAGTACCGGAACGTTCTCGCAATAACAATCGGAATATATTGCCGTTATTTTCGATAAACTCCATAAAGGTTAAGACGGAAATTTTAATAACAGAGCCGCCTTTTTCAATTCGCTGTCTTGCTTGGCGCATCAATTGTCGTAGCGTCAAACCCGCTTCATCCACCAGCGTTAAACCTAGTTCATCCATATCACTAAAATGACGGTAAAAAGATGTTGGTGCTAGTCCTGCTTCTTTGGCCACTTCACGTAAACTAAGACTTGAAAAACTGCGTTCACTGCTCAGTTGCCCCAATGCAGCATCAATTAATTGTCGCCTGGTTTTCTCTTTTTGCTGTGCTCTAATACCCGCCATTAATGATGGCTCCTACTCGTTTTCGATCTTGGTCATAATACTGAAATATTCGTGTATTGCTAGTCGCTTAGATTATATCCACTAATTTCTTCACTAAAAATTACCACAAAGCACTTGACTCAAATTACGTCAACATTAAAATAGCGTACATGTGTACACTGAAATATTAAAGATAACTCTGCGGACAACTCAATGAATAAACCTAAAATCATTTGGCTGAATGTCAGCGTATTCCTGATCACCTTCCTTTTTGCTGCCATTGCCGTTCCTTATCGAGCTATAACTCATGGATTTGATAGCGCAGAAATTATTATGGCAATTATTTGTTTTATCTATTGCGGTATGTCAATTACGGCGGGTTATCATAGATTATGGTCCCATAAAACTTATCAAGCCCATTGGTCGCTACGATTACTTTATGCGCTAGGTGGGGCTTTTGCGCTGCAAAACAGTATATTGCATTGGTCTTCTGATCATCGTATACATCACAAACACGTTGATAATAATGATGTCGATCCATATTCAGCAAAACGTGGATTTTGGTATTCACATATCGGTTGGATGTTAAGAGAGTACCAAGCGCATCGTTATAACAATTATGACAATGTAAGAGATTTGCAAAAAGACGCTATTGTGATGTGGCAGCATAAGCATTATCTATTGTTAACTGTCTCGCTAAACTTTGGTATTCCATTAGCCTTTGGTATGTGGCATGGTGATGTAATTAGTAGCTTATTACTCGTCGGCTTCTTACGCCTGGTATTGAGCCATCACACCACATTCTTCATCAATTCTTTAGCGCATATATGGGGTAAGCAAACCTACACCGAAAAGAATACAGCTCGAGACAATGGTTTTTTAGCATTTTTCACCTTTGGAGAGGGCTACCACAACTATCATCATATCTTTGAAAATGATTACCGTAATGGCATTCGTTGGTGGCAATTTGACCCAACAAAATGGTTGATAAAGAGTTGTTATTATTTAGGACTGACGCGAAATTTACGCACCAGCCCAGAAGATAAAGTTGAAAAAGCACGCCTAGCTATGGTGTTAAAACGAAAACAACAGAAATTAAAATATCACCCTGACGCTGAACAGCTGCTGCTTAAGCTTCAACAAGAGTACGATGCGCTTATTGTTAGATTGAATGAATTTTACGATGCCAAAAAACAATTACTGGCAGTGAAAAAACAACAACTGGTTGCTGACGTCGAGAAATCTGAGTTGATGAAGCGTTATCAAGAACTTAAGAAGCATCTTCAAGAACAACAACAAAGTTGGCATGGTTTTATTGAAAAATATGCTTAACTGGTGATTAGCTAGTTACCTCTCGCCTAATTCCTGCTACTATTTTTTTAATTTTAGTGTGGAATTAGGATCATTGCTTTGACCAAGAAAAATAATCAAACCGAAACAGATCAGCCTCGCACCACGTTTGACTACGACGCCATCATCATTGGTACAGGCCCCGGCGGAGAAGGGGCTTCGATGGAGCTAGCAAAGAAGAACAAACGCGTTGCCATCATTGAACGTTATAAAGATGTTGGTGGCGGTTGCACTCACTGGGGAACCATTCCTTCTAAAGCATTAAGGCAAAGTGTTTCGCGATTAATCGAATACAATTCAAATCCACTATTTCGACAACATGAAAAAGCAAAGCACTTAACCTTTTCAGATATTTTAAGTCATGCTTCTGCTGTTATTCGCAAGCAAGTTCAATTACGTAGTGGCTTTTATGACAGGAATCGCGTTAGCCATATCGTAGGTGAGGCCTCGTTTATCGATCGCCATAGCTTAAAGATTGTTAAGCCAGATGGTTCAATTGAAACATTAACCGCCGAGCAAATCGTCATCGCTACCGGTTCTCACCCATATCGTCCCAATGATATCAACTTTGACCACCCAAGGATCTATGATTCAGATACTATTTTATCACTGCAACATGATCCTCGCTCTGTGATCATCTATGGTGCAGGTGTTATTGGTAGCGAATATGCGTCAATCTTTAGAGGGTTAAGCGTTAAGGTAGACTTAATTAATACGCGCGATCGCTTGTTGTCATTTCTAGATGACGAAATGTCAGACGCACTCAGCTATCATTTTTGGAACAATGGCGTTGTTATTCGTCATGGTGAACAAATTAAGCGGGTAGAAGCAACAGACGATCATGTTGTGGTTCATTTAGAGTCAGGCAAGAAGATGAAGGCTGACTGCTTATTATGGGCAAATGGCAGAACCGGCAATACTGCCGCACTAAATTTAGAGAACGCCGGCTTAACCGCCGATGGCCGCGGGCAATTAAAGGTTAATGACCATTATCAAACCGCCATCGACAATATCTATGCTGTAGGAGATGTGATTGGTTATCCAAGCCTCGCCAGTGCAGCCTATGATCAAGGTCGTTTGGCTGCATCAGCAATGCTGGATAATAAGAGTACCGCCAAGTTAATTGCCGATATTCCAACGGGTATCTACACTATCCCTGAAATAAGTTCAGTCGGCAAAACTGAACAGGAGTTAACGGAAGCTAAAATTCCTTATGAAGTTGGACGTTCTCAATTTAAACATCTCGCCAGAGCACAAATAGCGAACAGCTTAGTCGGTTCTCTGAAAATTCTTTTCCATCGAGAAACTAAGGAAATATTAGGTATCCATTGCTTCGGTGAAAATGCCGCGGAGATCATTCATATTGGTCAGGCAATAATGCAACAAAAAGGTAAGGGCAATACGATAGAATACTTTGTCAATACTACCTTTAACTACCCAACCATGGCAGAAGCATTTCGCGTTGCGGCATTAAATGGCTTAAACCGCCTATTTTAGTTAGCTAAAATTACCATGGGTAAATAGTATTTAGCGAGCCAGTCACAGAAAAGCTTGGGTGTTACTGGCATTGGCAGAGATTTAAAACGAAACCTTAGCGAAAACTGTTGTTTATCATTAAAAAAGGAGCATTAGCTCCTGTTTTAATGATTGGCGATTATTTTGGTTATTTATGATAAGGCTGACTTAATCGACGCACCGCATCGATAAAATAACCCGCATGCTCAGGATTAACATCTGGATGAATGCCATGCCCAAGGTTAAATACATGACCGGTACCCGTATCGCCAAAGCCAGCCAAGATTTTAGCCACTTCCTGTTCAATGCGCTCTTTAGGCGCATAAAGCATTGAAGGGTCCATATTACCTTGTAACGCTACCTTATCACCAACTCTGGCTTTAGCGTCTTCAATATCGATAGTCCAATCAAGACCTACCGCGTCACAACCTGTTGCAGCAATAGACTCTAACCACATGCCACCATTTTTAGTAAACAAAGTTACCGGAACGGTACGACCATCAGCGTGGCGAGTTAACCCATCAACAATTTTCGCCATATACTGTAAAGAAAATTCTTGATAATCACGTGGTGATAAAACCCCACCCCAGGTGTCAAATACCATCACCGATTGCGCACCATTCGCGATTTGGGCGTTGAGATAACTGATCACCGATTCTGCTAACTTGTCTAATAACATATGCAAAGTTTGTGGCTCAGCAAACATCATTTTTTTAATTTTTGTAAAGGCTTTTGAGCTGCCACCTTCAACCATATAGGTAGCCAATGTCCAAGGGCTACCAGAAAAACCAATTAATGGCACTTCACCTTTAAGCTCTCGACGAATTGTCTTTACCGCGTTCATCACGTAACCCAATTCATCTTCAGGATCAGGAACGGCAATTTTTTCAACATCTGCTTTTGATAAAATTGGTCGTTCAAATTTTGGACCTTCACCGGTTTCAAAATAAAGCCCTAATCCCATTGCATCGGGAATGGTTAAAATATCACTGAATAAAATTGCCGCATCTAATGGAAAACGACGTAAAGGTTGCAAGGTAACCTCACATGCAAACTCTGCATCACGACACAATGACATGAAATCACCTGCGTTGGCTCTTACTTCACGATATTCAGGTAAATAGCGCCCTGCTTGTCTCATCATCCATACTGGGGTGTAATCTACAGGTTGACGCATTAGTGCGCGAAGGTAAGTGTCGTTTTTCAATTCAGTCATTGACCAGATTCCAATAATTAAAGTGCGCGCATTCTAACAATTAAATTTTTTTTGATCCATGTTCTACATCAAAACTTATTGTGAATTCAAAATACAATTTTCGCTTATCATGATAATCGCTTTGTATGTCATAGCATTAAAAAAAACGTTGCCTTTATGTTAAGAAATTTAGAATTTAATACGAAAAAAGTCGTGGTATAAATGCTCTAATAAAGTTGTTGCATGGCTAAAAATGCTTTGCTATAAAATACCCCGCGCTAGTTAAGAAGATAACTAAAAAGAAGCTAGATAATAACTAGACCATACAGCGAGCATTTCAGGCCTTACCTTTTGGTAAGGCTTTTTTATTACCAAAGTTTCCCCACGAACGCACGGACATCCTATTAAACTAATTTATCAAAAAGCGAGGGGCGCCTCTTCAGATTTAATTGTCCTGACTTTCATCAGTTAATTGCTCCTTTAGTCTACTAATTATTCCCTTTTCACGATTAATTAGAGAATTATATTTATTAGTAACAGCAATCATTTCTTGGCTTAATGCATCCTGATAAATAGCTCCCGCTAGGTTGTTATTTGCATAAGTTGTTCTTACTTTTAACAATTCAACTTCTTTTTTCATCTTATTGGTGTACATGCTGATTTTAGCTTCATGTCGTCTGATCTTTCGCTTCAGGATAAATGACTGTGTGTTGTCACTTTTGACTTGGTTACTATGCGTATTAAGTTGCTCCTTTGGTCGCCCTCCAACAACATTCGCACTCTCTACAGTTAGTTTTTCTTCATTTACACCACAGGGTATTTGACTATAAGTGGTAACGCCATCTACTTCACACTGATATACCTCAGAGGCTCCTATGGAAGAAGAAAACGTTATAATATAAAGAAATGTAAAATTCCAATGCACTTTCATACACAATCATCCTTAATTTTTAATGTAATGCCGATACAACTATATAACAAAAAAAAATACAATATCCCTCTTCAAAAAACAAAGCCACTTCACAGAGGAAATACATTTATAAGCAAAAATTCTACAATTTTTCAGGCTTAATAGTAAAAACGTATACTAAATCTGGGATAAAGAGCTTTGCTTTTAAGCACTCACTTCGCTCTTTCCTTTAATACAGAAAGTTTTTAGATGTACATTGTATTAAAACCGCTCATCACTCTCTTGAGCCCGCTGAAAGCGAATGGTTTGCTGATCACTGGTCAGCAACACAGTCTCTATTTCAGAGGCATCATCAGATAGTTGCAACAATCCGATACCACTCTGATTAACTAAGGTACTTCGAGCAGGTTTACCAGCTAACATCGGTTTGCGTACCTTAACTTTCATACCACGGCGCTTAGTAAACCAATTTAGCGGTGAGTAGCTGGCATATAAAAAGCGGTTTAGCCGCTCAAACCATAACAATAACTTAGCAGGAAACTGGTTTTTAATGCCGCTACAAGTTACTTGCAATATTTTAGAACTACTGCGTTTAAAGCGGTGAGTGACCTCATAGACAAAAGAGTAATGGACATCGCCGGAGAGAATTATAAAGTTCGGCGGCGTTTTTGCGTGACGAAAAATATTTAACATGACATTAGCGGTACCTTTGTGAGCCATCCAGTTTTCGGCATCAACCATCAGCGGCTGACCAAAAAAGGTAAATATCCGCTGTACAGTTTCAATCAATTTCACGCCATAAATCGGCGCGGCTGACACCAGAATAACACTTGGCTCATTGATTAGCTCTTGTTGTAATTCAGACAGCGCTTCCCAATCCATTAGCCCTGAAGGTTTACCCGCATTGCTTTCCGAGCGCCAACGCCGAGTACGGGTATCAAGAACTATCATTTTAGGTGACGTTGCTAAACTGTAATGCCACTGTTGCCAATTAAGCATGATTTCAATGAATTCATCGAGAGATTGGTAACCTTGTTCGGAAAAATATTGATGATGCTTTTCAGTGATGTCACCGAAGTTATCCGGTGCATTCCCCCACCCTTGGCAAAAATAATAGCCAATAAGGGCATTACCAATAATACGTTTTGAAAATGGGTGATTGTAGGCGGCTTCTTCCCAACCTCGGGTTAAGTTCCAATCATCGGTAACGTCATGATCATCAAAAATCATATACACAGGCAAATGCGCCAGCACCCTTTTAACGTTGGCTAAGCCGTTAACAAACGACTCAATCGATGCCTTTTCCTTTTGGTACAACGCAAGATGCGGCTCTGCGATCGCATGTTTAGATAAATCAACGCGTTTCCACAGTTCATCAGACCACACTAACATATACATTGCCAGTACCTCTGCCAAGGTCACTAGATGGTTTTTCGCATTAACAGAGGTAAAAATAGGTTTTTTGCTGGCAGCAAAAAATTTGTCATACAATACTTTATTAGCGGAATTGTAGGGCAGCAATTTATCACGCTGATAATAGCAATAAGGACTTTCAAATAACGCTTGGCTGTTATTAGCCTGAGCACCTTGCCAGCTTTCTTCATAGAGCCCTAATAGCTCAATAACTTGATGGATAGCGACAATCATCGGCCCAGAAACATCATCGGTATAAACCTGATCACCAGACATCACCAGCAGGTTAGGCCTTAGCTCTGGCTTAATTAAGCACTCACTTACATGTTCATCTAGTCTAACTAAAGCATCGTCACTATCGCAATGCGGTTTTCGACAGGAGCCATGAGCGACCGAATGCAAGGTACTATTAATAATAAAGCTTGGATAATCCTGTTCTGCGTAGCAAATCTCAGGCATCAACTCGACTAAACGTTGTTGTTTTTGCTCATGCTGTAAAAGCAGATCGTAGTAAAGTACCTGTTTAACGGGTAAAGGCTTATCGAGTTTAATCGAGAGTAGATTAATAAACGCTCGCTCACCAACTTGCACTTGATTGACCTGCTCTGGCAACAGCTGCTGGTCAAAAAGTGGTTGAGAACCACCTAGTGCCTGTAACCAAAAGCCAAACTGAAAAGGCTTACTGGTCACCAACCACAGCGTTATTTGATTTGGTGTCACATGACGCAAAATGGGCCCAGCTATAATCGCTGGCAATTGAGCTACATTCAATTCACTATGTCCAATACTAATTTATTTTTAGGTAAAGATGTTATCGTCTTGCCCTGCTTACAATCAACCTTTATAAACTCGCTTTTCTTTTTAAACCAATATATCTTTGCTTTTAACAATATTTCTTCAACAACATTATGCGAAACAAAATAATTATCCGACTGTTGGCTTTACTAACGCTATCTTTCCCGCCTCTGAGTTATGCACTGAGTAAATTAGGACATCAACTCGTGTGTCAGCTTAGTTATGACTTATTACCTGCCCAATCACAAAAAGAGATTGACGGCATTCTTAGTACGTTATCGAAAGCGGAAGTGACATTAATTAACCAATATAATTATCAAAAGGGCGACGCTATCGTTAATTTTGCCAGTGCCTGCACCTGGGCCGATGCAATCAAGAGAGATAGTCAATATGACCGTTACAAATCATGGCACTTTATTAATGTGCCTAGAAACCAAGCGAAAATAACAGCAAGATCTTGTCAGCAAAACTGCCTCACTCAAGCAATCATTTTTCATGCTAGGCAATTAAAACAGGCAAAATCGATAAAAGAGAGAAAAGAAGCACTTTTGTTTTTGGGGCATTGGCTTGGTGATATCCATCAACCTCTACACGTTTCTTATGCCAGTGACTTAGGCGGAAGCAAAGTCAAGGTTGTGCCAAAGTTTGGCCGTTGTAATAACCTCCATTGGTACTGGGATCAATGCTTACTCTATATCGAAAAGCTACCCGTTGACTCAACACCTTTTGCCTACCTTTACCAACAGTTAAAGCACTTGGATTTATTGTCCGCTCAATCAGTGTGGCAGGAAGGGCATGTCTATCAGTGGGCTAGCGAATCAATCTCATTGGTTCGCAGTCAAAGGTTTCAATACTGCACGTTAGCGGGGGAGTTTTGTAAAAGTAAAGATGAACAAGCGATAGTTATCACTGAAGGTTATCATCAACACTATCAGGACGTACTTCTTAAAAGAATTCATCTCGCCGCGCAACGATTATCAAATATTTTGCGTTATACTTTATAAAAACGTAACAAATCATAGAAAAAGAAAAGGCTTTGCAATGCAAAGCCTTTTTTATCATCAATAAACAAAGGTCTACAGACCCAAGTCAATGACCAATTATTTTTCACCTAACTCTTGCGGAGCTTCTGGTTTTTGAATCTCAAGTAATTCAATTTCAAACTCTAATACCGAGTTACCAGGAATGCGTGGTGGATTACCATTTGGACCGTAAGCTAGGTCTGATGGAATAGTAAACTTATACTTAGAACCAACTGGCATTAATTGAACACCTTCTGTCCAACCTGAGATAACACGATTTAATGGAAACTCAGCTGGTTGACCGCGCTCTACAGAACTATCGAAAACTTCACCATTTAAGAAAGTACCAGTGTAGTGAACTTTAACGGTATCAGTAGCCGCTGGCTTGTCACCGCTACCTTCAGTGATCACAGAATATTGAAGGCCCGATTCAGTGACTTGAACGCCTTCTTTCTTAGCATTCTCTTTTAAATATTTTTGACCTTCTGCTAAGCTTTGCTCTGCCGCTAACTTAATTTGCTCTTGTTGCTTAGTTTTCATCGTTTGATCTAAGCTCATAAGTAACGTCTGAATTTCTTCTTGTTCGATTACTGATTTGTCAGCCAAGCTATCCATAAAACCACGAACGATAAGATCTTGGTCTAAAGTGACACCTAACTTCTCTTGCTCAGCTAAGTTGCGTGTCATGTACATACCAATTGACGCACCTAAGCCATAAGCTTGCTTTTGAATTTCAGTATCTAATACCGGCGCTTTTTCTTCTTGTTTTGCTTCTTGTTGACAACCAACCATTGAAACTAACGCAATTGCCACTAGCGTGGGTTTAAACAATTTCATTTAATTCTCCGTTAAAACCAGCCGTGCAATCTTATTTCACGACCTTCAATTATTTTGGTAATGGTATACATTACTTGTAAAAGGCACTTATACTAACGATAAATGAACCGAGAAAAAAGCATTAATCGATTGGAATTTAGTAAGCACGCTTTTCGCCCGCTAATTTGGGCTGTCTTTGCCTTGACATCAATTGCCTGCCAACCCGTTGCAGAGCAACCTATCCAGCGCTGGCAACATGCTGGAGAGGCCGCTTATGCTGCAGATATATCGTATGATGCAAAATATAGTGTTGTTTCCTCAGTGCATCATGGAATCAACCTCTGGGATCTCGAAAGCAACACGTTAAAATACAATTGGTCTCAACAACAAGATGACGCCGATAATTTGGTTCTCGCCTTAGATATTGCTTATGACAATAGCCATGTACTCGCCGCAAGTCGCAGTAACTTTTCAATTTGGAGTATTGAAAGTGGCGAGGCTATCGGTTTTTGGAAAATAAGCGACTCAACGATTCGCGACGTTGCACTGGCCAATAACGCTAATTCATTGTTACTTGGTCAAGCAGACGGGAAAGTCATTCACCTTTCGCCAAAAACGGGGCGTAGACTCGAATTTCTAGGCCATAGCGAAAAAGTTAATTCGGTTGATTTACTGCCCAATGGTCGCATCGCATTATCTGGTGGCAATGACTTTATCGCCTATGTGTGGGATACACAAACAGGACAAGTGATTTATCGCTTTAATCATCCTAGTCGAGTCACGTATGTCGCTATCGATTCAAAAGGACGTTTTGCCTTTACCGCAGATAGCAAAAAATCCGCGAATATATGGAGCTTAAAAACTGGAGAATTGATCAGTCAGCTTCATTTTAGCAATCGACAAGAAGTTTTTAGCGCGGTTACTTTTTCAGATGATGGCTTATTTGTGGCAACAGGTGCGCCATCTCGAAAAGTCAGTATTTGGGATTTACATACCGGCAAGCGCCTGAGAAGTTGGCGTGTCACCCCTAAAAAAGGTACTCGTCCCGCCGGCGCAGTTGTTTATGCTATCGCTTTTAGCGATAATGCCCACATTATTACTGAATCTTCCTCTGGGTACGCTGAATTATGGCCGATAAGCCAATAGACCTAACCATCGAATATCTTGAAAGTAAAATAGAAACGCTAGAGTCTCGTAACGCTTTTCAAGATGATGTTATTGAACAATTAAATCATGAACTCGCCATTCATCAATCGCAAATAGGTGAATTAAAGGCACAATTACAGTTACTGGCAAAACGAATTAAAGAATCTAATCAACAAACAGGTATCAGCAGACCTGAAGATGAACCACCGCCGCCACATTATTAGAAACCGTTCTAAATTTAAGGTTTGAAGACGCCGATCACCTG
The DNA here is from genome assembly GCF_053485795.1 of Thalassotalea ganghwensis. Taxonomy (NCBI): domain Bacteria; kingdom Pseudomonadati; phylum Pseudomonadota; class Gammaproteobacteria; order Alteromonadales; family Colwelliaceae; genus Thalassotalea; species Thalassotalea ganghwensis. The sequence continues at coordinate 13,491 of NZ_JBQRUM010000022.1, forward strand.
TTCGTTTGCTCTAACTTCCTTTTCGACTTGCTGTTCTGGTTGCGTCATTTTTTCACCACAACTAACACAGGTAACGGTTTCAATATTGTTTTCTTTGGTCAGAGCCATGGTATCCATTGCCTGACATTTGGGGCAAATAGCCCCTGCGATAAATCGTTTTTTCACACTAATCATTATAATTTATAAGCCTAGCCCTCATTTTACCTTGAAAGCAAGGGGGTGTAAAAGCGACAATAGTACCCAGCGTAGTTTTTCAAGGAAATATATGATCATTGCAACTGATTTAAGTTTAGACCGCGGGGTAAAAAACCTCATTAATCAGTCAAACTTTACCATTCATTCCAACCATAAAGTCGGATTAGTAGGTGCTAATGGTTGTGGTAAATCATCGTTGTTCGCCGCTTTGTTAGGTCAATTGCAACCTGATGCAGGAGATCTAACACTTCCAACAAGCTGGAAAATTGCCACCGTAAAACAAGAAACCCCGGCACTGGAATGCTCAGCGCTAGACTATGTTATCGATGGCGACAAAGAATACCGACAATTAGAAAGCGCACTTGAGCAAGCTAGAGCTGACCAAGATGGTAACAAAGAAGCCACGATATTAAATCAAATCGATACCATTCATGGTTATAGTCTTCCTGCAAGGGCAGGTGAATTGCTTCACGGTTTAGGTTTTTTACAAGATCAACTTACACAACCCGTTAAAAGCTTCTCTGGTGGTTGGCGAATGCGCTTGAACTTAGCACAAGCATTAATTAGCAGAGCCGATTTGCTGCTGCTAGATGAACCGACTAACCATTTAGATCTCGACGCGGTAATTTGGTTACAGCGATGGTTAAAGCGCTTTACTGGCACCTTGGTCTTAATATCTCATGACCGAGATTTTCTGGATGATGTCGTTGGACAAATCTTACATATCGAACGTCAGCAAGCGAAATTATACTCTGGCAACTATAGCTCATTTGAGCGACAAAGAGCTGAGCAACTTGCGCAGCAAGAAGCCCAATATCAAAAGCAACAAAAAGAAGTCGCTCACTTAACCGCATTTGTTGACCGTTTTAGAGCTAAAGCCAGTAAAGCTAAACAAGCTCAAAGCCGTTTAAAGCGCTTACAAAAATTACCAGATTTAGCGCCAGCTCATGTTGATAGTCAATTCACCTTTCAATTTGAAGCGCCCGAACATATGCCATACCCGCTACTGTCGCTCGACAACGTTGATTGCGGCTATGGTGAGCATATTAAAATTTTAGAACAGGTTTCATTAACCTTAGTCCCTGGTAGCCGTATCGGATTGTTGGGGCGTAACGGGGCGGGTAAATCTACGCTAATTAAAACACTTGCCGGTGACATTCATTCGCTTTCAGGACAGCGCTACTGTGCCCAAGAGCTTAGAATCGGCTATTTTTCTCAACACCAACTAGAGCAGTTGCACGCAAGCTCAAATGGTGTCGAGCATATTTTAAGAGCCAAACCTGAATATGGTGAACTGCAAGCAAGAAGCTTTCTTGGTCGTTTTGGGTTTAGTGGTGACCAAGCTCTCGATCCAGTTGCTACCATGTCAGGGGGTGAAAAAGCGCGTTTAGTTTTAGCACTTATCGTGTTAGAAAAACCGCAATTATTGTTACTCGATGAACCCACCAACCATCTCGATTTGGAAATGCGCCAAGCGCTTGTTTTAGCGTTACAAGATTTTGATGGCGCAATCATCCTAATTGCACATGACCGCTATTTATTGGAATCATGTGTCGATGAATTTTACTTGGTTGGCAATGGCAAAGTTATCGACTTTGATGGTGATATTGATGACTACCAGCAATGGTTAAACGACGATAAAAAATCCATTGTTAAATCAACAAAATCTTCTCCTACTGTTACCATTGATAAGAAACAATTGCGCCAGCAACAAGCTAATTTGAGACAACAAGCAGCACCTCTTAAAAAAGCAGCCACTAAGTTAGAAAATCAGTTAAGTGATTTACAAAACGAACTAGAGACAGTGGAGCATATCTTAGCCGATAGTGAAATCTATCAGTCTGAACACAAAGATAAACTATCAGCGTATCTCAAGCAGCAGGCTACGTTAAAACAATCAATTGAATCTGTTGAAACTGAATGGTTAGCGTTAGAAGAGAAAATTGAAGAAATCATGTCACAAAGCTAGGTGAAAAATCTAATGCTTTGCTACACTTAGGCTAACAACAAGATAATATTTTCAGTTGATGTTATCAAACTAATGCAGAGAGATGGGAATTCCAATGAAAACAATATCACTAGCGGCGCTATCACTGGCTCTTGTATTAAACCTACCTGCACAAGCTTTTGACGGTGATTATGAACTCGGCATGTTTGAACTTAATCGTGGAGAGTTCAAAGCAGCAATCGCTCAATTTACTCCGTTACTTGAAGAAGAGTATGCTCCAGCTCAATACCAAATGGGGCAAATTTATCTTAACGGCTATGGCGTATCAAAAGACCCTCAAAAGGCGGTTGAGTTAATTACTAAGGCTGCAATGCAGAATTACCCCGAGGCTCTTTTTAACTTGTCTGTTATGCATTCAGAAGGAACCTTGGTACAAAAAGATCTCAAAGCTGCTTTTGAATACATGAAGAAAGCCGCGGATAAAAATTTACCAAGCGCACAGTTTAACCTCGGCGTTATGTATGCTAATGGTGAAGGGGTGCCAAAGGACAGCTACCGGGCGGTTCGCTGGTATGAAAAAGCTGCACGACAAAACTACCCACTAGCTCAGTTCAACCTTGCTTTGATGTATTTTGAAGGAAATGGCGTAAAACCAAGCGTTATTGAGTCTTATATTTGGAACACCATTGCTGCAAAAAGTGGTTACGAACCCGCGATAAAAAGTCGTGATATGGATGAGCGCAAGTTAAGTATTGAAGATATCAAAGAAGCAAGAGCTGCAGCCGAGAAACGATATCAACAAATATTGGTGCAAGTAGACTTACGCACTAAAATGTTGTCCGAGAATAGCTTTTAAGTACTTTATTGATCCTGATCACGCTTTTAATATAGCCCCTTAATTACAATAGTTTCAGTAAATTTATCGAACTTTGTAATTAAGGAATTTCGCATGAACTTTTTTAACATGTTACTCAATGATCCTGTGGTTTATATTTCTATCATCGGCCTTTTAGTCGTCCTCGGCATATGCAGTTACTATGTTTACTTTTTTATGAAACATATCGCAGAAGATAAACAATAACGGTTAGACCCTAAGCGCATATTGGGCAAAAAAACGCTAACAAATTACAATTAAATTTCACCTAATTACAACCATCTGCTTGAGAGAAGCAGAATTAACCCTGCAAAAATTAGAGCCTCAGTCATAGATCTGCTAGAATTAGTGTTAGGTCTTTGCAACTTGAAGGACAACACTGTGGCTCTAACCATTACACAAAACAGCAATGCTATCAGCACACTTAACAACATTAACGAAAACCGAAAAGCTGAAGATGAAAAGCTCGCATCAGGTACTCGTATTAACCGAGCCTCTGACGATGCCGCTGGTTTGCAAATTACAGAAAGACTGACCACTGAGATTAATGAAGCTGAACAGCGTAGTGTTAATGTTCAAGACCAAATCAATCAAAACAACACCACTGAAACTGGTCTAACGGCCATTAATGAAAACCTGCAAAGAGCAAATCAGCTATCGATTCAATCCGCCAACGGCAGAAATGACAATAGCGCGATACAACAAGAGCTTGACCAAATTACCGAGCAGGTTAATTTGCTAGCGGAGGAAGTCCTTGGAAGCGGCGGCTTTGTTAGCGGTTTAGATGCCAATGACCCACAAGCCACGCAACAAGCAATTAGTGATGCGTTAACAACAATCACTCAATCTAACTCAAATTTAGGGGCAAATAGTAATACCCTTGCTAGCCTTGGCAGCACCTATCAAACAGCGCAAGTAAATACCACACAAGGACGCTCAACAATAGAAGATACCGATTATGGAGCCGTGACTTCTAGCGAACAACGCAACCAATTGCTTCTTCAAACGGCAATAACCAATAAGAAAGATGAAGAAACTCGCAAAGGTTTGTTAGTTAATCAATTGGTATAGCTAGCCAGCAATAAATCGAGAGTTATAAAGTACACTTTGCTATAGTATCGATTTTTAGACGGAACCGTAGTTTGCAAACGAAAGATTTTACACCAGCATGGTGGCTTCCCAGCGCCCACTTACAAACCATGGCAGCAAAATGGCTTCGCAGACATCAACACATTACCACATATCGGGAAGTTGTTGAGACTCCTGATCACGATCACCTTGAGTTAGCTTGGACAGAGATCCCGCAAAGAGATACACAAAAGCCGATGGTGATTTTACTACATGGGCTCGAAGGCTCTGTCGATAGTCACTATATCAAAGGGATGCTGCAGGCAATTTCCGATAAAGGTTGGATTGGTGTATTAATGCACTTTAGAGGATGTGGGCAGTATCCCAATAAGCACGGTCGTTCTTATCACAGCGGTGATACAACAGATATCAGTTACTGCTATCAACTACTGTCAAAAAGATACCCGTTGACAAAAAAAATGATGATAGGCTTTTCCTTAGGAGGGAATGTCTTAGCAAAATTTTTAGCACAATCAAACGACGTTGACCTTTGCGCTGCTGCGATTATCTGCGCGCCACTCGATCTTGCTAGTTGTAGTAAGCGTATTAATGTTGGCTTGTCTAAGATCTACCAAAAATACTTGTTAGATATGCTTAAACATAGTGCGCGAGAAAAAATAAAGCGTCAGCTTGTTACCCATATAGAAAGCTCAACACTTGAACAAATCAATACCATGTGGGATTTTGACCATCATTACACAGCACCTGTTAATGGCTTTTCCAGCGCCGAAGATTACTATCAAAGGGCGAGTAGTAAACCTTTACTTGAAAAGATTACAACCCCATGTTTAATCATTCACGCCAAAGATGACCCCTTTTTATGCCATCGAAGCATCTGTCAAAACCTAACATTGAGTGAGCATATCTCTTTTGAAATACTCAAGCGAGGTGGTCATGTCGGTTTTATTGAAGGCAATAGCCCTTTAAAGCCAGAATATTGGCTTGAAAAACGTATTCCATTATTTTTACAACAATATTTAAACTAAGAGACGTTATGATCATTCCTTATCAATCTTTAGCATCGACAACACTTGAGAATATCATTGAGTCATACATTTTACGCGAGGGTACAGACTATGGTGAATTAGAATGTTCCCTCGACGACAAAAAAGCCCAACTTAGACATCAAATTAAACAGGGTGAGATTGTTATCGTTTATTCAGAGCTTCATGAAACAATAAATTTACTCCCTAAGCAGCAATTTAACCAATCAGGGAGCCAACACGTCGATTAGTCTGAATGTGCTCGAAAGTGCAGTGCGAAACTAACTGGCACGGTCTGACCAATACTCGTTAATCCGGCTAACTCTTGTAATTTTTTGATACCATCAACGAGCTCAAAATCCGAAGCTTTTACCAGAACTGGCGCTGTACTAACAACGGTAAAGCTATTCTCTGATAATGGCGTCAGTAAATAGTCAATGGCTATCGTTTTGACTTGTCCATGCAATGAAAGCTCGCCTTGCAATGTCCCTCTCTTAATCTGCCCTACTTGCATGTCTTTTAACAAACTTTTCATCGATTGCGCTGACGTAAACTGCGCTTGGGTGTATTTTTCGACGTCAAACAAGAATTCTTTCATGCGAGTGTCACGAATAGCGATCCCAGTATCAACACTACTCAAATCGATAGTGAACGCTAATTTTCCGTCAGCATTAACGTTACTTTCAAACGCTCTAAATTGATGGTGTTCAACAACATGCTCTTTCTTTGTTGAGGAAAAATGAATACTTGAGTTCTCTTTGACTAATTGCCATTTTGCAAAAGCGTCCAATGGTAAAGTGACAAGTAAAATGACGCTTAACGCGATAAAGTTTTTCATAAAAAGTCCTATTTGAGTTAAACAATTAATAAGGAAGTTACCTACCTAAGGTATTGTCAACGCCTTGCTTGGTGGGGTTTAATAACGCGTTGCCAAGGAATTTCACTCGTCCCTAGTGAGATAAAATCAGGATTAAGCAAGCTTTCACGTCGATTATAGGATAGTGGTAAAAATTCACTGTCAATAATCGTTCCGCCAGCCTGCTCCAATATGCACTGACTCGCCCCAGTATCCCATTCACCGGTTGGACCAATGCGCAGATAGCAATCGGCTCCACCTTCTGCAATCAAGCAATTTTTAAGCGAACAGCTACCCAAGGCGATATATTCAAAATCAAACGATTTTTCTAAATATTGCCCCATCAAGCTTAATTCTTGTCGGCGACTAATAGCGACTTTAATTTTTCGCTCGCCATCATAGGGGCTCACATGAATGCGATGACTTCCTAGGTTATCTTCTTTAAATGCGCCTTTATCTTTTTGAGCAAAATATGTCAGCTGATGATGAGGAGCATGGATAACACCAATAACAGGCCAACCATCCTCTATTAGCGCAATATTTACTGCAAAATCACCACTACCAATAATAAACTCACCTGTTCCATCTATTGGATCGAGCAACCAGTAGCGTTGCCAACTTTTACGCTCTGAAAGTGGCAGCGCACCAACTTCCTCGGAAATTATAGGTATTTCAGGGGTCAAGCGTTTCAGCTCATTCATAATAACATTATTAGCTGCAATATCAGCGCTGGTTACCGGACTGTCATCATCCTTAACTTCAGCGGTATAGTTGCCTTTGTGGTAATACTGAGCAACTTTTTTACCGGCTTTTTTGCTGGTACTTATCGCGATATCTAACAAGTCATCTAATGTCATTACTTTCCTCTAAGCTGATCAACGACAAGCATCAACGCGGCTATACTGCGCGCTTCTTGAAAGTCATCTCGTGCTAATAATTCCATATAATCTGATATTTTCCAAGGCACGATATCAAGCGGCTCTGGCTCATCCCCAGGGAGTCTTTCTTGATATAAACTTTTACCTAGATAGATTTTCATAAAACCAGAAAAAAAAGCCGGAGCCATAGCAACCGATTTAAGCAAGGTTAACGAGTCTGCTCCATAACCAATTTCTTCTTTTAGTTCGCGATTGGCTGCTTGCTCTGCAGCTTCGCCTTGGTCTATCAAACCTTTAGGAAAGCCTAGCTCATAACTATGAGTGCCGGCACAATATTCCCTAACCAGTAGCATTGTCTCATCATCTAGCATAGGCACAACCATCACCGCACCTCGGCCACTGCCTTCCATACGCTCATAGTCTCGCTCGGCTCCATTACTGAATGTCAACGCCAACTGTTCAATGCTAAACAATTTACTTTTAGCAACATTCTTACGCTGGCGAATTATCGGTAATGTCTTGTTTTGTTCCATAAAAATCGTCGCATGTCGTGAAGGCTCTTTATCAATTTAATACAATTGATTAAGCTTGTTCGGTATACTTTCTATAATAAGTCGTTTTAGTAGAAGAAATCTATGCTTGATTGGTCAAAAATTACAACAGTTTTACTCGATATGGACGGTACCATTTTAGATTTACACTATGATAACCATTTTTGGTTGGAGTATCTGCCTAAGCGATACAGCGAAATGGCCAATATGAGTTTTGCGCAAGCACAACAAAACTTAGTTGAGCATTATGAACGAGTTCAAGGGACAATTGCCTGGTATTGCCTAGATTACTGGGCTGAGCAAACTAAGCTGCCTATTGTCGAGTTAAAAAAAGAAATCGCACACTTAATTAGTTTAAGAGAGGATGCCAAGGCCTTTTTAATCGCCTTAAAAAAGAGTGGCCGAGACATAGTGTTAGTGACTAACGCTCATCCAAAAAGCTTATCATTAAAAATTGAACGTACACAATTAGATCAATACTTTGATACCTTATATTCTACTCACGAATTCGGAGTAACCAAGGAATCACAAGCACTATGGCAAAAACTACAAGCCCATCATGGTTTTGCAAAAGAGCGCTGTCTTTTTGTTGATGATAGCCCGACAATCCTCGAATCAGCTCAACGTTTTGGTATCGGTCAATTGCTTGCTGTCGCAAACCCAGATAGCAAACGTCCTAATCAAGAGATCACAGGTTTTGAGACAGTGACTGACTTCACCACCTTAATCCCTGCACTTCACTTAGAAAGCTAAACGATATCGCCCTTGTCGATCGGGTTGACCAAGAAATGGCAGTATTTGACTAATTGCGGGCGGTAAGTTATCCGAAGGCATCAAAAAGCCTTGCCCTTTCAATTGATTTTTTGCGCCCAAAGTGGCGGTAAAGGTAACACCGAGCTGATTGTTATCATCTAATTTAGCCATTAGTTCACCTTTATCACAACTTAAAATGGCACTAAGCCCACCCAGCTCGACGGTTTCATCCATCGCTTTAAAACCTGCTTTTGACCATTGAACTTGCCCGCGCATTGTTTGGCATACTGGTTGTCCAAATTGGAACTCTTCAACAGCTAAGGCCACTGAATTTTTGGCGACAACAGGTATAGGTAGCGGTAAATGTTTTGCTACTTCATTTGCCGACACTAACATCTCAAGTTGGCTTATTTTTATCTCTGACATCAAATGAGATATTTCAAACTTACCTTCAGGACCTGGCATTAACGCATCGCCAAAGGTTACTACTGCTGAAGGATTGAGCAAAAAAATAGAAAGAGGACTCACATCAACATTCACACGGTTAATCACGATGTTATTGACCGACACTTGCGCAATTTGGCTATTCCAAACCGTTCCTTCAATTTGTCCTATTGAAATATTTTTAGGTAATGATAGTTGGTTAACAATAAAACTTGCCGGCATTAAGGCAATTAATGAAAACAGATAAACACCACTAAACACCACATAAGGTAACCATTTTTTCATTAAGCTTTTCCTAACTGTAAACGACGCACACGTACTTCGCCTGCACTATCACCACTATCTAAATCAATATTCTTAATCACTAACCCTTGCTGATTAGCCAACCCTTCAAGCCATTGCAATAGTACATTAAAAGCGACATTTTCTATCCATACTTGTAAGTCATCCCCTTGAGGCTGAATACGCGTAATCGTTATGCCTGTTCTGGCTGCCGCTTGATTAACAATACTTGATATACTACCGCTACTGACTGGTCGTTTCTGACCACCCGAGAGCGCTTGATAGCGAGCAATTTCTTGATTCATCCAAGTAAAAAGCTCTTGCTGGTTTTCAATTTTCTGTTGGTATTTTTCGACACTTTGATTAAGTGGTAACCAAATTGCCTGATACAGAATAAAAATAATAACAAACACACCTAAGGCGGAAACTAATTGTTGTTCACGCTGATTAAGCCCTAACCACCATGCTTTCATGAGCGTCCTCCTTTCTTATTTTCAATAATGCTAAAGGAGCCTGAGATAACGTCACCTTGATTGTTTTGAGCTCCCTGCGACACAGTAAACTGCTGCTGTTCAAGTGCTCGTTTAAATTTTTCAAACTCTTGATAACCTTTTGCGGTCGCCTGCAAACGAAGTTCATTTCGTTTGCCATCAAACTTTATTGATTCTGGCTTTAATTCAGGCACCTCTGCAAATGCAGGTTGCAACTGAGTTAACATCGTTAAGAAATCAGCGGAATCTTGGCTACCACCAATGTCGGACATCTTACGCTTAAGTTGTGACCGCAGTGTCGTTATCCGAACACGCTTAGTTTCTGGAAACGCCTGTTTATAACGCTCAACAATCGTTTGCTCTAACTGAGCTTGTTGACTGCTCAGTTGCCAGACCGTTACACCTTTGTACATCACATTGAGTAAAACAGCAGCGCAGCATACCGAAGCCGCTACTAACCATGATTTTAACGCTGGAGATGTTTTATCTTTTACTTTGTATTGTTCTTGCAACAAATTGAAAGGTGTTTCCTGCCAATGGGCAGCAAGCAACGCCATCGGCAGTTCTTCAGGTAGTGCGGTTAACTGAATGGCAGCGTCAGTCTGCGGTAATACACTGTAATGCTTAATTTCGGATTGTTGATTCTCTCCCTCGGGTTGCATCAATGCTGAAGACACAATTGGCCATAAGTTACAATCCACTGTGTAGGCATCCCAAGATGATTTTCTCAGTAAAACCTGCTCTCCCAATTGAACTGCAGTCCATGCTTCGTTATCGATTGGCATCGCTAACATATCAGGCAACATAATACGTGTTTTTAAATTGGCTTTATCGAGCCATTCGAGCCAAGTATCCATTTGGTGCTTGTCGACGGCAGCAACAAAGCAATTATGGTCGCTAGCATTATCATTTAGCTTGGCATAGGCAAAAAACAAACTATCAACATCTTGCGCCAAATCGTCTTCAAGCATATAGGGCACGGCAAGTTTAACGGCTCTTGCTGACTTTGCAGGTACATTGAGTTTTTTTAAGGTGACGTCGCTGCCAGGTACAAAAACGACTACCTTACGCTGTAGCGCTTTATCACTCAATTGTTCTAAAGCTGCAGCATTAGGAAGCTCGCCACTGGCGATAATATCTTGCTCTGTAGAAGAGTTTATCATCCAATGTATTGGGCTATCCGCCTGACTGGCTAATCTAATATATAAAGTTTCCGCCATATTAATTACGTCCTATCGTGCGGCTTACAACGTTAACCTGTTCGTTATTGGTAATCGTCATTATTGAATTCATTGCAAAATAACTTTCATTGAATTTTGCAGAGGCCTTTAAAGTAAAATATTCACTATCCACAACAAACTGTTGCTTTAATTCGTCTTTCAAATTGAGTTTGCTAACAGAAGGTAGATTGAAAAAATCTTCAATATTTTCAAAACCTTCCTCTTTTCTATCCGTTAATAATGTTTCAGCATCAACTCGATTAATATTGAGTAATGCTTGTAACAGCTGAGGCTGATCTGACTTTAGGGTATTAATGTTAATCTCATGGCGACTGTCACCTGGCAATATGCAAACATATGGCCTTAACGCCTCAATAATCTCTGGCGTAAAATGCTCAATCACTCTTAACTCATTGACACTAACCATTAAGCTATTTGCCGCCAAATAAGGATGTGCCTTACCAGCATAATCATTATCTTCAGCTCCGCCTATATTGGTTAAATTACCATCAGAATCTAACCAGTCGGTTAATGCATCAGCTAACATTTCTACTTCAAAGCTAGATGAACCGATACCTTCGATATCCAGTGATAATACCAATCGTTCAAACGCTTCTCTAGCCTGATTTTTTGTTGGTCTTGAACCATTACCATCTTCATTACTTTGTAGAGCATTTAAATTTAAACACGAATGTAAATCAATTATTTCACCGCTAATTTGCCCATTCTCAACGGGATAACTTGTTTCGCCCTGCGCCCATATCTGTTGCAAGTGAGTAAAATTCGACTCATCTTTAAACGACGTAATCAGGACTCTTTTAGCGAAAGCCTCAGCTCCCATCGCATACCAATAAGCCTGCTGATTAAACGCGATATTGGTGGTTCGCTGAATTTGTAATTGTAATCTTGCAAGCATCTGTGTCGCAATAATAGCAGCAAGCGCAACAAGCAACATTACGGTGATCAAAGCGACACCACTGTTTTTATCTTTCACTGTCATCACCTCGTTCACTGCTTTGAGGTTGGCCATTGGCTATGAGAAACTTTCGAGAAATATTTCCTAAATCTTTAGTATCGATATTGACCCAAATCGCTTGTGGCAATACATCATCTTTCAATTGCTTCTGCCATTTTTTTTGGTAAAAAAACTCAAAGGTCATCGAATCAACATGGGTTATCAATGGCCGAATAATCGGCTCTTGACCGACAACGCTATCGACAAAATTGTAATGAAGACGTTGCAAGGTATCTTCAACTAGGCGATAAGCCACCGCTTGGACGTCTGAGCGCGGTAGTATTAACCCAGGATTAGTCCAACCATTACGTACAAACGCCAAAGCATTACTATCATTGCTATAACTGTCAAAGCCATTGTGTAGGTATTGACTACTTGGCTCCTCACCCTCGAAACGAATTTTTCTTGGTGCTAACTGAATAATATCACGCTCTATAACCATCCACGCTCGTTGGATCTCATTTAGGCGTTCCATTTGGGTTTTGGAGGTTTGCTCACTTTTTAAAACACCATCAAAAAGGCTGTAACTGGCCAAACTTACCAACGCAAAAATAGCGACAGCAACCAATACTTCAAGTAAAGTAAACCCTTGTACCAAATGCTTTTTCCATCGACTCATTGGACACCACCTGGCTTAGATACATAAGTCATTAAGCTAGTAAGTGCCAACTTTTCTTTCTCATTAAGTCGAACTTCAATCACAATAGCACGCATATTATTATCATTGGTTTCAAGCACTTTTTGTTGCCAAAACCATTGATGACCTGCCATTTCTACTTGCCCCTTGATATTATTTTTAGGCGGCCATTGTTGCGATAAGTTTGCTTCAACTAATTGATCTGACGCCACCCAGTCAGCATAAGTTTTCTGCTCGAGTGCGGATAGTTGCATTAAATGGGTATCTGAGGAGCTTAACAGCGCTAGACCTGCAATTGAGAATATTGCCATTGCCAATAATACTTCAATTAACGTAAACCCCGATAAAAAGTGCTTACGACTCATTACGGTATTCACCATCTATAATCGGGCCTTTAACCTCTAACGGTGTCGTATACTGACCTATGACTTGGTAAGTAATTTCTTGCTCAAATTGAACTGAGTGATGATAAGCAAACGTCAAGGTAAATGGGGTAATGTCGCCACCTGATAAAATATAAACTTGCGGAATGATTGGTTTGTCTTCTTGCTCATCCAAGGTAAAGTCATCATCATCTGGTTCAAAGAGTTCACGATCAATGAGTGCGTTTTCATCTGGAGCCAAGTCATCAAAACTGACAGTGATTTTCATCTTTTCTGGCAGCTGATAAGCTGAAAATCCATCTGCGTTAGGCAGCTCTACCCACTGAGTTCCATCATAACCAACAAACTGATAACTATTTTCTTGAATAACAAGCCCGAGCTCGACATTGTTAAGCAAACCATATTGAGCGGCGAGATCAAAAATGCCCGCAAAGCGGACACTTTCTTGCTGAAGCTGCGTTTCAGGTTTATTGCTTTCAAAACTAAACTGAACGGCGGCAACCATAAGGCCAACAACAACAATCACTAATAGCACCTCTATTAGCGTAAAGCCTGTCGTCCTAAGAACTTGTCGAGATTCTTTTATCATTACCGCGCTGCAAAATATTCAAATTACTGATAATCACCAAGGTTCCAGTTACCAATATCATCATCAGTACCGGGTTCACCATCTGGCCCCATTGAAAAGATATCCATTTTGCCATGCTCACCTGGATTGAGCAGTTGATAATCATTTCCCCAAGGATCTTTCGGTAAGCGCTTAATATAGCCCCCTTCTGGAAATCGTTTTGGCAACGGTTCAATATCAGTTTCCGTCACGAGCGCTTCTAGCCCTTGCTCTGTCGTTGGATAGTTATAATTTTGTGAGCGATACATACCTAATGCCGTTTCCAACGCACCTATATCAATCACTGCTTTTTGCTCTCGTGCTGTATCCTGGCTACCCATTAGGTTAGGAACAACCATACTTGCCAAAATTCCCAGAATCACGATGACAACCATGATCTCTAACAAGGTAAAACCTTTCATTTTATGATTACGTGTTAATGATTTCATTCTAACTTCCTATCATCGTATTAAGTTGTAATATCGGTTGTAGTATTGCCATAACGATAAACAACACCACACCAGCCATACTCACCATTATCGCTGGTTCAAGCGCTTTCAATGAAATATTCATCAAAGCTTCAAATTCTCTATCTTGGTTATCAGCAGCACGAGACAACATATGCTCTAACTGACCACTTTTTTCACCGCTAGCAATCATGTGTAGCATCATAGGTGGAAATAATTTCGTTTGCTCTAACGAATGCCTAAGGCTTGCACCTTCGCGAACTTTATCTGCTGATTCTTTCACCTTTTGCTTGATGTGTAAGTTATCTAGCACTTCTCCAGAAATCCGCATACTCTCAAGTAAAGGTACGGCACTTGCCGTCAGGATACTTAACGTACGCGCAAACCTTGCCGTGTTTATTCCACGTGCAACTTTACCTAACCCTGGTAAGGTCAATAGCTTTCGATGCACTGATAATTTAAAAGCAGGCTTTCGCATCATTTGATTGAAGCCAACCATCACTAAAAGAAAGGCTATCAGTATATACAAACCGTAATTCTGTAAAAAATCACTGGTAGCAATTAAAAATTGTGTTGTTTGCGGAAGGTTGGCGCCCATATGCTCAAACTGACCAACTATCTGTGGGACAACTTTAGTTAATAAAATAACAATAACGCCAACAGCCACCACCGTCATGATGATGGGGTACACTAGTGCTTGTATCAATTGCGAACGCAACTGTTGTCGTTGTTCGGTGTAGTCTGCTAGTCGGTTTAATACTTTGTCTAAGTGGCCGGATTTTTCACCTGCTGCCACCATCGCCCTAAACAAATGGCTAAACACTTGCGGGAACTCAGACATACTTTCTGCTAATCCATAACCCTCAGTCACTTTAGTGCGTACAGCCATGACCATACTTTTGATGGTATTTTTCTCGCACTGTTCAGCAACGGCTAACAATGATTCCTCTAATGGAAGACCTGATTCGACTAATGTTGCTAACTGCCTGGTGATTAACGCTAATTCGGCTGCTGAAATTTTTTTACTGCGGCGAAATGAGCCTCCGACCGAGTTTTGTTTCGACTTTTGTAAGCTGGCGGTTACTTCGATAGGGATTAAGCCTTGCTCACGAAGCATTGAACGCACCTGTCTTGGTGTATCGCCTTCAATGACCCCTTTTTTGTTTTTACCGCGTTTATCTACCGCTTGATAATCAAATGCTGCCATAAGGAGAACTCTTAATCTTCTCGTGTTACACGTAGCACTTCTTCAAGTGTAGTGATACCTTGCAATACTTTATCAAAACCATCACGGCGTATACTTGGTGTATGTTTGCGAATATATCGCTCTATCGCCTGCTCACCTTTACCGTTATGTATTAGCTCTCTGACATGCTCATCAACAACCAGCAACTCATGAATACCGGTTCGGCCTTTATAACCTTTAAAATTACACTCTTCACAGCCAACAGCGCGATAGATCGGTGTTTGCTCTCCAGATTCAAAGGATAATATCCGTGCTTCTTCATCATTGGGCATATGACTTTCTCGGCAATGAGGGCACAGCGTACGTACTAAGCGTTGTGCCAAAACCCCAAGCAAGCTAGATGATAGTAAGAATGGCTCCACCCCCATATCTTCCATACGCGTAATCGCACCAGCAGCCGTATTGGTGTGTAGCGTTGACATCACTAAGTGACCGGTTAAACTCGCTTGTACACCGATTTGTGCTGTTTCTAAATCGCGAATTTCACCTACCATCACCACATCAGGGTCTTGACGTAATATCGCTCGAAGACCGCGAGCAAAGGTCATATCAACTTTAGTGTTAACTTGCGTTTGGCCAATACCTTCAATTGCATATTCAATCGGATCTTCAACGGTTAGTACATTACGCTCTTTGTGATCAATTTGGCTTAAGCCAGCATACAAGGTAGTACTTTTACCTGAGCCCGTTGGTCCAGTCACTAATAGAATTCCATGTGGCTTTTCTATCAACTGCGAAAACAACTCTCGGTTACGTTCAGTCATGCCTAAATCTTGCAAATTCAAGCGCGCTGAATTTTTGTCTAGCAAACGTAATACCACACGTTCACCATGACCTGTTGGCATTGTTGAGACACGAACATCAACAGCCCGTCCTGCAATTCTTAAAGATATACGGCCGTCTTGTGGAATACGCTTCTCAGCAATATCCAGTTTGGCCATGACTTTAATACGCGATACCAGCAATGATGCGAGTTTTCGGTTAGGGTTGAGTACTTCCCTTAAAACGCCATCAACACGAAAACGAATTTGTAGGCTTTGCTCAAACGTTTCAATATGAATATCTGAGGCACTTTCTTTTATCGCCTCACTTAACATCGCATTGATCAACTTAATGATAGGTGCATCGTCTTCATTTTCAAGCAAGTCTTCTGTCTCGACCATCTCATCTGCTAATGAATAAAGATCAACTTCATTACCAATATCTTCCATCATTTGCTGGGCTTCTGAGGAATCTCGTTGATATGCTGTCGTTAGCAGTAATTCAAAATGCTCTGGCGTTTCAATTTGAATCGACAGTGGTTGTTTAACCAATCGACGCACTTCGGTAAGTACATCAACATCAATCGATGCTAAACAATGGGCTATATAGCTTTCATCTTTGTGCTCTAACAAAATGTGATGACGTTTAGCAAAGCCAAAAGGCAAATAAATTGGCCCTTTGGGTTGTTGCTGTTCAACTTCCTCTCCAATAGAGAGCGTTTCAATTAATTCACTTTCAACAACGTCAGACATTTCACTACTCATTATCATCTAATAGCTTCTTGACTTTCTTTTGTTCACTGTACTCTTCGAAAGACGGTGGTAGCACAAGCGCATCATTCCACTCAGGTAACAATGGTAGCTTTTCATCATCCATTAACGATAACCCACTCTCACGTCTACGAAGCTCATCAGCACGAATATAGTTGTATTTTTCTTTACTGATATCGTTCATTGCAACACCATCTCGAACAATGGTCGGTTTTAAGAATACCATTAAGTTACGCTTTCGCGTTGTCGTACTTGTTGACTTGAATAAATTCCCTAATAACGGGATATCACCAAGTAATGGTACTTTCTGTTGGCTTTCTTGCACGTCTTCATCAATCAATCCGCCCAATACGATAGTCTGGCCAGTATCTGCCATCACCGTCGTTTTGATATTACGTTTGTTGATTGCAATATCGACACCTGTTGCACCACTTACAGAAGATACTTCTTGCTCAATGGTTAACTGCACACCCGTTCCTTCATTAACACGAGGAGTGACTTTAAGCTTAATACCAACTTCTTGACGCTCAACCGTTTGGAATGGGTTACCATTATTACTGCCAGCGGTAGAGCCAGTCAAAATAGGTATCTCTTGCCCCACTAAAAACTCAGCTTCTTCGTTATCAAGTGTAGTGATACTTGGTGTTGCTAAGATATTAGAGTCCGTATCTGAGCTAACGGCTTGAATAACCGCACCCCAATCATTTTTCAATAAACCGAACATCATACCATTGACAGAGCCAAGTACTTGAGCAGCTAAACTGTAATCACCTTCAATATCAGGTTCATCTGGGTTTCTAGTCTCCGATCCGTTTTCACTAATAACTACAGTACCTTTTTTTCCAGGTTTTGAACGAGCAGCTTCTGCCGCTGCGGCAATTGAGCTTATTGGTGCAGGGCCATTATTAAATTGAGTAAAGCCGCCATCTTCGGAGTACCATTGTACCCCTAAATTCACACCGTCACTTTCAAACACTTCAACGATAATCGCTTCAACTACCACTTGCGCACGACGAATATCAAGTTGACGGATCACCGCACCTAAAGAACGCAACATGTCGGGCTCTGCAGTGATCACTAAGGTGTTAGTATCTTCGTGCGCGTCAATACTAACATCTCGGTTACTTTGTCCACGCTGACGAGTTTTCGTTGAGTTTTCTTCAGCTTCAATTGAGGCACTTACCCCTTCAAGCACCTTCACTAAATCCTCTGCTTTAGAGTACTTTAAATAGAAAACCCGAGTGTTGCCGTTAGTTTCCAGTTCACTATCAAGACGAGAAACCAATTTAGTCACGCGATCACGCGCCTGTTTCTCGCCACTAACAATAACACTATTAGTGCGATCATCTGCGACGATTTTAGGGATCAAAAAGGTTGGTGTACCAGCGCCTTTACCACGAGAATCTTCACTCATCGCTTCAATGATTCGCACCATCTCTCCCGCAGAAGCATGCTCTAACTTGATGATCTCAATGCCCTGATCACCTGCTTTATCCACTCGCTTGATAATGTTAACTAAGCGATTAACCACCGCTGCAGTACCCGTTAACATAATAACGTTAGCTGGGTCATAATTCGTTACTGTGCCACCGCCGGCTTGATCTGACATTTGCCTTAAAAGCGGTGTTAATTCACGAACCGTGACGTTTTTAACTTCAACAACACGGGTAACCATTTGGTCACCCACACCTGGATTGCTCTCATCGACGACAGGAATAGAAGAAGATTTGGCTTCTTTATTACGAATAACTTTAATTATATTGTTATCCATTTCTACAGCTGAAAAGCCGTAAACTTCAAGGACATTTAAGAAGAATTGATAGTATTGCTCTTCGCTGAGCAAATCATAGCTTCTAACATTAACCTTGCCACGAACATTGGGATCAACAATCATGGTTTTTTTAAGGTTCTTGCCAACAATATTAACAAACTCTTCCAAGTCAGTGCCTTTGAAATTGGGTGAATACTGTGCTGCCATCGCAGAGCTTAACATTCCACCACATAAGGCTACTGTTGAAAGAAGTACCGATACTTTTTTGTACCACGGCGCAGCTACTGATTTGCGCATGAAAAATTCCTTAACACTAATTGGTAATACTAAATAAAATCTCGGTTAAATCGCCATCGCGATCTACCACTAACGAGATTTCCTGTTGTTCTTTTAATTCTTGTAATGCTTGAGCCGCATTACTTGGAATAGTCAAATCATAACCGTTAATTTGTACCGCGACATCGCCAGCTTTGAGGCCAGAAGCGGTAAAAAATTCTGCCTTATTACCCGGCATTAAACTATAACCGATGATATCGCCATTTTTTCGTTTCGGACTGATCCGCAGATAATCGATGATATTACCGGGATCGTCTTGAATATCTTCTTTTAGTTGTTGAACCGATTGCGATAAAGGCGCATCATCACGTCTATCAACAATCTGTGGTGCGTCAAAGCGATTTTGGTTATCCTCACGTGAACGCTCATTAGTGACTCTACGTTCATTACGTTCTTGTCCTTTGCGATATTTAATACCATCGAGCATTAACGTTTCTAAACTGCCACTAACATTGATAATTACCCGATCAGAATATACCGTTTCTAACGTTGCTCGAGTTCCGGTAATCTTATCATCGATACCATAGGTCTCTTGTTTGCCACTTTTTTCAATGATTGCTGCGGCTGTAGAGGTTTCATTAGTTGCAACGACACCGGTTAAAGTTAAATTTAATTTTGTCTCTGGGGCATCTTGAACTTGTACCGGTGCAACCTTAGGTTTGTCAGGGCTGTGGACACCAAACAAGTTCATCTTCTTTAATGCAGTAAGATCGACTGTTTGCTGATTCTTATCTTGAAAATTTGATGATTGAACCGCTGGAACCGTCAAAAAATTCGTCGCATCATCAACCGTCAACCAAGTAATTTTTGCCAATAAAAACGCCATATAACACAGCACCGCTAGGGTAAGCACCTGTGCTACCTTCTGCTGAGGAACTTTCGACAGCATTTCATCAATATTTGATAAATTATTCGGGAATTGCATATGGCTCTTTACTTTAAAATCGAAAAGTTAATAAATCGTTACTGATAATACGTGAGTGTTGGCCAAGC
The DNA here is from genome assembly GCF_053485795.1 of Thalassotalea ganghwensis. Classification (NCBI taxonomy): domain Bacteria; kingdom Pseudomonadati; phylum Pseudomonadota; class Gammaproteobacteria; order Alteromonadales; family Colwelliaceae; genus Thalassotalea; species Thalassotalea ganghwensis. The sequence goes on from NZ_JBQRUM010000022.1 coordinate 33,081, forward strand.
AACAAGTTTACTATGTGAATTTTTACTAATATTTACAAAGAATGTATTATTGTCTGTTATAACACGAGCAAAGATATCCTTTGCTCTAAAAAGTAAGTGGTAATATGGCAAAATAATGCATTCAAGTCAAAAATCAGAACAGCCTTCAGTAACTCGTCTCGATAAATGGTTGTGGGCAGCAAGGTTTTATAAAACAAGGGCGATTGCAAAACAAATGATCGATGGTGGTAAAGTGTTTTATAATGGCCAAAGAACGAAATCAGGCAAAACCGTCAGCATAGGTGACGTCATTACCCTTCGCCAAGGTTATGATCAAAAAGACGTTAAAGTTATTGCCTTAGCCGATAAGCGGCGCGATGCCACATTTGCCCAAACCTTGTATCAAGAAACAAAAGAAAGTATTGAATCAAGAGAAAAAAATGCTCTGGCTCGCAAACAAGGTATCTTGTTAAGCCCAGCTAGTGATACTAAACCAGACAAAAAGCAACGTCGACAAATTCGACAACTTAAAGAAAGGATCTAATTCGTGAGCAAATCATTCGATCAATTAAATCGTTATTTATTCGATGATCTTCATGTACGAGGTGAGCTTGTACAACTTGAAAAAAGCTTTACAGAAATGATTGCGAATCATGACTATAGCGAAGGTGTAAGGCAGCTAATCGCAGAATTACTTGCTGCGACAAGTTTACTTACCGCGACCTTAAAGATAGAAGGTGAGATCACCGTGCAATTACAAGGCGATGGCCCTGTCGGTTATATTGTCATCAACGGAAACCACTTACAGCAAATGCGTGGCATTGCCAAAGTAAGTGAAACAACCGAAGCTAAAGGTTTGCGAGCGCTTATTGGCAAGGGCAATATGGTTATCACCATCAGACCTAAACAAGGTGAGCCTTATCAAGGCATTGTTGCTTTAGAAAAAGATACACTTGCTGCTTGTTTAGCCCATTACTTTGAAGTTTCTGAGCAAATCCCAACTAAGATTTGGCTTTATTATGATGATCAGGCCAAGAAGGTCGCAGGTAGTTTAGTTCAGTTACTTCCTGATGGTGATAACAAAGAACAACAGTTATTAGATTTCGAACACTTGTGTCAGTTAACCGACACGATCAAGGCGGAAGAGGTTTTTAATCTCGATGCAGAAACGCTTCTTTACCGCTTATACCATCAGGAAAAGGTTCGTCTTTTTGAACCTCAGCACGTAACATTTCAGTGCAGTTGCTCTGAAGAAAAGTGTTTGAATGCCATTGCGCAAATTGAACCTGCTGAGTTAAAAAATATTATTGCAGAACAAGGGAGCGTCAACATGACCTGTGACTACTGCCTTACTGAATACATTTTTGATGAGGCAAAACTAGAAAGTTTCATTAATGAGACCAAGCACTGATAGTAATAGTTCCCTAGTATTCTACTAGGGAGCCATTTCCTCTGGACTGTCATCTCGTTTGCCTTGCTCACTAAATTATTTTCAAACAAAGAAGAGCACAAATTTACAATAAGGTTACAAAAAATAACAACACTATGAATTGGTGCTCAGTTTGTCACTAAAAATGTACAACTGTACCTAAAAATGCACCATTAAAGCTAATATCAGAGTAAAGATTATTTAAATCATCTAATGTTAATTTAACTTCACGATAGCCCATGGTGATATTGATATCAATTGCTAAGTTATCAACCAGTTCATAGCTAATACCTGCTTGGTAGTCATACAAGGTATGATCTTTTACTGAAAGAAAATTACCTTCAGCAAAGAAGTTAAATCCTGTAAATGGCAAACCAATATTAGTTCTTGCATAAAGCATAGGTACGATTTCGTCGGTAGATATTCGACTTGTTTCTACTGAGCCATTTATCTCCCCAGAAATACTAACACTACCACTAAAATCTCGCCCAGTTACACCAAAATCAAACGATAATAAATCATTATCAAACAACTCATAGTACAAGGTGTAATCAGTAAACTTAACATCAAAGTTTGCCATGGCAGTTGAGTTACTTTCAAAAGTGGTATTATTAAACTCAAACTCCGTTGTCAGTAACGCTTGACCATCAGATTGAAGTGTGGCCTGAGAAATTTTGGCGTTCGGTATCAATGGCAGTGGATGCTCAACAGAAATGAAATAACTGGTTTGCTGTTCATCTGCTAAATTAAAGTCAACTTGCTGGCTACTACTACCAAACTCTCCGGAGCTTGCTTGATCCCAATAACTGGCTCCAAGATAAACTCCAATAGCATCTGCTTGCGCATTTGAGCTTACACCTAACGCCACCAGCGACGCCAATATTACTTTATTCATTGTCATTTTATCCTTGACTAAGTAGATCGTTTAAATCAATAAGTGCCGCATTGGCACGGGAAATATAATTCGCCATTACTAAAGAGTGATTAGCAACCATACCAAAGCCGGAACCATTTAATATCATTGGGCTCCAAATTCCTTCTTGACTTGCCTCCAACTCGCGCATTATTTGCTGCAGACTTACCACTGCATTTTTCTTCTCGAGTACATCGTGAAAATCAATTTCAATCGCTTTTAAAAAGTGTAGCAAAGCCCATGTCGCGCCGCGAGCCTCATAAAATACATTGTCGATTTGCCACCAACTGGTTTTTAGTGCTAGTTGGCTTTGACTAAAGGTTGATTGTCTGGCGGCATTGTCGCCAGCTAAATCGATATTTAATTGTTCTCTACCAACACTAGCACTTAGCCTTTGTGAATAGCTTCCCAATCGTTTTGTAACTTCGTGAAGCCAGTCTCTTAAGTTATCTGCACGAGCATAAAATTGTGCATTTTGAGTGTTAACGTCAGCCAATTCTTTCCGATATGCATACAGGGCGTTAATTGCTTTTCGATATTCTCCCTCTGCACTTGGCATTGCCCAGCTAGTGTGATCAATATTTAATTGCGGTTGAGCAATTTTTAAATGCTTGTTTTCCATTGACTGAGATTGAGAGCGGCTTAATTCCTGCCTCATGATCAGTGCCATATCTCGCACCATCTCAAGTGCACCAAGTTCCCATGATGGGATATTGTCTAAAAAAACCGATGGTGGCAAAGCATCATTCGCTAAATACCCTCCAGGCTTATCTAGTAGTGTTTCAGTCACAGCGATTAATGTTGTGGTGGTTGTATAACCGACCACGGGGGTAACATTTTCTTTATTGGCATCTTGTTGAACCCGAGCTTTAATATCAATTGCTGAAGGCTCAAAGCTCCAATATACCCCAACAAAGTAAAGCAATACAAAAATTGCTGTGACTAGTGAGGCTATGGTTTTATATGAAAAATTAACAGTCATCTTTTACTCCTCATGATGGTGTTGATGGGAGGTGCTTTGACGCTTAATACTTTGTACAGGTATCGTGATAGTTTTCTTTTCGTTGCCTTCAAAAAACAGAGTTAAAGTCGCTTCATCACCATCATTCAATGGTTTGACGATATCAAATATCATTAAATGATAGCCACGGGGTTGCAAAGTAACGTCACTTTTAGATTCAATTGTTAAACTATCTCGTTGACGCATGCTCATCATGCCATCATTCATTACATGCTCATGAATCTCAATACGTTGACTAAAATCTCCTTGAGCCCCAACCAACACTGCAGCCTTATCACTAGCATTACTGATTGTCATATATGCCGATGTCACAGACGTGCCGGGGATTAGTGCGCGGATGTGACCATCTGTTACGGAAATATTCTCTTGAGCAGCGCTTATTGGAGCTATCACACTCGATATTGTTACGATCACAGCTACTAAAAAGTGTTTCATCATTGTTGCTATACTTCCTTTGTTAATTTTACTAAGGTAAAGAGGTTTTATTTAATCTAAGTTAATGACCTATGAATAATTTAATTATCTCTCAAGAAGAAAATAACGTACTCACTATTACCCTTAATCGTTTTGATAAAAAAAATGCCCTTAATACAGAAATGTATGCTGAACTGTGCCGACTTTTTCAACACGCACAAGCGCAGTCTTCCATTCATTGTGTGCTTATTCAAGGCAATGAGCAATGTTTTTGCGCCGGTAACGATTTAGCCGACTTTATGCAACATAATCACGATGAAGAGTTTATCGCCTTCACCTTTATTAAAATTTTAGCGCAATTCACTAAACCTATTGTTGTTGCAGTTGCTGGCCCTGCTGTTGGTATTGGCACGACACTATTATTACACAGTGATTATATTATTGCTGCTAACAACAGTAAATTTAAGCTGCCATTTTCACAACTTGGTTTGTGTCCAGAAGCTGCATCTAGTGCATTGCTAAGTCTAAAGCTTGGTCATAACAAAGCGTTCGAATTACTAGTGCTTGGCGAAACATTTGGCCCAGAGCAAGCATTATCTTATCAACTGATTAATCAACTTTGCCAACCAGAAGAGTTGCTAACCTTGGCAAAAGCGGTGGCCGATAAAATAGCGCAGTTGCCAAATGACTCAGTACTAACCTCGAGAAAGTTATTGAAGCAAGCGATGCAAGAGAATGTCTCAAAAGCGCTTGAAAACGAAGCTGAACAATTTTCGCGTTTACTCGCGACTACAGAGTGTCAGGCTATTCTCGCTAGTTTTTTTACTAAATAACCTCAGCTCTGCATAAGGAACGCATTTCTACCGCCTATTTTTACTTACTTCAGCGTTTTATTGTGGTGAAATAGCTGGCTATTCCTACCACAATACGCCTTGAATTAAGTATAAAGTAGCGCGCTAGAAAGTCACAATAAACTTAAGCGTTTGATTATATTATTTTCGTGCGATTTCTTATACAAACCTGAGATTAAATAAATCATACTGGCCAGTTTTTATTCTGCGTAGGTTTTATTAGGTTTATCTCTAACCAGCAACCAAATTAACACCGCAGCGATAAGAATTGGCCAGAACATACCAAGCACGACTAACGCAATTGAGCCCGCAACCAATATTCCCACAAAGATAAGCGTACCAAACACACTAAGTATAACCGCAACAACCGCTACCATAATGACAACCACCACCAGCGCTGATATGCTGATCGCTTTTAATGGCTCAACAATACTGTCTCCCGCATAAACATTAATATCAAATAACTCGATTAAGCTCGCCCCAAATACAAAAGTTAAAAAGAATGTCGCAAGTGTTGCGATAAATAATGATTTTATAAATGACATAAATCCTCCGAGAATCTTAACTTTTGTTTTGGGTGATTAATAATTAACGACTAGGTAAGACCATGGTCGCAATGATATACGATACTGCTGTAACAACAGGAAAGATAAACAATGACACTAAAGCAGCAATTCGCACTCCTGTAACCGACAAGTCATAATGCTTTGCAACACCGCTGCATACGCCCGACAGTTTTTTATTTACGTTGTCTTTAGCCAATTCTCTTTCAATACGATATTTCCCGTGATAACGCATATTCTTCTCCTTACCACATTGTTAGTTAACGTGGTGGCACCTTATTTAAGTGTGCCACCTAGGTTAGCGTTAGCCATTAACGACTTTCTTTTTTAACTCAGCAAGTTCTGAATCAATGGTTTCATCTTGCTCTAAAGTTTTGAATTGACTATCAAGGTCTTTGGCTGCTGTTAAGTCATAAGCCTCAAGTTCAGCCTCAACACGGTCAATTTTTTGTTGGTAGCGTTCAAACTTACTAATCGCTTCCTCAATGTTGTAAACATTTTCTTTTTCTCTTACTTTTAAGCGAACTTGCGCTGATTGTTGACGTATTAACAATGCATCTTGACGGCGTTTTGCTTCCGTAAGCTTTTCTTGAATTCTGGTACCGTCTTCTTGTACTGCTGTTAAAAACTCTTCAACAGTCGTTAATTCTTCCTTCAAAGCCGCTAACTCATGACTTGCTTTATGCTTTTCAGTGAGCGCTGCTTTTGCTAAGTCATCCCTGCCTTTCGCTATCGCTAGTTCAGCTTTGGTTTGCCATTTATTCATCGCTTCAGTGAGTAAACGCTCTTGTCGCATTAACGATTTTTTTTCTGCGATATGCTTCGCTGCCGTTGTACGAACTTCTACCAATGTTTCTTCCATTTCGTTGATGATCAGTTTGATCATCTTTTCTGGATGCTCTGCTTTGTCCAACATGTTGTTAATGTTGGCATTGATGATGTCGGTAAATCTTGAAAACATGCCCATAATTGTTCTCCTAGTCTTCTGAGTTTGTTAAGTTAAATGCTGAGTTGCTAGGTAAGTTGTTACTTGCTACCAACACCTTTTTGTCACCACCTTTGATGGATAATGCTAATTGATGCATACTCTGTTGAAATGATTGCTTAATTTCTTTCTCAAGTGCTTCTTTTACTTGCACCTCTTGTGCTGTTAACGTCGCTTCAATAGATTGAGTTAACTCTGTGTCTTGTGCGCTAGCGGTTGCTGACATACCTAAACTAACGACAATTGTCACAATGCCAAATAATGTCTTGGTAAATTTCATCATCGATATCCTTGGTTTTGGTTAATTACTATTTTTAATACTGCTTTGCCATTCTCTATTACAATTGACGTGCCAAAACTTAAAATTTACGTAAACCACTGTAATAAAACAAAAAATAATACAACCTACCGATCACTCACCATGGAGACATATTATGTCGCAGCAAAATTATCGTCATATTGACGATGCGATTGGTCAAATTGACTACTTGGTAATTATCAAGATATAAATCAATTCAGAATTGAATTGCTGCGCGGTATCGCAGCAACTAGAAAAGCTAACAATGAAAGGGTTGATGATCGATTATTCGCTCGCACAAGTGGCTAATGGTAACTCTGTGCGTGCCCCCCACTCTCCCCACGAGCCATCATAAACACTGATTTTTTCATAGCCACAAAGCGTTGCTGCAAGTGCTAAAATACAAGCAGTGACACCAGAGCCGCACGACATGATTAATGTTTTATCATCAGAAATTTCCTGAGAAAACGTCGCCTTTAACGCCTCAACTGGTTTGAGCTTGCCATCATGCAACAACTGCTGATAAGGTAAATTGATTGATTGAGGTATGTGCCCTTTTCTGACGCCAGGCCTAGGCTCTTCAACTTTACCAGCAAAGCGTTCTTTAGCTCGAGCATCAACAATGGAGATATCTTCATTTGATATAGCTTCGAAAACTTGCTCAGTCTCGCAAAACATATCAATGTTTTCTTTGGCGATAAAGTTACCTTGAGCAATAGAATTATCATTGATAACTGCTGGTTCAGTGGGTAACCCTTGTCGAATCCATTCAGGTAAGCCACCATTTAACACCAACACATCCTGATGTCCCATTGCTTTAAACATCCACCACACTCGAGCTGCAGAGAACAAACCTAAATCATCATACACCACTATTTTAGAATTTTGGTTGATGCCTAGGGCACGGGCTTTTTCTTGAAAGATGGGGTGTTGCAATCGAGCATGAGGGTATGGTGCGCTGTGATCTGAAAAGTCTCCATTGATATCACATCGTCGCGCATTAGCAATCACTGTCAAAGGCCAGCTTGCTTGGGGTTTTGCCGTATTGCCAATCGGAGGAATACTGGCGTCTAAAATAATCAATTCAGGGTGTTTTAAAATATCAAAGAGCTGCTGACATTCAATGAGTGGCGAAGTAGGAGTATTCATATTGGTAGCAATCGATTTATCAATTATTGCTGTTAACTATGCACCAACATTAAAGAAGAAAAAAGGGAAAGGTTACTCCAATAGTCAAATTTATATTCAGATTGGTAAAGTAGTAGTTATGCGTCAAGACTACCAATGCAATCTTGGTTTAATCGATAGCTTTTATCTTCTATAAAACTAACAATGATTGATAATCCCATAATCAATAAAGCTGGGGATACTAATAGTAACGCCATCATCGATAAACTTAACATGATTCATTTCCTTTGCTTACGTTTAAATTTTATTAATTCTGCTGCGTTTAATTGCAGCAGATATTACTTAAGACGTAACATACGTAACAAAGGTTGTGCCATATATAGCACTTTTTTTTAAGTTACTGTAAATGAAGAAGTTTTAATTAAGAAAAATATCGTAGTCATTGAAGCTCCGTTAATCCATTACACTTATCGAACGGATTTAGCGAATTATTGGTCAATATCACCACTTTTTTACTTTATTTTATCAGTCGGACAAACGTCGTATTTCCCATTATCAGGACATCATTTCTCGATATCGGGATATTTTTCAATATCGAGAAAAAATTAACTTAAGGCTGTACAGTACCAACTAACGAGAATGCCTCTCGTAATAATTCACTACCACGGATATCTTTGCTGCTATTTTCACTTAAATAGCGTCTAAATTGTCTCGCACCTGGCAGACCGTTACATAGCCCCAACATATGACGCAGTACATGCCACGGTCGGCCGCCTTCAGCCATATACCTATCAATATACTCAGACATAATCTTTACAACTTGCTCACGAGTGATAACCGGCGCAGTGCTCTGCCAAAGCTCTTGATCAGCCATGGCGAGTAGGTAGGGGTTCTGATAAACCTCACGACCGATCATCACCCCATCTATATGCTCAAGATGCTCTTTTGCCGAGGCTAACGATTTAATACCGCCGTTAATCGAAATCTCTAACGCATTAAAATCGTTTTTAAGTTGATAGACTCGTTGATAATCCAATGGCGGTATTTCACGGTTTTGTTTTGGGCTTAAACCACTAAGCCACGCTTTACGGGCATGGACGATAAAGTGCTGACATCCCGCTTGAGAAACCACCTCGATAAAGCGATGCAAAAATTCATAACTGTCTTGATCGTCAATACCAATACGTGATTTTACCGTAATTGGTATATTAACCGCATTTTGCATGCTGCTAACACATTCTGCGACCAATTCTGGCTCGGCCATCAAACAAGCACCAAAACGCCCGTTTTGCACGCGATCAGAAGGACAACCGACATTAATATTGATTTCATCGTAACCGCGCTGCTCAGCAATTACTGCACATTCGGTCATCGCGTTAACATCGCTACCACCGAGTTGTAGCACCACCGGATGCTCTTCTTGGTTAAACGCTAAGTAATCACCACGGCCAAATAATATCGCACCCGTGGTAACCATCTCGGTATACAGCACCGTGTGTTTAGATAGCACGCGATAAAAATAGCGACAATGACGATCTGTCCAATCGAGCATGGGCGCAACGCTTAATTTGTGGCATATTGGCTTTTTTTGAATCATTTACAATCACTATTGGTAGATTTATCGAACAAAAAAGGAGTATTTTGAAAAAATATCTCTATTAAAGAAACATCGGTGCCCCTTTAGTGCCTCTTAAATAGTAGGAGTAAAGAAATTCCGAATACTAGCAAGTAGCATTTTACTTTTTAAATGCCCAAATTTGAAGTTCATTGAACAACTCTTCTCATACTGGCAGTAAGGTGATATCTTTAAACAAAGATATAAATTCGGCAAAAACTGTAAAAGAAAGCAACCCTATAATCTGTACCAACTGCAAAACTTCTTCTTCATCTACATTAGGGATTATTGAGTTACCTTTACCCTGTTGTCTGACGGCATTTTGTAAGCAACCATGGCTAAAACTTGGTAAGACTCCACGGAAACTTGCCGCCCGCAACTTACCGAGAAAAATTAGAAAACTCTAGTTTAGAGGTGATTCACTAACGGGGAAGTGGACATTTTATTTGGGAGGAGGAATCTTGGCTTTAATAAATAGATTCTGTATTAATTGACCACTACAACTATATGAACTATATGCTGTATTTAGGAGTTAGTATCTATCGAAGCTTTCTTTTTATCGATAATTTTTTCATCGGAAAGTCCGACTTTTTTACCTGGTAACTTTTCCACTAATGCCGCAGGTTCTTCAGTATTCAATAATTTAACTACAGCAGTCGTCGCAATAATACCCGCAAAAAAAGCAGACAATGCGGTTATATATAATGGCTTTCGATTTTGTCTTATATGCGTATGGAATTGATCTTCAGATACATGAAGCTCCCTGCTAAACTTTTTTAATTTATTTAGAGAGTTAGCTACTTTATGAAAATGCTCTTGTTTATCTTTATAATTGGCTCCAAGCAAATCTTGCGCTTCATGTGCGTCAGCCATTTTTTCTGACCAATTACCTATTATATCCGACAGCTTAACTTTGCCTGAATATTTACGTGTAATAGAGTCAATATCTTCCAGTATCGTTGTCAGCCCCAACTCTAAAGCATCAAATGAAGCTCTAAAGCAATGCCTTTCAGCTCGGCTTAATTCCTCGTATTGCTCACTTACTGACGTTGCATAGAAAGCCTTGGTTATGTGGTAAGAACAATAACGTAGCTCATTAATGGCAGGGATTAAAATGCCATTTTTTATGGGATCAGAAATTTCAGCACTTTTTATATCGACTTCAGCTTGAATAAAGCTTTTAATAAAGGCTTCAAATTTATCTTTATTCTCAGATTTGATGGCTTTGAAATCACCCGATACGGATAAAGATTCTTTTAACTTATCTATAGGGTGCAAAGAATAGGTATCATCTTCAACACACTCATTTTCTTCAATCAATTTTTCAATTTTAGATAGAGGAGAGCTTTCACTTGTAAAATCATTAGCCAAAATACTACACCAACATTATTAAGGTTACGCTTTGACAAGTTTTCTCTTACTTATAGCACGCTTACGTGACTCTAACTGAGCACGTGTTGTGTAATTTTTCATTTGTAAAGAGTTACTTCCTGAGGAATATTTGCTGATTAAATTATCAACAAATTCACGTATCCTTGTTTCTTCTTTAGTTTTATTTCTATCAAAAAATTTTAACATTTAAAACTTGCAACTGAAAGAGAATTTCAATTACATTCCTCATATTTTATTAAATAACTATGTTTATTTTGACGAGCAAGACGCACAGACGTACTCATAAGTATAGACTAACTAACATTAACCATACTCCCATACATCCGATTGTCAACTATAAATACATTAAAAATTCAGTCAAAACCCATATATTGGCGCAGAATTATACAGAAGTTAACGTTAAAGGACAACCAAATATTATTCAAGAAGCACACAGACAAAGAACTGTCTAGTAGATCACTCATTAGCAGAGCGTTTAAATACCCTATTATACCCTAAAAAATAAAACTCACTGTAACCTGATATAAAAGGGAAATAAATTAAATCAGTCCAATCGAGCATCAAAATAACTCTACCTCAATGTTTTATTAAGACTTTTAGTTCTTTGTAAATTTGATTTAGATCGAAATAAACTCGTTAATAGACTTTAAATTCACCGAAGGTCCATAGCAAATAATTAGAGTTCTCCCATAAGTTCCCCAGAAAGAGTAGGACGATGGTTATTTATGTTTAATTTCGAATAAAAGTAAACACTCAAAAAAAACACTAAAACCATGTTTTATATGGCTTTTTCAGCATAGTTAATTGTGTTTTTTTGAAAGTTTATTTAGAGCAAATGAAAATGGAATTGATCCAAGCAAGCTCTTAAAAAAGCCTTGTAATGTAGCATCAGAGGAAGCATAAATTATGAAAAAAAAGAAAAAACCACATAACTCATTGATAAATAAAAGGTAGGCAGGGTTAAACGTGAAGGGCTTTGGGTATTGTTTTATGTCAATTGTATATAAAACAATCAAAACTAAAAGTTCCCTTTAATCACCTCAAGATACAGACTTTGCTAAAAAATTTGTCCGATCGAGCATCGGAGCTACAGAGAGTTTATGAGAAAGAACGTTATTGAGATTAACTGGTTGTGACAACACAGAATTAGCCTTTACAAGAAAAATCGATAAGCAACCGAGCGCTCATCCAAACAATATTATATAACGGTTATTATATCACCCTCGACGCGCTATGCCTCTGTTAATTACAACAAGGTTTGTTCATAGGTCATTATTGCAAATTATGGAATAATCAATTGTCTTTAATAGCTATTCCTAAAAACTTTAACAAGCTTCACACTATTCCATTATTACCACAAAACATATCCTGAAAAAGCGCTTTAATCTAGCGTTAGCTTTAGCAGGGTTATAGTTAATTTATCTCTTAAGGAGAGTGAAATGAAGCGCCTTTTTTCGGCTTTTTGGCTGTTGTTGTTAATAGTATCTTCCCAAACATGGGCGAAGAACATTGAAAAATATACTGAAGAATATATTGATAGCAAACATGGTAAGATTTATATAGCGACACTCGGCGAAGGTGAACCAGTTATTATCGTTAACGGAGGACCTGGAGCTGGACACCGCGTATTCTTAGGACACTTGGATTTCATAGCAAATGCTGGTTTTAAAATAGTTTATTTTGATGATACTGGCAGAGGGCGTTCTACACGGGAAATTGATGACAAATTCACTCCTCAAATGACTACTGATGATATTGAAACCATAAGAAAACATTTAAAAGTCGACAAAGTTACACTTTTAGGCCATTCATTCGGTGGCATTCCAGCAATGCAATACGTATTACAATATCCAAATAACGTTAGGAAGTTAATGATGATTAATGCTTCTTACGATGATAAAAGCCAACAAATGAATGCCGATAACTTTATCCATATCATGAAAACACGTTACCCAGAGAAATGGGAAAATCTTTCAGCTATTGCAGCATCCGGAATCTCAGTCAATGATATGGTTTATCTTAAAGAACTATTTAAAGGCCCTTTTGCGACAGAATTACAATGGTATGACGCAAACAACAGTGAAAAGTTATTTAAGGTACCTTCAAAAGACCCTAGAGATAAATTCAATCTACAAGTTTATGCTGATATTATCGGTGATCGACACGACGGTATCATCAACGGAACATTAGTTGGTACGTCCATCATCAATAAACTCGACAATTATAAAACTCCTACGTTAATTACTGCCGGTAGATATGATAACGCTTCAACTCCTCAACTTGTTTTAAGGTTGAAAAAAATGCTACCACAAGAGATCACGTCTTACACAATTTTTGAAAAAAGCGGACATTGGCCATGGATAGAAGAAGAGCATTTTTTTCAAACAACAATTTTGGGCTTTTTGAAGTAATATAATAGGAAAATAAAGATTTTGATTTAATTAAGGCTTACGAGTATCGTTGGCCTTTATGAAAATAAGACATAATTAGATAGATATGTTTTATTTTAATCTCGCCTAGTTATTATTATTTTTGCGTCAGGACAAAAAACATCCGTATTACCCGTTATAATTACTACTATGCGTCATTCTATGATTGAAAGACTATCTGTGTTTTCAGTTGTACTTTGGAGGTAACCCTATGGCACAGACACTAAGCGCACTTACCTATGAAGATATTGAATTATTTTGTCAACAAGCACTACAAGAAGGTGCTTCAGTAACTTTAGAGTCTTTGCTAACTGAATTTCCCAATGACCCTATTGATGCAGTTGCTTATTTTCATCAATGGCGTCAACATCAACTAAATCAATCGCTAGCCGATTCGCCACAAGGATCTGAACTTAAAGCCGAAATACCGCCCACTATTACCCAAATATTGCAACAAGAGATAGCCAAGTTGCAAGCCAGCCAGGTGAAAGATCAACAAAATTTACTTGCTCAACAACGTGACATTGAAAAATTTCTTATCGATAAAAGCCGAGAGTTACAAGCAAACCTTGCCAGTCAATCTAAGTTTGTAGATGAAAGTCATCGACAGCTTGAACAACAAGCGAAAGAGTTTCAAGAGGAGTTGAAAAAACTCACCAATGATTACACTCAAGAGATTAATACTTTAAAGCAACAACATCAGCAATCGTTAATCGCACAACAGCAAGCACATCAAAGTGCCATCGAAAACGTCATCAACGAAAATAAAGCGCAACTTACTCATCTTAATGACCAAGTAGAGCGGTTAACCGAACAAAATAAGCAACTTAAAGCAAAGGCTCAGGAATACTTATCGAGTCATCAACAATTAAATGATTTACACACAAAGGCCATTCAACTTGAACAGCAATTAGCCGAAGAGAAAGCAACGCAAGATCAGTCTACTTTAGCTGCAAAGCTGCAATACCAAGAAAGCCTCAACGCATTGCGCGATGCTCATCAACGAGAATTAAAAGAGTTAAACGCTATTCACCAAAACGAACTGGCTAACATTCTCTCTGAGAAGGAGACGACGATACAAAAAGTTAATCGGCAGCTAAACCAAGCTTTAGCTGAAAACCAACACCTGAAGACCCAGCTTGTAGCTACTCAAGATAAAGCGAGTAACCAAAAAAATCGTCATATTAATACAAGCAATGACGCTGCTAACCAGGATGATAGGAACGCTAAATGGCAAGCTACTCTTGACCAAGCCAATGCGAAAATTAGTTTACTTGAGCAACAATTATCTCAGCAAGAAGTCGGCGCTAAGGAAGAAAGCGATGCCAACGCCCTTGAAAAAGCAGAACGCATGATCACCATCTTACGCAATGAAAACAATAAATTAGCCAATCAACTTGCTCAAATTAAAACGAATTCAGTTGCAACAATTGAACGTTTAACCAGTAAATCCGATCAAGCGGTATCTCGTATAAAAGAACTTGAATCACAACTTGATTTAGAGGTACAAACCAACAGTTCAGCCAAAGAAGAACGAGTGAAACTCAAAGAGCAGCTCGAGCTAATGAAATATAATCAAGCGTCAACTTTTGAACGATTAACAAACAATGCAGAACAGGCAAAAGCCAAAATACAAGCATTGGAGCAGAAGCTTGCCAATCTTAATCGTTAACTCAAATTTAAAAGCTTAGATTATTAAATAACGGTTCTATTAACGTTTTTTGATGTAAGCATTAGTAATCTGAACAGGAGAATTAATAATCTGCCCTTTCGTATATCCCTCACCGCTAAGCTTTTCTTTGGGCATTTGGTGGATTTGGTCGAGTATTTCCATCCCTTTGATCACTTGACCAAAGACGGCAAAGCCTTGTTTATCTTTATTTCTATTGGCGCCATGATCAAGGCCAAATGAATCTTTTACTACGATAAAAAAGTGAGCTGCGCTGCCAGTTCCAACTTCGGCTCTTGCTAACGAAATAGCGCCACGCTTGTGAGTTAGGCCTGTTTGTTGAGTAGATTCATGTTTTATCCCTGGTAAGGAAGCGCCTTTTTGAACAAAACCACCTTGTACAACATCGATTTGGGGCGTGCCTTGATCATTATCCGCCCTCACTATGCGATAAAAACCTTTTTCATTGTCACTGTTTACGTAGTCAATAAAACTATTAACCGACAGTGGTGCCTTGTCTTGATAAAGTTCAATTTCAATAACACCGTATGGCGTAGTTAATTGTGCTATCGAGTTCGCGAAGACTGGTGTTGAAAGGCTAACGAGAAAAATAACGAGTGACGGAATAATTTTGCCCATTGGAAGTCCTTGCCGATTCAGGTTAGCCTATTAGACACTATTAAGAGCCACAGTGGTAGTAAGGGTTTCCATCTTCGGTTAGTTTTGTTCGGCACGACAACACCATATAATCACCATTGGTGCTGACACATTCGTAAATGTCATCGCTACTACTAATCAATGCTTCATTAGCTACGCATTGCTTATATGAGCTACCTGACATATTTTTGACATCATTGTAATTTTGATTAGCCTCTAACCTTAAAGAGACAATCACCGCACTCAGTACCGCTATAACTAAGCAAATTTGGTTGCAGTAACGTTCTAGCATGGCGTTCACCTTTTCTACTTTTTATTATCAACAAACAATTAGCAAAAAGTGAGCCTATTTATTAAACAATTCTAATTTTTATGAAAAAAAACAAAAAAGGCCGCTTGCGCGACCTTTTTCTTTAGACGTGATGTCTATCTAACTATCAACAATTAGTATTCGGGCTGTCCTTGCCCTCACTTCTTCTAAGCCGCACTTTGTGCGTGCTAATTTGCTCCAGACAAATTAGTCGATGATTTTACTCATAACAAATGCAAAAAGGGCCGCTTGCGCGACCCTTTTCTTAAGCACTTTGGCTAATCAAAAATTAGTCAATAATTTTTGATACAACACCAGCACCTACTGTACGACCACCTTCACGGATAGCGAAGCGTAAACCTTCGTCCATCGCTACTGGGTTGATTAGCTCAACAACAAACTTCAAGTTGTCGCCTGGCATTACCATTTCTACACCTTCTGGTAACTCTACTGCACCAGTGATGTCCGTTGTACGGAAGTAGAATTGTGGACGGTAGCCTTTGAAGAATGGTGTATGACGACCACCTTCAT
>NZ_JBQRUM010000023.1:0-33396 GCF_053485795.1 Thalassotalea ganghwensis
GTGCAAAAACGCATATGAGTTTAAGGCCTTATTTTGAAGTGGTCTGGTATGCACAAACTTATCAAGGCATGATCGCACCGATCACCAAATACCTTAACGGCTTTACTAAAGCGCATGCTCAAGAAGTTATCAATGCCAATTATCGCGGCACCATCTATAAATTAATTGAAGCGATCAGCTCAGCAGAAGCCACGGGGCCTGGTCGCGGGCTAGCAGAGCGACAAGCTTATCACAATAGCACGCAAGAGCTGCGTGAATTGCTATTAGCAATGAAAAAAGTTATCGATGCTGACTACTTCCCTGACAATAGGTTTTACACGAAAGATGTTACCGTTAATTTGTATAATCGTGCGCGCGCGTTTTATACCTTTAGCCAAGATTACGATAATAGCAATAATGTGATAGCCAACAGCCATGATAACTATGATATTTTAAATCAAATCATACAAGATAAGATAAAAGATAAACGTTATAAATCAATGGAATGGTATGATGGTGCAGCGACTTTGTATTACTATAACGTTGATGTTAAGTATGCTGGCAATACCCATAACAAAACCTGTGATGAGTTGAATATTTGCGGTTGGGACGATCCCGCTGAGAAACAGCAAATGATGGATTTAGTGTTAAAGCCAGAAAATAATCATGCGTGTGCTCATGATGAAAACATGGTGATCCGCTCTCAAAATATGACGGTTGAGCAGTTGGAAGAAAGCTGTTTAATCATCAAAGAGCAACGTGATTTATTTAACTTTGTCTTTAACTCGCCGCAGCAAGTGGATGATGATTTTAACCGTAAATTAGAGCTGGTTATTTTTGATTCAGATGTAGAGTATCAAAAAAGCTCGAATTATTTTTTTGGTAATGATGTCGATAATGGCGGTATGTACTTAGAAGCCAAAAATGAAAATGAGCAATCACGCTTCATTGCCTATGAAAACGCCAGCGGAGTGCAGAACCTTAAGCATGAGTATATCCATTACCTTGATGGACGCATGAACTTTTATGGTGACTATAGTTATAATGTCAAAGGCTCTGATGGTCGTTATTTACCGACGACGTGGTGGACAGAAGGGTTGGCGCAATACCTTTATTTAGAAAATGATTACCCTGCAGCAATAAACGTCGCTCGAAATAAAACCTATACGTTATCCACTATTTTTCAGCATAACGCGAATATGAGTGACTGGAATGGTCGTGCTTATCCATGGGGATATTTAGGTGTTCGATTTATGTTTGAAAAGCATCGCAGTGATATAGATGCTTTGTTAGAGCTTTCACGCGATGGTGATGTGCTAGCGTATAAACATTATATTAATGAGACAATCGGGGATCGATATGACGCGGAATTTACGACATGGTTAGAAACGGTCGATAATAACAAGGCGCGTTTATTTGGTTTTGACCCGAATACCCCAGTAGCGGATGGAACGTTAGGGGAAGATCGTTACCGCTGGGATCCAAATGTGGATTATCGCACTGATGCTTGTATGAATAATTACTTTTCAGATGATTACAGGAACTTGGTAGGCGGTCAGTTTATTTGTGTCGACACCGGAGAGCATGGTCAAGATGAAAAGCACTACAATATTCCAGTGGATGAGACGATCTATTCGTTTACGGTGAAGATTTTTGGTGGCAAGTACGATGCTTCGTTATTGCATAATCGTGATGGTTATGCGAGCTCAGGGTTGGCAGATAATACGGTTTCAGAGACGTTTAATAAGGCTGAAAATGATGAATGTATTGTGGTTAACAATGTCAGTACAGAGGATAATCATCATGTCAATGTTAAAGGTAAACAAGAAGGGTTATCGATCGTTGTTTACTACAACCACGAAAGTTGTGACACCACGCCAAGTAATATAGTCACTGTCGATGGGATTGTTAATAACACCGGTGAAGAAACAGGCCCTGTAACATCAACCGTTGAATTAACAAATGGTGAAACGGTTACCTCATCTGACCATGGTACAACGAAATTTTTTGCGAATGTACCTACTGGTGCAACCAATTTAGATATCAGTATTAGTGGTGGGGATGGTGAAGCTGATTTATATGTTAAATATGCTAGTGCACCTACAACCGATAATTATGATGAAAAGCCAAACATAAACGGGAATAATGAAACCGTTTTTGTTGCTGCACCTAACTCGGGAAATTGGTATTTCATGTTGGCACCGTATAATGGTAGCAACTTTGAGAATGTGAATGTTTCGGTAAAGTGGGAAGGAGGTACAACCGTTGAACCTTCACCAGTTAATGATTCATGTGCAACCAATGCACCAACAGGCTCATGGGAAACCTTAACCGTTGATCCAGAGAATAGCTATTATGATATCGCTGAAATTTGTCTTGAGACAGCAAAAGATAAGCAGTATCAAAATCGTTCTTTTTGGGTTCATGTTCCAGAAGGAACCACGTATTTTAGAATAGATACGGACCATGGTACGGGCGATGCGAGTTTATATTATGGGGCAAATAGTATTCCAAGTGAAAGTAGTTCGACTCTGAGCTCTATTTCAGCAGGTAATCGTGAAAGCATTGAAGTGTCTAACCCAGAGGCAGGATGGCATGGTATTACGGTTATTGGTGATGATGAGGGGTTAACACTGTCTTTATCAACCCAGCGATAAAACCTATTATTGCGTATTTGAATAAATAATCGTTGAAAGGTTTGTTTGTGAAATGGTGTTCACTTACAAACCTTTTTTTTGGGCGTGGTTTTTAGGGATGGTATTTCTATCGGTTCAGAGTTGTCAAAGTAGTTAACATTATCGATAGTGATGACCAATTCATAAGGAAACTGAGGGTATGCATTACATTTCCAATCGTGACTTTGAGCAAGCGTGAACACCATCACAAACATTAACAATTTACCACTAGTTTTTACTTCGTAACTTGCGTATTGTACCGCCATTACTGTACTGACAATTAGCGAATCAATGGAGTGCTCAGTTGTTTATTGTTTCCCTCACATATAAAACCGATATTTCTCAAGTAGAAAAACATTTAGATGCACATATTTCTTTTTTAAAAAAATATTATCAGCAACGAGCTTTCATTGCTTCTGGACGAAAGGTTCCAAGAACTGGTGGCGTTATTTTGGTTAATGCTGAAAGCCTTGATGATGTTGAAAAAATCATCAGTGAAGATCCATTTTTTGTTGAAGATGTTGCTGACTATCAAATCACTGAGTTTATTCCAACCATGGCAGCCCCTGAATTTGAAGGTTTGAAACAACTCTGATGAATTTCATCAGACAGTTCGGTGAGAGAGTTGTCGCTTTATTGGTTTGATTTTCTGTAATGGTTTTATTTTTCGTATTAATGAAGTAAAGCAGTACGTAGATTTTTAAAACTTAATTAAGGATTGTTTATGTTCATTGTAAAAAAGTACTGATAATAATTGGCTTGTTATCTATGGTGGCTTTTGCCAACGCGGCTGACAACTATCTCACTGTACCGATAAGTTACCCATCTGGAAAAGTCGTAAAACTTGCCGACTTTAAAGGAAAAAAGCCAGTTTACATTAAGTTTTGGGCGTCTTGGTGCGTACCATGTATGAAAGAAATGCCTCATTATCAACAAGCCTATGAAAAGCTTGGTGATGATATCGAGTTTGTTAGCATTAATTTGGGTATTAATGACGGTGTTGAGGATATCAACAAGGTTGTGGAAAAATTTGGCTTAACAATGCCTGTTGTTATTGATAATGATGGTCAGTTGGCACAAATTTTTAAATTCGTAGGAACGCCATATCACTTGCTATTTGATCAGCAATTGAACTTGGTTCATCGTGGTCATCAGGCTAACGAATCTTTAGATAATAAAATGGCACTGGTTGCAGGTAGCGAAAAGGTTGATAATTTATCTACTGCAGTTTTTTCTGAAAGTGCCCCTGAGTTAACGATTGCCAATGTTGACAAGGTACCTACAGGACTTTTCTTTGTTGCGACATGGTGTGATTGGTATTTAAAAGATTCTCGCCCAAAAATTTCACAAAATTGTATCGACTCTCAATTAGCGTTTAATCAGTTAGTGAAGACTTATCCCAAGGTTAATTGGGTTACCGTGGTATCTAGTCTTTGGACTGGCGAGCAAGATTTAAAAGAGTATCAAAAGCGTTTTAACACTACCAATGATGGAATGATCGATCAAAGTAATAAAACCTTTGTTAAATATAGCGTTAAAGATTTTCCAACACTCGTCTTATTGGATAACGGTAAAGAAATCTATCGAACAACGACTGTGGATAATGATCATCAACTCATAGCAGAACTGAAAGCAATTTGACTTCAGATATTGAGTTTCATAGATAATTAAGACAATAAAAGAGAAAATCAATGAATAGTATTGTGAATAGATTCATCGAAAATCTACAAAGTGATATCAAAAGAGATGATTGTACTAAATTGGTAACACTATTTAGTGAGGCAACGGGATTTGACGCTTATTTAGACAATACTATTATTGGTTTTGGTCGATACCATTATAAGTATGATCCTGGGCGAGAAGGAGATTCAATTGTGACCGGCTTTTCGCCAAGAAAGCAAAACATTACTATGTATATCATGCCGGGCTTTGCCGAGTTAGATACTATGTTGGTGCGGTTAGGTAAACACAAAGTTGGTAAGAGTTGTCTTTATATTAGTAAGTTAGATGATATCGATACAAAAGTACTTTCTGACATTATTCGCTACTCAGTTGAGGTAATGCGCCAACGATTTCCATGTAAAAATGTTCGATAGAAAATATCGAGTATTAAAAAACTAACAAACATTTTAAATCTAACTAGCTTCCTGAAATATTTTTCTTGCTGTGCGGGTCTCCTGGTTGAATGGATTTAATACGAGAGCGATTAAACCACTCAACTAAACATTTTTGAATAATAAATTTTTTACTATATCACCATGGAGTGCGGTATTTATGCGTAACCTTTTTTTGATCATGGCTGTTGTTGGCGCCATTATTCCCTATGTTTTTTTCTTTAATTTTATTCAGCAGCATGGCGTTGATTTAACGCTATTTACTTCGTCACTTTTCGTCAATGGCGCCGCGGGCGGTTTTAGTGCTGACTTATTGATTTCATCGTTTGTCTTTTGGCTTTTTATGTACGCCGAAAGAGACGATGAAATCAGTCCAAGCCCGCTGTGGTTTGTGCTAGTAAACTTAACCATAGGATTAAGTTGCGCCTTACCCGCCTATCTTTATGTCCGAGAAAGTAACAAAGTAAAACGCGAGGGGCTAGCGTATCAATCGGGAACCGCGTAAGTATCAATAGGCCTGATTATATAAAATGTTTTACCTTAGGCGTGTTGTGAAAATAAAAAAATAAACACTTTATAGGCGATGGCAAACATCACCAGACCGACAATGACATCGATAATACGTTGATTCTTAGGCTTAGCTAATATAGGTGCAAGCTTGGCTGCGCTTGCCGCCAAGCCAAAAAACCAAGTCATTGCTGCAACAATGGCTCCTAACGCGAAGAATAATCTGGCGTCACCTAAAAATGTACTGCCAACGGTGCCCAAAATAACAACCGTATCTAAATAAGCATGAGGGTTTAGTAAAGTAACCACTAACGCTGTTGCAATAACCGCTTTGCGACTAGACAACATGCTATTTTGTTGTAAATCACTGTAGTTAAATTGCCAAGCACGACGAAATGCGATACCTGCATAGGTTAGCAGAAATAATATCCCTCCCCATCCGACAGCATTTAATATTAAATCGTTGCTGGTGATCAATTGCCCACCACCAAAAACACCTAACGTCGTAAGAAAAATATCACATACTAAGCACATAGTGGCGGTTAAGTAATGATAGTTTCGGCGTATGCCTTGGGTGATAAGAAATGAGTTTTGTGCGCCAATTGGAATGATCATACTTGCGCCCAAAGCTATACCTTGAATAAATGCTGATGTTGCCACGATTTACCTCTATCAATGTGGTGATATATTTTGCAGCAAAGATAGGTGCTATTGTACTATTAGTAAAATTAATTGTTTTAATATTCCATAAGGGTTGCTAATGTCTGAAAGGATCGATTATAAGTTACTGCAAGCACTGGCAGCCGTGGTGAAAGAGCAGAGTTTTGAACGTGCTGCCTTATCTTTATTTATTACGCAGTCTGCCGTATCACAGCGAATCAAACAATTAGAGCAGTTTGTCAGTCAACCGGTTATTGTTCGCAGTACTCCTTTGCAAGCAACCGATGTCGGTAAAAAGTTGATCAGCCATTATTATCAGGTTGAACAATTAGAACGAGAACTAAGCAAAGAGATTTTTCCTGATAAACCTGAACAACCGTTTACCGTGCACCTTGCCACCAATGCCGATAGTTTGGCGACCTGGTTAATACCAGCGGTTTCAGATGTGATTCAAGCAAACTTCGTAGAGCTTAATTTTGTCATTGTTGATGAGAAATACAGTTTAGATAAGTTAAGAGGTGGAGAGGTATTTGGTGCTATTAGCGAAGAAAAGGCAGCAATAAAGGGCTGCCAATCGACATTTTTAGGTAATTTTAGCTACGTTTTAGTTGCATCACCTAGTTTTAAAGAGCGCTATTTTAGCAATGGTATTACCGCCGAAGCATTAACAAAAGCACCAGCGGTTACTTTTGGTCACATGGATACCATGCATACAACTTTGTTAAGTGAGCAGTTTGGGCTAATAAGAGGACAATACCCATTGCATACGGTTGGTTCTTCTGAGGCGTTTGTTATGCTTGCCAAGTCAGGTACTGCTTACTGTTTAGTTAGTGAGTTACAAATTAAACAAGAATTAGCTTCAGGTGAGCTCGTCAATATTTTGCCCAATTATAAGTTAGTTAAACCGTTATATTGGCAAAGTTGGGTAATGTTAAAAGGTGTTCATAAAGCACTATCTGACGCGATTATCAAACAAGGGCATCAACAATTGATGCATTAATAAGCGCTTCATTGAAGAAAAAATTCCCCACTATTTTAGGGTCTGTTGATTTTTGTTTAAAATTTCTGCTGAGTAATAAAATGACGTTAATCAAGGCAAAAACTTTGAAGTTTAGTGGGCTAAATGATGGGTTTTTAACGAAGAGTAACGTCATTTTAGCCTCAGCCCCAAGACCTTAACGAAAGGGGCAATGGCTATTTTTAATACTAGCAGCATTAGCATTCGCTCATTTGGAATAACCAAACATCGCTCACGCTGCTTTGCTATTTTCAAAAATAGCCTATTGCAGAAAAAATAAACAAAGGTCAACAGACCCTAGATAAAAATAAGATTAAAAATAATGATTGCATTTTAGAAAAAAAGGAATATTATTCGCCGAGTTCTTGATGATAGCCAATCCAAGTACATCGCATTTTTGCGGCAAGGCGGTAGAGCAACTATCCAAGAGTGAACTGATTTTTTTACTAGTTAATTCGCTCAAACTCATTAATTGAGTTTTTAGTTTTGTTTTATTGATGTTGTCTGGAGAAATGTTATGACGTTAGCATCACCTACTGTCGCCTCTGAAATCTCTGCTGTTGTTGATTTCAATGCCGATACTTCAATTATTTCGGCACAAACGGCGCAAGCCTTAGTCGCGCAGTTTGGTTCACCGTTAATGGTGCTAGATTGTGACGTTATCCGTCAACAGTATTGGGCTTTGCAGCAGGCACTTCCAAACGTTGATTTACATTACGCTTTAAAGCCATTACCGCATCTTGCCGTTGTAGAAACTTTATTGGCAGAAGGCGCTTTTTTTGATCTTGCGACCAATGGGGAAGTTGATCTAGTCGCTGCGGCTGGCGTACCCAGTTGTCGCACTATTCAAACCCATCCGATAAAGCGCCATAGTGATATTGCTCATGCTTTAGCCTACGGTTGCAATGTTTTTGTCGTCGACAATATCAACGAAATTGATAAGTTTATCCCATTTAAAGATGAAGTTGAGTTATTGATTAGGGTTAGTTTCCCTAATGCTGATGTGCTCGCCGATTTATCAAAAAAGTTTGGCTGTAAACCAGAGCAGACTATTACGCTGATCCAATATGCGTTTGATTTGGGGATTCGCGTGAAAGGGCTTTCATTTCATGTTGGTTCACAAACTAAAAGTGCGCAAAAGTATGTTGATGCGATTGCTCAATGTCGACAAATTATGGAGCAGACGGTCAGCCAAGGGTTACCAGCACTAAGTACTTTAGACAT
The DNA here is from genome assembly GCF_053485795.1 of Thalassotalea ganghwensis. Lineage (NCBI taxonomy): Bacteria > Pseudomonadati > Pseudomonadota > Gammaproteobacteria > Alteromonadales > Colwelliaceae > Thalassotalea > Thalassotalea ganghwensis. Next base: position 8,178 of record NZ_JBQRUM010000023.1, read on the forward strand.
TGGTGGCGGTTTTCCAGTTAAATATAGTGCTGACGTTGTTGCAATAGAGGTATTTTGTGCACCTATTCGTGCTGCATTAGCGAGTTTACCAGAAACGGTTCGCGTGATTGCAGAACCTGGGCGCTTTATCGTTGCTTCAGCGGTCACCAATATTTCAAGTGTCATGGGACAAGCACAGCGAAATGGCCAAACATGGTATTACTTGGATGATGGTATTTATGGGTCATTTAGTGGCTTAATGTTTGATGAAGCTAAATACCAAATTCACAGCGTAGTTGAGAGCGAAATCAAGCATTCATCGGTACTTGCTGGCCCAACGTGCGATAGCATTGATGTGATTGCCGAGAGTATTATGTTACCGCAACTCAATAACGGTGACCTGATCGTTAGTACAATGATGGGCGCATATACATCGTGCACGGCCACCGACTTTAACTTTTTCAAACGCGCTGAGTTTGTTGTACTTAATCAACAATCCTTAGTGGAGAACGCGTTCAGTGCTTAGTTTTTGGTATTAAATAGAAAATAGGTAGAGCAATTAGCAATGCTCTACCTTAAGTGTTGGCTTTTAAAACTGATGGGTAAGAGTTAACCAAATGGAACGTCCTGGAAGTGGCGTTAGCGAATTATTATAGCCTTTACTGCGTCCACTATTATCCAAGCCTGCATCTGCTTGTCGTAACCCGGGTGCTGAGATTTTTCGATCTAAGATATTTTTCACTTTTATGCTCACTCGCGATTGTTTTAATTGATAGTTAAGTGACATATCAAATAAAGCTCGAGAGGGGAGTTTGATCCCTTGAGCCGATAGTGGGTTGTGAGAATATAAAGGGGTTTGGGAAACAAAGTTACCGCGTAAATTTAAATGCCATTGGTTATTTATTGGGATATCAACCAATGCACTAACCTTATGCGGCGCTATATCACCTAAACTTGTCGTTTCTGGGTGCCATTCTTGACGCAGATGGTTATATGTAAGGCTGCTTTGAGCATGAGTATAAGTGTAATACAAGTGACCAGTAATCGATTCATTAACATTAAAAATATTGGGGTAAATAAACTTACCACGGTATTCGAACCCCCAAATATCTCTTTTAGCATCATTGATGGCATCCTCTCTAACCACACTATCGTACTTGGCACTATAAAGTGACATATCATGTAACCAATTTGTCCCTTGATGCATAAAGACAATTTCTATGTTTTTTGCGGTTTCTGGCAAAAGATTGGGATTGGCTTTACGCCCCGTCCATCCACCGTAGAGAAATTGCGCTGGCGGTGCTTGAAATGCTTCTCCGTATATGAGCTTTATCGTACTTTTCTGGTCGTTAAAATTGTAGATAGTTGATACTCTTGGGTTGGTTGAGCTCCCCCATAAGCTACTAGTGTCGTAACGTATCCCAACATTAAATTTCCAAGGATATGTATCGATAATGGCGGCAACATGCACACCCTTATCATTAAATTGCTCTCTATTTTCATCAGGCACAGTGCTAAGTGGCTTGCCGTTAAAGGTATAAATAGGGTCGGTACTATAAAAAATAGCAGCCCCATAGCCATAAGGGCCAATATCTGTAGTTGGCGTGGTTGAACTATAGCTACCAGCCCAATACCCAGGCACGTCATAAGCTTTGGTGACGTCACTTTTTAAGTAACGCCAACCACTGTTAATCAGTACATTATCTTTATACTGAAATTCAAGGTCTTGCTTAAATTCCATTGCATCGCTGGTGGTGTTCCAATGGGTGTAACTAATAAATGAGTAATCTGATAGTCCCTCGCGCCAGTCCGGCTCTGCTTCAGCCCAATTACCCCAGACGCGACTACTGCGTTTAATCGCTTTGCTGGTTAGGTTAACTTCGGGGGACAACGGGTAATGATGCTCAATAAAAAACTGACGAGAATTGTTGTTCCAATCGGCGTTTGCTTGCGCGCGGTCGGCCGCATAATTGGCACCAAACCCTTCATTGGTATCCCACAGTATCACGCCAGCTTTCAATGAGCGATAAGACACATCGGCCAATATTCCCCAATCATCAGTCGGGTTATAGTATTGTCCAAGCTTCTTGCCATCATTACTGAGTTCCAATAATGGCCCCCAAATAGTGGTGTCGCCGTAGAGGTCATTACTTAAAAATGGGGTTCTGTCTGAGAGATCTTCTTCATCGCTACTGAACCACTTTGCTGAAAAACTGTATTGCAACTCGGTTAGTTTACCGACAGCTGATAGTTCTAAACCGGTTGACTTCCAACTACCAATGTCGCCTCTAAGGGACAACTCGTGTTGATTATTTTTTAACGCCTTGGGGGATTTGGTTATGATGTTAATGATCCCTAAAAATGCGTTGGCTCCATAAACTACCGATGCCGGACCATAGAGCACTTCTATTCGTTCAATGTTGGATATCGGGTATTGTCGGCTAAGAATTGCTGCTTGGCTCCACAAATGGTTATCAACAACACCATTGATCATTAAAAGGGTACGTGTTGATAACGGGGTGCGATAACCGCGTTGATAAAAGTTAATGTAACCATTATGAGCACCTTCGATGGTGTCAAAGCCAGGTAAGTCTGCGAGAATTTCGCTAAGGTTGTGATAATTTCTGCGTCGAAAATCTTGCTCAGTAATAATGACCATTGCAGCTGGGGCGTCGATAAGTTTTTCTTCACTATTACTCGCGGTTACCACTTTAAGATCCAGTAACTCTTGCAGTGAAAGTTTAAATATATCGACTTGTTCAGCATTTGTTTTTTGACCGAATAGACTCAATAGAATCGCGAGTGACAGGTAACCTGCTCGACTTTTAACATTGACATTACTTTTCAAGTCAACCACCTCACAACGCTAACGACGCTCACGTAAAATTACTTCTAAAGTGTTACAAGCCTTAGTTATCAGTGTAGTTGATAAATTAAATGCTGACGAATTATAGATTGCTATTCCGGTTTACTGCGTTTAGGAAGTTTAACAATGAACTTTGCGCCACCTAATTGGCCAGAGTCAGCAATGGTTATCGAGCCATGATGCCAGTCGGTAATGCGTTTAGCGATAGCTAAGCCAAGGCCGTAACCTTTGACCTTGTTATATGAAGCTCTAACAAAGGGCTTAAAAATGTTTTGCTGTAAAGCCTTATCGACTCCTTTGCCATTATCATGAATAGCAATAACAACATTTTCAACATGCTCTGTTAATTCAATCAATACCTTACCTTGACCATATCGTAAGCCATTAGTTATTAAATTATTGATTAATATGGTAATAAAATTAGCGTCGCCATTGAGAAACACCTTATTAGGCGGCAGTGATGTGTTGATTGTAATATCTTGATGATGAAACTGCTGGCTAATTTGAGTTAATAAAGTGGCGATATCAACGGGGTCAAAAGCTAAATTGATCATGGTTTGCTCAAGGCGAGCATAACCGAGCAGCGATTCAACCAATTCCGTCATCTGATCAAGATTATGGTTTATTTTGTCAATATATAATGAGCGTTGCGTAATATCTGTTTCTTCGGCCAACGTATCTAAACCAAATCGAATGCGAGCCAGAGGCGTTCTAAGTTCATGAGAAACAGCATTACTCAGTAATTTTACATCGTTGATGAGATCTTCAATACGTTGTGCCATGCGATTGAATTCTTGTTCAATTTCTTCGATGTATGAAAACCTGTGACGATTAACTCTACGGGATAGTTCGCCGTTTCCAAACGCTTTTGCACTCGTTTGTAAATGGTGAAGTTGTTTAAGTAGTGGGTAAGCCCAAAGTAAAAATGCGCCGAGCAATAAAGTATAAAATAATAAGGTATAGAAATATTTTTCGTTGCTATCAGCAGGCTCAAAAAGGTCAATTGGAGCGCTAAGCACCATGACGTTATTTTCTGGCAGTAAGTAATGATAGGACAATTGACTGTCGGTGGTTAACAGTAAAAAGTGCTCCGATGTTATTTGTTTAACCAAACTCTCAGGCAGCGCTAGTTCCTTTAGTTGGTGCAGATTAAGGTTATACTGATGAGAGCTTTGCCATTGGTTGATAAATGTTTTCCGGCTATCTAACTGTTGTAATGTTTGACCAATGTTCTCACCCATTTGCTCAAATAACCTGACTTTATCGACATCATGTAAAGGGCTGGTATGTTGTTGATACAAGTTATCGATTAACCAACTAAAGCCAATCGTTGAAAAGAGTAAAACAAAGAGAAGTGAGTAGGTTAACCTGCGCATGCTAAAAAGCTTCCTTGATAAACAAATACCCTTTACCCCAAATTGTTTTAATTTTATTAGGATTATTCGGGTCGTCATCGAGCTTTTTACGAATTCTAGATATTTTTATATCTACTGAACGATCGAATCCATCGTAATCAAAGCCCCGAAGTTCTTTTACCAATGATTCTCGCGAGACTATATTTCCCGCTTTACTGGCCAAAATCCATAACAGTTCAAACTCTTGAGTTGACAGCTTAATGTCTTGTTGATGATGTGTGATGGTTTTATTATTGTTATCAATGGTAAGTTGATTGAAGTGTAAAACATTGTTTTCAGGAAGTAGGCGTGAATGCGCTTGCGTTTGTTTTACGAGATACTTTTGTACACGTGTTAATAAAGCTCGTGCTCTAACCGGCTTGGTTAGGTAATCATCGGCGCCCATTTCTAAACCAAGAACTTCATCAATCTCTTCATCTCGAGCGGTTACCATAATGATGGCGTTATTAAAATGCGGACGAACACGACGGCATACTTCGATGCCGTCAAGATTTGGTAGCATACCATCTAAAATAACTAGATCAGGTTGCTGGCTAATGATTAAATCAACAGCTTCAAGGCCACAGTGACATAGCGAAACATGGTAACCTTTATTGCTCATATAACTTTGCATCCATTGCGCTAACTCTTCGTCATCCTCTACGATTAATAGGTGTGCAAGCTGTTGATTGTCCATCGGTTAAAATAGTCTCCATGTCATGCGTGATCTGACATTTTTTTTGTATACCCACGCCATTTTAAGTGTCTTCTTTGTCATTGGGTTATCACTACCTTTAGGCTTAATAGTGAAAGTTATATTCTGATGAGTGACAAATTCTTGTTCAAAGTGTCCAGCGCTACTTGCTTGCCAACACTGAAGCGGTAGCTGCTGACTATCGGCATATAAGCAATAATCGCCTGCTGCTTGGGCTTGCCATTTAATCACCACATCAACATAACATTTTTCACCCTGATGAACCGATACACATTGTTCAGGAATTAAATTCAAACTTATCTGTTGTGCGTGAGCTTTTGTCATCGAGATACCTAGGCAAATTAACAGCGCTAGTGGGAGGTGTTTAGTTATTAACATAATGCCTCCTAAAATACGTAGCTGACGAGTATGCCAAACTCAGTTTCGTGTTGCTGTCGACTGTCTAAGTTTGCTGCAATTTTCATTGGCGGAAAATCAGTAATGCTGTTGGTGATGAGCTTATAGCGAGCATAACTTTCAAACAATACATTTTCACTGATCGGGTAGCTGACACCTAATTGCGAGACGATATCGATGCCTGAACTTGCTTGATATTTTGGGATCCCGATTTGCTCCATCGCTGGTGTGGTTGAATAGTAATAATCAAGCATACCGGCAGAGCGATACTCAGCGCCAAGTGCGGCGTTTACTTGCCAGTTTTTCACTTGCCAACTGTGAGAGCCCCAAAGCGATGCATAAAGTGCATTGTCGTATTGTTTATTTAAGGTGTATGGAGCAATGGTAAATTGCACCGTAGAACGACCGAAAGCACCTGTCGTTCTAATGCCAAGCATATTGGTTGATTTACGTTTTTCGATAAGGAAAGTTGTTTCATTATTGCCAAAGTGATACGCATTTTCACCGTGACCTCGCACCGTTAATAGGTCAAAACTCCACGTATCGGTATTGTAAAAATTAAAACCTATGTTAGTTCCTTGGTCGAGCTCATTTGCGCCATGAGCGATTTCAATAAAAAAACCTGGTTTGACTTGGTAACGACCACTGATAAACAATGAACCCCCACTGTCCTTATCCCAGTAGGGGGACGCTTTGTATTTAAACCCATAGCCAACTTTTAAATAACCTTCTACCCAAGGCTCTTGCTCTTCGCCTTGCGCAACGCTACTTAACATGGCGGTACAGCTTAGCAGGGCTAAAATGCCATGAGAAACCGATTTACCTATTTTTAATAACTTCATCTTTTTACTCCATTAATGACTGTTAGGTAGGCAGAGTAAAGGAAGTTGTAAAGCTAAGCTGTACCAGCAATTATCAAAATGTATCATATTGTATCGATGTTATTTTTGTTATGAAGGATCCTAGCATAGTAGAGCTGAAATATTGAATTTCTTGTTTACTGATAAACATTGAAGGGGATTAACAATTTTAACTGCCGAGTTAACAGACAAAGTGAGTAGTTTGAAGGATTGAACGCTTTATATTCTGCGTTGGGAAAGGAGCAATCAAATTGGTAGCAAAATACGTTATAACAACTTGATAAAATCACAAAGAAAGCTTGGCTTTTGTTAATGATTTGTTTATATTCGCCAGCGATTATCCCCTAGGAAGGGCCAATATATACATGGAATGTTCTAATGATAGTAATTTTTTTGTCGTTTTTATTGTTTATCGTTTTACCTGTCGTCTCTATTAGATATGTCGCTGTCAATCTTGGTGCTGCCACCAATAGTTATCGCGCTTGTATTATTGCAACAGTCGCAGTCATTGCAGCAGACTTACTTGCATCAGATATTTTTTCCAATTCAGTTTTAGCTTTTATTGTTACCTTCGTATTTGCGGGCTTCGCATTCTCGGTAATTTTTCGTGTTGGCTATAAACAAAGTGTTGTTATTGCTATTGTGTCTTTTTTAGTTAACTTAGTGGCCAGCTCTATACTTGTTGGTTTGGGCGTTACTGCTTTTGGAATAACAAGATAAGAGTATATTTAAAAGAAGTTAATTTTAGCTGGCCACTCTTCTGCCCAGGTATGATGGGTTTCCTCACCTTGAGCTTTTAATGCCTTCGTTAAAAAGTCGATGAAAACACGCACTTTGGCAGGTAAATAGTCACGTTTGGGATAGATTGCAAAGACGCCGCTTTCTGGTTGTGGCGGTCTAAAGTATGGGTAAAGAGATATCAGGCTGCCATCGTTAAGCCCTTGCTTTGCCAGAAAGTGGGGCAGTTGCGCAAACCCTAAGCCGTCAGCGCACATATGTGCCATGGCTTCACCATCATCGGTAATGTGGCTTCGATTAAGCTCGTAAGGCTGATACTCGCCATATTCGTTCGGTAAGAATATTGGCTGAAGTTGCCGAGTTTCTTTAATTTCAAATCCGATCCATTGGTGATGATGAAAGTCGCTCGCCTGACGAGGTGTGCCATATTCGGCGAGATAAAGTGGCGAAACGCAGGTTAAAAAGTCCATCGGACTTAAACGTCGTGCGATTAAACGACTATCTTTGATGTAGCCTGTTCTCAAAGCAATATCAATATGGTTATCGATAATATCAACATGAAAGTCGTTAATTTGTAGCACTAACTTTATTTGCGGGTACTGACGACAAAACGCTTGTAATAGCGGCCTTATGTATAGGTGCCCATAACATACGGCTGAATTTATCGTTAATGTGCCAGAAGGGCTATCGTTTAAGTGTTGTAATTCATGTTCACATAGCGACAACTCTTGGATCATTTTTCTGACCGTCTGCGCGTACCGGTTACCGGCCGATGTTAATTTTAACTGCCGTGTTGAACGTTGAAATAATATCAATTGCAGCTGAGCTTCTAAGCGGCTTATCGCTTTACTGACGGTAGATGGATCGGTGTTACAACGTCTTGCCGCTGCGGCAAAACTTCCGCCATCACAGGTCGCTAAAAATATTTCTAAAGAGCGCAGTTTGTCCATTTGCTTCGCTAATAAAGTGAGATAACTCCACTATATCATAACTATTCATGAAAACTATTCATGGATGTTTGGGTGTTTTCACTATTTTTCCTTTGTCTTTGTCTTTCTAAACTATGACCAAACTTAAGCTTACTTCGTTAAAGAAATAGATTGTTGCCCAAAAGGAATATATTCGATGAAAACCGCTGTCGCTGAAAAACTCGATATTACCGTCACCCACTATATCCTGCTTGGTTTTATTGCTATGGCAGGCCTTGCTTATATCAACTTTATGCCAGGTGTTATTGATGCTTTGGCAGGAGGAATTGGTTTTAATCAACAGCAAGCTGGACAAATCGTAGCGATTAATGGCTATGGAGGTCTATTGGGAAGTCTGTTAGCGATTGTGATCGTTAATCGTATTGGTTGGAAAATTACCTTGCTTGGACTGTTTATCATTCTTGCTGTAGTTGATGCCAGTACGGGCTTGTTTTTTGACTATCAATTGATGTTGTTGTGGCGGTTTTTAGCCGGGGTTATTGGCGGCTTGTGTTTAGGAATAAGCTTTGCGCTTTTGGCGAAAATGCCAAGTCCTGATCGTGCTTTTGGTGTTTTACTACTGATCCAGTTTTTAGTCGGGTCTTTAGTGATCTATCTCCTACCTGATCTTGAACGTCTTGTTGATGCTTATGCTGTATTTTATGTGATGGCAAGCTTTAGCGTTATCAGTTTTTGCTTTGTGATCTTAATACCAATGGCACGTCTTAAGGTTGAAGCCAATGAACAGGCAAATGCTAACCAAGCGCCAGTAGATCATATTTTTAAGGCAAAAAGCTTGTTGGTGTTGATGACTATATTTTTGTATCAATTTAGTGCCAGCGCAATATATGCCTACGCAGGACAAATAGGGTTATCAGCTGGTTTATTGTCAGATAATGTTAATACCTCGATCGCAGCAACAGGAATGTTAGGCTTATTAGGCGCTATGTTTCCTATTGCTGTAGGCAAAGACCTAGGAAGATCCAAGTGGTTAGTGATGGGTATTGGTTTGTCAGTAGCTAGCTGCTTTTTATTACATTTTAGTGCGTCTACCCCGTTTTATGTTGTTGCTTTAGCGTTACTTTTTGTCGCTTGGCCTGCAGTGCAAGCCTATTTATTGGCAATGACTGCTGACCTTGATAGTAGCGGTCGCCTTTCAACTGTTGCTGCGATGGTTTCCTTCTTAGGTTTAGCGTCTGGGCCTTTACTCGGTGCAAGCCTTATCAATGAACAGCACTACCAGTTATTGCTTAATTCATGTGCGCTGATTTTTGTAATGAGTCTAGCGGTATTGTTTAAACCCATGGTTGGCTTAGAAAAAAGTCGTCTGCAATCCGCTAATGACCAACAACTAAACACGTCTCTTTAATCAATTTTAGGGTTTTATCTCACACGACAATAGGACTAGCTATGCTAAAACGTATGTTTAACAAAATGCTCGCTTCAATGAGCAAGCGTTACGATTATGATGTTAGTTATATGAGCGATATGGTGCGCTATGATAGTGCAGCGTTTATTAAGTTCATGATGTTTCAATCTTTGGCATCACATCAAGGTGGAGTTCCCAAGGCGCCACTGTATGCAGCAAAACTGCGTGCGATTATTTGGGATGATTGTGGCCCATGTACGCAGTTAGTAGTCAATTTGGCACTCGAAGCTAAGGTCAGTAAAGACATAGTTACGGCAATAATTGAACGTAACATAGAAAACTTACCAGCTGACGTTGCGCTCGTCGTTGAGTTTACAGATTTGGTATTGGCTCATGATCCCCAAGCTGACGACTTAAGAGAAAAAATTGTTCGCTTATGGGGGCATAAAGGCTTAATTGCCATTGGTTTGGCGATTAGCTCAATGCGTGTCTATCCTGCGTTTAAGTATGCACTCGGCTATGGTAATACCTGTAGTAAAATCAAGGTGGAGCAAGTTGATTTGAGCCCGACGCGCAGTATTGATGTCAGAGCTGAAGGAAGCTTCGATGGCTAAATCAGTTACTTGGCTGGCGATCCTTCTAGGGGTTCTTGGCATTGCCAACGGGGTCTTTATGATCGTATCTCCTGAACCATGGTATTGGTTGGTGCCGGGCGTACCTGATCGTGGTCCCTTTAATCAGCACTTTCTCCGCGACATTGGTATTATTTATCTACTAAATGGCGCTTCATTTATCTTGGGAGCGCTGTACACGAATGCTCGTTTTGCGATGTGGTTAATGCCAAGTGTCTGGTTAGCAGGGCATGCGGTATTTCACCTTTGGGAAGTTTTTGTTGGTATATGCAGTGTTAATTCCCTTAGTGAAGATTTTTCAGGTGTAACCTTACCGGCATTGGTCGCGATAGGCTTAACATTTCATGCATGGAAAGAGTACGTCAATGATAAATAAGGGGAAAGTGCTCGCTTTATGGGTTTTTATTGCATTAGGGGTAATGCTTGGACTCACGTTAAGTGAACTAAAGTTAAGTGAATTAAAGTTAAGTGAATTAAAGTCGCCCAATATCGAAACGCAAGCCATAGAATTATTGCAATCGCCGCGTCGACTGTCTGACTTTTCACTACCATCAACCATTGGTGATTTTACTCGCCAGTCATTGAAAGGCCATTGGACGATTGTTTTATTTGGTTACTTGCATTGTAGTGATATTTGTCCAACCAGTTTGATGGAGCTTGCTCAATTATCGCAATTACTTCAACCACAGCTTAATCAAGGTAAATTGCAAGTGGTTTTTGTTTCGGTTGATGCTAATCGCGATTCATTAGCTGAGGTTGAAAAATACGTAGGCTACTTTGATTCTCAATTTATCGCCGCAACCACGCGCCAAGTTGATGGCTTGGCCGAATCTTTGGCTATTCAATTTAGTGTTGTTGCTGCGCCCCAGGATAAAAATTATCAGGTCAGTCACTCGATCAATTTCTCATTAATTAACCCTAAAGCGGAGTTTGTTGGACGGTTTCGCCCAGGGTTTGATGCAAATAAAATAGCATTAGAATTAAGCGAACTTTTAACCTTATATAGTGAGTTGTAAAGACACGTCACTAAACACTTTTGCCTTCAAACAGGGCTTTGTTGTCAGTTAAGACCTTTTTTAAATACTGTCGACAGGCATTGATTTTTGCGGAATTTCTTAAATCTTGATGGTGAAGCAACCACACGCCAAAGTTGGATCGCGGTAGACGTTGCTCGCGTTTAATCACCTGTGGATCATTGATAATATCAGGCAAAAAACAAGGCATACGGGCTATACCTAAGCCAGCTTTTACCGCCTGGTGCATGGCAAATAAATCATCAACACGCATCACAATTTTAGGGTTATCGCAGTAGGTGAGTGCCCAGTCAGGCAGTTCTTTTTCACTTCCCCAGATAATAATCGGGGTTTCTTTCATTTCAATAAAATCTCGGTGCTGATAAATTGCATGTTGTAACTGGGTAATTAATGAGCCAATCAAATAATCTGGCGGATTAGGCGTCACTCTTACCGCAAGATCGGCTTCACGATTAGCCATATTTTTAAGATCTTTGCTGACCATTAAATTGAAAGTGATATCAGGGTGTTGATCGTTAAATTCCTTAAGCGGTTTAGCTAGCAGAAACACATAGATATCGTTCGGCATAGTAAGATTAACCGTTCCCTCTAAACGAGCATCATGGCCTTGTAAAATACGCGCTGCTTTGTGGGTATCTTGTTTTAGCGACACCACCAGATCATAAATCGCAGCACCAGCCGTTGTTAGTTGGTAGCCGGTTTGTCGGCGTTCAAATAACTTAACCCCATGAAGTTGTTCCATCGCCTGTATACGTCTCGATACCGTAGAGTGGTTAACGCCTAAGGATTGTGCAGCTTGTGAAAAGCTGCCGGTCTCGGCAACGGCACCAAAATATCTAAAATCGTCCCAGTTGTGCATTTTTGCAAAAGTATTTTGTGTTTTTTGTGAATTTATCAATAGTCAGCGCTTTTGTAAACTGCAGTTTATTCTTCCTAAGGAGATTTTTAATGGACAGTTATCAAGAAATTAACGGTGTACTTCAACGCTATTTTGACGGGTTGTATCACGCTGACGCTGATTTATTAGCCAGTGTGTTTCATATCAATGCTCATTATAGCTGTGCGGTTGATAAGGAGCTTATTCATTTATCGATGGAAGAATACTTTGCCAATGTTCGTCAGCGTCAGTCGCCAGCTAGCTTAAAACTTCCTCGCAACGATAGAGTATTGGCAATAGATATCGTTGGCCAGCATACCGCTATGGCCAAAGTGCAATGTGTGTTGGCACCAAGGGTCTGTTGATTTTTGTTTAGAATTTCTGCTGAGTGATAAAATGACGGTAATCAAGGCAAAACCTTTGAAGTTTAGTGAGCTCAACGATAAGTTTTTAACGAAGAGTAACGTCATTTTTGCCTCAGCCCTTCGGGCAATGGCTATTTTTTATACTATCGGCATTAGCATTCGCTCATTTGGAATGACCAAACTTCGCTCATGCTGCTTTGCTATTATCAAAAATAGCCCGTTGCAAAAATATAAACAAAGGTCAACAGACCCTAGGTATTTCACAGATTTTTTATCGCTCGTGAAAGTTCAAGGTCAATGGCTAATTATCAGTAAGGTCTTTGATCACCAGCTCACCCCATTTACATAACTATTTTTTACAAGGAAAAAACATGCCGTACATAAAAATCCAAATAACCGATGAAGGTGTCAGTGCTGAGCAAAAATCAGAGTTGATCAGCGGGACAACTAAGGTATTAGAAGATGTATTAAATAAGAAACCTCACACCACGTTTGTTGTCATTGAAGAGGTTCCCCTCGACAACTGGGGGGTAGGGGGCTTACCCGTTGAACAATTTAAAGTTAAAAACGTCAATTAAAAGGAGTCATTATGTATACACTTGTCACAATACCAGGTACGTGTTCATCAGGCATTCATATGCTGCTTAACATGCTTAGTATTGATGCTGAAATTGCCAATCGAGATGATATTTCAAATTATCAACAGCGGGTACCGACTAACCAAGTTCCCGCATTAATTGATGGGGAAAAAGTGATTACTGAAGGAGCTGCGATCATTTTATACCTATTTGAACAACATCAAATAGCCCATGATCTCTACGGAAGTAAAGCTGATTTTTATCAATGGTTGATGTTTAACTATGCAACTTTGCATCCGTCGTATAGCAAAATTTTTACAGCCCAGCGCTTAATGCAAGAAGGTAAAGAGAAATCTCAATTTCTAAATCAATTGGCCCAAAGTACAGCAAGTACTTGGCAGATTATCGATGCAAGGCTAGCAAAAAGCCCATATTTAGCGGGTGAAAAAATATCGGTACTAGATTACTTGTTAGCGATTTATGTTAACTGGGGAAATTATTTTCCTGAAATTGACATTCCTTTAGGTGATAACGTCAAGCGTTTGATTAACCAAGTTAGCCAAGATCCGATATTTGTTGAAACGTTTAATAAAGAAGGTGTCAGCTTCAACCTGCCAAAAGGTGCTTAAACTAATTGGTATGAAAACACCAAATCATCTCTGGGCAGCCTTAACTTGCTGCCCAGAGATGCTGTTGTTCGCGTTACTGACACTGTTTCGGCGCATACAATTTAGCATTTTCACTGAGCAATACTTTTAGGGTACTGATTTGATGACATTGTTTAAACACGGTTGAACTGAAGCCAAAACTCAAAAGATTAGTATTATCAAATAAGGGAGATATATCGGTTATCGGGTTGTTATGAAGGCTAAGTTGTTTAAGTTGTGGTTTATTGGCTAAAGCTGTGACGTCTGATATTTTGTTATAACTAAGAATAACTTCGGTTAGTTGCGTAAGCTCGGTTAACGATGAAAGATCAATAATTTGATTTTGCATCGCAGCGAAGATTTTTAAATGCATTAGTGTTTCCACCCCACTTAATGAGCTTAAGCTAGCTTTATTGGCCTGAAGCTCAATAAGGTTAGGGGCGTTTTCGATACCTTGAGTGGTAATCAGTTCTTTTATCCCAGCAACCGAAATCACCTTCAACTGTGGCATAAATGGTAATGTTTCCAGAGAGGTTAGTTGGTTATTTTGCAGATAAAGCTCTTCTAGACTGGTTAAGTCAGCCAAAGAAGAAAGATCGCTAATCTCTTGATCCTGACACCCAAGTTTAATCAATTCACTTCTATGTTCAATCTTTTGCTTTCGCATAGCCGCCCAGATACAACGGTCTAAACTATTTTTCGATTTCAACTGTTGTTTGGTATTAGCTTGAGCTGTGTCATTTGAACGGCTTTGAGGATGAGAACCTGATAATTCTGAAATTTTCCAATAACCTAACTCTTCGGTTACGGTGGCTATATAACTCATCGCAAAAAGTAGTGCGATCCATTTAACTTGTTTTCGCGCAATAAAACCAAAAATAGTCAGTAAACAAAAGGCGATAGCCAGAAGCGGTAGCGCCCAAAATTGAATAAAACTGTAAATGCGATGGTTTGTTTCATCATTAGCGTCTATTAATACCGAAACTTCGGTACCTACCATTTGCCCGCACAGTTTTCGTGTGGGTAGCATCACCTTGCCGGCAACTTTCACACCGTTATTTGTTTCCGCGATCGGATAGTATTGTACTTGTTCTTTCCTGCGACTGTTGGCAGACGACCTTGTATCGCTTATTTCAACCCATTTGCTATCGCAGCTGACAATGGTTGCCGGTGTTTTGTCTAAATAGGTAAGTAACAATAGGCGGTGACCGAGCAGCAGTGTCGAAATCACGGCTAAGGCAAACAAGAATAGCTGAACTTTTGAATTGAGATTAAATGAAGACCTTACTGACATTAATATTCCTTTATTGAGATAACGGCTTGTGAACAGACGGCTGATGAATTTTAGATATTATCGTCATAGTATCGTTTTAACGTTAGACTTCATAGACTGTTGATAAGGTTGATACTATTACTCTTTAACTTTTTTCATTCCTACCTTGACATAATTTTAAGTGCTAACTACTTGCCACTTAGAACCAAATAATCTGGCGCTAGCTTAGTAAAATTGTATCTATGTACTATTATATGGGCACTGAAACAGTATCCGGACGTACTCATGAAAACCTTATTTAAACTCATTGAAGTAATGGTCCTGTTGTTAGTTTTTACTTACCACGTAAATGCTATAGCCAATTCTTATGTTGCTGGTGCAAACTATTCCAATGGGCAGCTTTACGCCCTGTGCTTTAACGACTTAGCGCCTAATCAGGCGCCATTAAGGTCAACTATTAGTGCTGATGCGGGTGTAAAACCTGTCTCACTGGCCTTTTATACCGGGAAAACCGATGAACTGGGTAAAGAGGAGTTACAGCTTTTTGCTGCTGATGAAGCAGGTGTGATCAGAAGATTCTCTTGGGGTGAAACGACCGAAGTTGGTACAGAGCCGCAAAAAGATTGTAATGCTATTGTCATTCAGCAGACTGGTGTGTTGTATGATAAAAACCAAGGTGCTGGTCCACAAAGCCCAGATGGCCTAGTGATTTTACCAGGGGATAAACTATTGGTGTTGAACTCCAGTAACGGCGGCGGTGCTAGTCAAGTTTGGTTGTTTGACTTATTGCTTCCCAATAGCGCACCACAGCTACTAATTGACAATATCCCTCATAATACCCTTGCTGAGTCTGTGCTAATTCCATCGAATGCTAATTCAGTGGATTTACAAGAAGATGTCTTAATTGTTGTCAATGAACCGTCAGCAGTACTGAGAATTGATAAAAACTGTTATCAAAGCAATCAATGCTTGGCGACTGATGTCAGCTACTTTATTAATGAAAATCAATTGCCTGGAACACCTTCTGGTATCGCGTTTATTCCTCCTCCTAATCAAGATAAGCTGATTGTAAGTATGAGTGGTGGGACAATTGCATCGTTCGACATAGGAAGTGGACAAGCGCAAGTTGAATCTAGCGAGTTTATTACCGGTTTAGGCGCAGGTAAATTTAAGGTGAAATCATTGCGTGATGTTAATGTCAACAACGTCAACAATGATGAAGTATTAAGCTTTGAAGCGAATATTTATATTGCTGGGCGAAATAATGGCAGCATCAAAGAAATGAAAGTCACCGTCAGTAATGATCAACTTGTCCTCGTAAATGACCAAGTTCAAGAGGTTAATATCGGAATTGAACATCCTAGAGCGTTAGCAACCACCTCAGATGATTTTATTCGCATCGACGCGTGCACGACCGATTGTCCAGATAATATTGTTGTTGATATATCAACGGTTATACAGCATTCATGGGATCCTTCGGCATTAACAGGTGAAAACTTAGCTGGCTATATAGGGGAATCTTATCATGTATTGAAAGACCCTCGTCCTGCTTGTCAACTTAGCAATGAAGGCTCAGAAACTCAGCCATTATACATCTCTAATGATAACGTCTATATGGTTGAACCAAATGATCCTAACCGCGTGATGATCCCAGCACATTTATGTGGCTCGCCTGCAGAAGATCCTTATTTGATATTGGTGCGCACGGTTTCAGATATTGATCCTCAAAAAACCACCATAGCGCATAAGGCTTATAATACTGACTTTAATGAAGACGGTGTTGCAGACCTAGATTGTTATTCAGCTGATCGAGAACGTCAACCCGCATTAGGTTGGGCACCCATACCTGAGTTGGCAGAAGACCCCATTGTTGAAGGACAGCAAATTATTGATACCGCTACTGGTTGTGGCAGTGTACGTTCAGCAACAAGAGAGTGGTCTTACTTTGTCATCGGGTTACGGTATCAGTTATTCCCGCTTCCCACGTCAAAAAGTCGCAAAAAAAGTGCTAAAGAATACACAAGTAAGTTTGGTGAAATTATCAGTGAAGAGTTAACCAGTTTGGCAAATTCTATCACTGAAGCTAGCAATATTCCTGCTTGTGACGTCAATAGCGTAGCAAGAGATGAGGTACTTGCTGAAATTATCACGATACAAGATAACATTGCCTCAAATTTAAATAATAAAACCTTAAATGATATCGAGTCAGAAATGTTATCAGTACTCAATAAAGTTCGCGATAATGACATTTATCTGTCGGTTGCTGATAAGAGTGCAGCTTGTCCTAAAAATTATCGAGGCACTTTTGTTTCTAGGGCTACGCATTTGTATTTTTCTATTGCAACTAAAATGTTAGAGAAAGTTTGGGTTGAAAATTGCCCAAGTGACTCGCCCGTTGAAAATTGTTTTTAGTGTGTTTACGCATTAATGGTAGATAAGAGTTATAAATACAAGGCGTTTATTAGTTACAGTCATAGTGATGAGAAATGGGCTAAATGGCTTCACAACAAGTTAGAAAGCTATGGCATTCATAAACACCTTATTGGTCAAGAAACATCAGCAGGGGTAATACCAACATCACTTGCCCCTGTTTTTCTTGATCGTGAAGAGCTTGCTAGTGCTACGGATCTAGGCACAATGTTGACCGATTGCCTAGATAATGCGTGGTGTCAAATTGTCATTTGTTCTCCTAAGGCAGCCCAATCTCATTGGGTTAATGAGGAAATCAAAACCTTTAAACGCTTAGGCAAAGCCAATCGAATATTTAGTTTGATTGTCGATGGTGAGCCCTACGCGAGCAACAGCGAGTTTCCTGATCAAGAGTGTTTTCCTCCCGCGTTGCGATATCAACTAGATGAGCAAGGTGAGTTATCCGATTTGCCTGCAGAGCCTATTGCCGCAGACGCTCGTAAAGGTAAAGACGGTAAAAGTAATGCTTTATTAAAAATTATTGCCGGTATGTTAGGCGTTGGTTTTGATGCGTTAAAGCAACGAGAATTGCAGCGTCGACAACGTCGGATGATGGCGATCTCTTTTGCGACGACTTGCGGGATGATTTTTGCTATTGGTCTTGCGGTAACCGCGCTTATTGCTAGAGATGAAGCTGAACTGCAGCGTGAACGAGCTGAAGTTGAAGCGCAAAAAGCGATGGAAACTGCCGATTTTATGGTGAGTTTATTCTCTGTTTCCGATCCAAGTGAAGCACGCGGCAATACGGTTACCGCGCGGGAAATTCTTGATAATGGTGCACAGCGGATAGAGCACGAACTCAGTGATAAACCGCTAATCCAATCGACACTGATGAATACCATAGGGCAGGTGTATACGGCTTTGGGGCTTTACCAACAAGCTTCACCATTGCTTGAAAAAACATTATCGCATCGACGCAAGTTATATCAAGAGCAGCGAATCGCTGTAACAGATCTTGCCAATAGTATGGAAGGCTTAGCGAATGTTTATACCGAAACGGCAGATTACGAACAGGCATTGCAACTTTACCTTGATGCTTTAGCGCTACCCGAATCAATAGCACTTACGCAAAAAGTATCCTTGCAAGCTGGATTGGCCGAGATTTATTTTCGCTTAGGTAAATATGTAGAGGCTGAACCCTTGTTAACCGAAGTGTTAGCGCAGCAAACAGCATTATTTGGCGAGCAGTCTATGCAAGCAAGTCAGGCCTTACAACAGTTAGGTTTGAATATGTTTGACCAGGGTAAATACGAACAGGCTGAGCAATACTTAACCGCTTCTTTAACGCGTTTTAAACAAATTTTTGTACAAGCGCCGCATCCTGTGTTGGCGGAAAATATCGCCAACCTCGCCTTACTTTATGAATATACCGGTAACTATAAGAAAGCTCAGCAATACTACGATGAAGCGCTAGTTATGATGAAAGCATTGTATGGCGAAGCGCATCCTAATGTTGCTAGTGTTCATATGAGTTTAGCGAT
Source organism: Thalassotalea ganghwensis (assembly GCF_053485795.1). Taxonomy (NCBI): domain Bacteria; kingdom Pseudomonadati; phylum Pseudomonadota; class Gammaproteobacteria; order Alteromonadales; family Colwelliaceae; genus Thalassotalea; species Thalassotalea ganghwensis. Next base: position 26,819 of record NZ_JBQRUM010000023.1, read on the forward strand.
GGTATTGAATAAAAATGGTGAGTTAACATTGTCAGAGCACCATAATAGAGAAGCAATAACCATTCTCGCTACCGTGCATCAAGGGGAGCACCCAGAGCTGGCGAAAGCACTCAATAATTTGGCCTTCTTATTAAAGGATATGGGCAAAAACCAAGAGGCTGAACAAACGATAAAACAAGCCATTGATATGGCGAGCAAAACACTCGGAGAGCAGCATAGTGATGTTGCTAAGTATATGTCTACTTACGCTCGATGGTTAGTCGAACGTTTTGAATTTGAAAAAGCGATACCTATTCACCGTAAGGCTTTAGCAATTAAAGTCGCATTAACTGGGCGTATGCACCCTAGTGTTGGGATAAGTCAGTTTGATCTGGCTGAGGCGCTACTTGGCATTAATGAAGTTGAGCAAGCAATGACCTTGTCTAGTGAAGCGTTAGACACGTTAAATCAAACCGTCGGCGAAGGGCATACCTTGATAGCATTAGCACAAACTATTAAAGCTAAAGTTCATATGATTAAAAATGAAACGAGCCAAGCGGAAGTATTGTTATTATCGAGCTATGACATCTTGAGCCAGCGAGAATTTGTTTCGCCAAGCTACTTAAGAAAAGTGCTTAAGCAGCTAACTTACCTTTACGAGCAGCAAAAATTACCTGATAAATTTGATAAATATCAACAGCTCTTATCGAAAATTTGAGTTAGTGTGCTTCCTCAGGTTTCACATAAAGGGCGTTCTTTAGGCGTTCTTCTAATAAAGGATGAGAGCTTAAATACTCGTTAATGAGATGGTCTTGTACTTCAGAGTCTTCTGAAATACGTTTTAAGGCAATTGCCAAAGCGGCTGGTGATTTTCCAAGCTCAATCAGTTTGTCTCTAGCGTAACTATCGGCTTGACGCTCCAAATCACGTGAAAAGCTATTTTGAATCAGTGTTAGTGCGGTTCCACTAACCACTTCAGCTAAGTCATTTAGGTCCCCCAAAAAATACGTTAGCATTAATGATGTCGCAATGGATTCGGTCATTAATTGTAAACCATGGTTGTGTTCAACATGGCCAATTTCGTGCAGTAAGACCGCAACAATTGCATCAGGTGAATCTTTCAGTAAGTTAACAAATTGATCTGTGATGACAACGGTACCACCAGGAAGAGCAAAGGCATTTGCGCCAAGCGTATGACTGTTACGAAACAATAATTTATATTGCTGATGGTTGGTCCGCACTATTGAGACTAACTCATTCCATTGATGACTCACTTTGGCTTTGGTATCTAAACTTAAATGACTTTGCGTTAGTAGTGATTTTTCAAGAATAGACATGCTCTGATTGTCTATTTGATATTTCACAGGTTCCGGCAGCCATTTCACCACAGAGTGAGCTGCTGCGGGAATAAGATGAGCGGTTAACATATAAATGCAAATCGGTATGAGTAACAGTGACACCAACCACAAAGTACGATGTTGTTCGATAGCATGAAGTAGGTTGTTTGTTTTACTTTGATTACGGGATAACCTTTCAAGGTTTTCATCCGCCAAAATAACTACCTTAGCGCCATCTTCTAGAGAAAACTCCCGCGGTATTGAGCCGATCGCAGGGCTGAGCTTGATAGTCGATAGGGGCAATGTCAACAAAAGCGTTTTGCTGATCGCATCTTTAATTAACACACTTTCGCCGATTACATCGAGTACAACTTGCTGAGATATCGAACTAGCGGGCGTATGATATACGCCCTTTATTTCACTGTAGCTCATTAGGTTAATGCAACATCTATGTCAAAAACTTCAGATAGCTCCTCAGTTAACGCATTAGGACTATGCTGAATTTGATCGATTGCGTGTTGGTGGTTTTCAAATGCAAAAACATCGGTTCTTGAAACGAAAAAATGCATGGTTCTAATTTTTACCCAAGGTAAAGCTAAGCCAAAAGTACAGATTAACGCCAATAAGTTAGTTAACTGCAAGAAAACTAAGCTAGTCGCTTTGATATGCGAGTCAAAGTCAGCAATTCCGTCAAGTTCCGTATTTTTAAAGATATGATTACGAATTCTAGCGCTATACACCGCTTGGATGAGGGTAAATAATATAACGTACATAACGCCAATGACGGCAAATGCTAATGGGTTTGCTTCTTTTCCTGAACCGACTAATGCAATGCCGCCACTAAAAGCAATAATAAAAATCATTGCAACAATAACCGCTAAAACTATCAGTGCTGTTTTGTAGTAGTAACCGGTGTCAAGCTCAGGCTTAAAAGCTTTATCGCCATAACGTAAATTCGAAACCAGAAACTCATCCATTTTCTTTAAAACCCATGGTAGTGCTAAATACAGGGTAAAAGCACTCATAATTGGTAATAAAATAAAAGTAATCAATGCGTCGCCATATTTACCCGTGAAGTCAAAACGGACATTTTGGTAGCTGGTCATTCGGCTATTAAAGCGCAGACTTGCACAAATTAGAAAAGGCGTTAAAAAGAAAAAAGCGATAGCAAATGCTATCCCCGCAAGTGGATATAAGGACGAGAGAAACATATAAGAGGCAAAAATTAATACGGCGATAATTCTACCTTTTAAAATTTGTAATGGTTCGGCTAAGTAATTAAATCGATGATTATTCAGTTCGGTATTACCGTAGAAATAGCGCAAATTTCTTACTTTGGCCCAAGCGGAATAAATACCTAAAGTGACAATTGAAAGTAAAACGTTAACGATCCATATGCCAAAGTATTCTGACGTTGAGCCGTGAAAGCGAAGCGAAACCTGCTCCTTGGTTTGATGATTGTTCATAGTAAAGTTCCATCTGTTACATTTTTGTAAAGCGAGCAGTATTTAACCACAAGGTTTAGGTTTTGGTAAAGTAAAATAGACAACAGTTTTAGTTAAGGCGTTATTTTAAGAGGGGAGAATAATGCCAATGAGTATTGCTAAACTTACTTGGCTTCATATTAAAAATAGACTCCGTTGAATGACTCACTCTTATGGAAAGGCACTGCGTTATATTCCAAGCGAAAAGCGAACCTTTGAACTAACTAAGCTGTTAGTAATAATTGCCCGAGAGTAGACCTTTAAAATTAGTAACCTCTATGCCTAATTTAATTTGAAACCTTGCGGTTAAATTTTAACCTTAAGGTGGCTTCTAGAAAGAAAAAAGATAAAGCGTTTTACTCAGTACAAATAAGCTTTTTCAGCTTTTAAATGATACCGTTTAATTCTTAACGTATTTCGAATAGGTTCGAAAAATGGTGATTTAACCATGAGATACTTTCCAATAATAACGACTGTATATATATACAGGTATGATTCAGGTTTTCTAAAATGCTAACTTTCGCTTCCTGCTATATAAGTTAAACCACGCTCGCTTTGTTTTTTAACAAATCATAAGCCGCTAATATTAATAATAAAATTCATCAGTAATTTTGATTTAATAGGAAGTAATGTAAGTCTCGTTAAATAACGTCTCGCTTTGTTTTTTAATTCGTTTGCATGGAATGAATTAATGTGATGGAATATTTCAATATAAATCAATATATTATTATCGATGCGTTTAACTTTGATTTTGATTTACACAAAATGCAAAAGTGTACTTCTCGATAATAAGCGTTAGTTTTCCATGGAGTTGGGGTTAAGTATGCGGCGTAAAATAATCTTCATTTGCTCGCTGCTGTTCATAATTATTGTGTTTCAGTTTTTACCTGATTGGTTTTTTCAATCAATTACTGTTTTGGTTTTATTAACTTGTATAGCTGTACCAACTTTTAATTACTTTGGTCGAAAGCGGTTATATAAATTCATAGCAGATACGATGCACTCAGAAGGTTATGAGCTTTTATCTATAACAGAACATCAAGAACATTTTGGGGTAAAGTTTACTTATCAAGGTATAAAATATTACTCTAAATGCTCTTATTCAAAAAAGCTTAGAGAGGATGGTATTTGGCTGGACGGTTCTCCCAGTGATGTAGTGAGTCGGAAAACTAACAAGCAAATAAATCAGGACAAATAACAGTTGGTTTTTGCTCCTGCGTCGCTTATTTTAACCAACTGAAATTTGCCCATTATTAGGGCGTTATGTGTTTAGGGAAGAATGAGTAAAATTCAATATTTAGCGATTCTAGTTAGCGCGTTTATAGGGTTATTCTTGGGATCAATATTACTGCCTGAATATGACGACATTATTTACCCATTCGCACCAAATTTTTCATTGCTCTTTCAGTTTTATCAAACTATTTTCCCTCTGGGGTTGTTGTCAATGTTAATAGCTTTAGTTGCTTCATGGGTTTACAAAAAAACTATGTCATTCGCAGCTTTTTCTTCATTTATTGCTGTTGCAGTTGATTATAAATTTAACTTGTTCACTAACCTTTCTGAACATTATTTTCATTTTACTTTTGTGTTAGTGTATGGTTTTGGTGTTTATGTATCTTATTGGTTAGTAAAAACTTTATTAATAAAGTGTGGTGTTAAAAACACATAACAAGGCAATTATAAATGGGACGTCTAAAGCTTGGCTGGCGCTCATTCTTCGCTAATTATAGCCAAGCTTAATACGCCCCATATTGCGGCGTTAGCAGTACAAGGAGGTCAATCACATGCGTAAGCTTATATTCCTTTTATTAATCATTTCTCATAGCTCTTATGCTGTAGATTCCGAGCAAGCAAAGCAGGCAGCCAAAAGTATATTTGAAAAATCTTCTTCCGCTTATACAAAGGAATCTTTAACCAAAGTGTTTACTTCTGGTGGTTACACAGAGAAAGAATCAAGTGAATACGCTACCAAATTATTAAAGCTTTTTAATTCAGATGAATTTATCGGTAAGATTCAAGGTATTTACATTAAACATTTTACCGCAGACGAACTAGTGGAAATTTCTGAAATATTAGATCATCCAGCTTATGCTAAGTTCTTAAAGCTGAGGCCGGTAATACAGCAAGAGATGTCCGCTGAAATAAATAAAATAACTAGCAGCATCAAGTAAGTACTGCTAACAAGTCATTAAAGCTGGACAAAAAACAGTTGGTTTTTGCTCCTTCGTCGCTTATTTTAACCAACTATTTTTAACCTCTTAATGAGGCGTTATGTAACTAAGGAGTCAGCATTTAGCTGTCATTATAAGGAAAATTTATGAAGTATTTTGTTTGGCTAATAGTCATTGTAAGTGGGTATTATCTTTATGATAATAAAGACATTTCAACTTCTCAATTTGAAGTTAAATCACACCGTGATATTTATATTAAATTAAAATCATCACCAGTTAGTACAGAAGAGATACTAGTTGGAGCAACCGAGTTCGCAGCTACTTTGTGTAATGATACAAGCTTTCAGCAGCCATTAGGTGAAACAACAAGTTCTTGTTTGAATAAGTTAGAAAGTTTTAAAAACATGTGCTCAGAAAGTGTATTCGGTAAAGAAAGTAGAATGTTTACTGATAAAGATACGGTCGCATCACTGGCTAAAAGGTTTATTGGTTGTGTAGGCACTTTGTAGTTACATAACAAGCCATTGCAGAAGTGGGACTGTTAATAGCTTGCTCGGTTCCGCTTCGCTACACAATTTTAGCAAGCTATTATCAGCCCCTGAATGGGGCGTTAAGCCTCATCGAGGGAATGGAGTCTAAATGAAATTAATTATATGGTTATTCTCAATTTTTATTAGCTTTGGTGTTCTAGGTACAGAGCAAGAGTTACAACCAACAAAGTCAGGGCTATATGATGTTGGTGGGTTTAAGTTGTATCTTGAATGCTACGAAAATAATAAGCCTCAATTAATACTTGAGCAAGGCTTCGGTCTTTCTGGTTCTGATGGGGTTTGGCTAGAAAACATAAAACGGTTAAAAAACGTTTTTAGTGTGTGCTTATACGATCGTGCTGGCCTTGGAAAGAGTGAAAAAGGCCCTGTTCCATTTACAGTAAATGATATGTCCAGAAGGCTACGCAACTTATTACAAGCTGCAAATGTTAAAGCCCCTTATTATTTTGCAGGCCATTCGTATGGATCATATATTATAAACTCATATAACAATCAGTTTCCAAAAGAGGTGGTTGGAGTGGTGTTAATTGATCCGCCTACTTTCGGCTATTTTTATACAATGGGAACACGTTGGCCAAAAGAATTTAATACAGATAATAAGAAATTGCTGCGCCAGATGAACTTTGAGCTAACTGTACTTGATCCTTTATTTGAAAAAGTACCAGAAAAAGTAGATCACATGAAAAGTTATGAAGAATTAAAGAATGCTTCAACCTTTGGATCAAAACCTATAATTACAGTTCGCTCAAAAAACACAGGAAAACGTTATGACGCACCATTTGTCCCAGACGATATAGCAAAGAAAATGGATGATCTTGATAGTCAAGCTGATAGTTACTTCAAGAGCCTGTCAACAAATAGCCAAGTTGTATATTCGGAGTCAGAAAAACACTTCTTGCATATTCATGACAGTGACTTGGTTGTAAAAAGCATTAAGGAACTCGTAAGTAAATGAGGCTTAACAAGTGCCTAAACCACGGACGCAAACTAGCAGGCTTGCGCTCCATCGTCGCTGACTTTAGCCTGCTATTTCGCGCCAGTTAAGCAAGCGTTAGG